>CAYHAR010000434.1:0-2628 GCA_964354595.1 uncultured Anaerolineae bacterium | reverse complement strand
CTTCGACCAATCGCGCCCGATCCCCATTGATGGTTGGCAATCCCCCGGCAATCTGGACTCGCACGCCGCGTGCTTCCAATGAACCGCGCAACAACCCGACCGCCTCTCCCGCAATCGATTCAAACGGCACATTCTCCGGCTGATTCATCGGCCGACCGATGCGGGACAGCTCGAGCAGTTCATTGAGCAACTGCGACATTCTTTTCGTCGCCTCGGTAATGCGTGCGATATCGGTATTCAATCGCTCAAGGTTTCCAGAACGTGCATCCCGCTCCACGTATCCCAGGAATCCTTGAACGGTAATGATCGGTGATTTCAAATCGTGCGATACGGCGTATGCAAACTGCTCCAATTCTGCATTCTGCGCTTCGAGTCGCCGAATCAGGGCATCGCGCTCAGTAATTCGCTGTTCGAGCTCTGCATTCAGTTGCCGCACCGCTTGCTCGGCGCGGCGGCGCTCGGCATCTTCACGCTGAGCGCGTGCAAACGATTCCTGAATCAGACGATTGGCAAGCCACAACATGACCGTCACAGCCGTGTAAGTGATCACCTGAACGATCCATGTTTCCTGGAGCTTGCTGGAGAACGAAACCAGATACCAACCATTGGCTTCTCCGTATAGCATCAAAGCATCCATGGCAACAGTAAAAATCAAAAAGCTGAATGCCCCCGGCCCGCCAAGCAACAGTCCTGCCATGACAATCGTCACAAGCTGAAAGGCCGTCATAGGGACTGTGGCAGCAGAAAAGTTTCCCATGAATGCAATGGTCGGCATCAGCGTGGCAATAAGACCCATGAAAATCAATGCCGCTGGCTTTACCTTTCCCCGATGGAGCAGCACACGCACCCCCAGGGCTGGCAGACAAGACGACAACGCCATCAGCGGGAAGAGCAATCGTTGAAGCGACAAGCCAAGATACAAGAATGTCACACCCAGGGCAATGACAAGGTGCAAATTTACGATGAAGCTCAGCAGACTGGCACGACGCGATAGGGCTTCGTCGGCAAAGTGGGGTGGTGAGAAAAACTGTTTGATCTTTTCCATCGAATTCTCCGTGGTTATTTGTAATCCAACTGGCGGGATTGGTTTGTTTCCGTCACGCCAACATTCCTAGTCGGCCGGTGGCACCGGCAATGTAAAGTAGAATGTCGAACCCTTGCCTAATTCCGATTCCACCCAAATCCGGCCGCCATGCACCTCGACAATGCGCTTGACGAGCGCCAGGCCGATGCCCGTGCCTTCGGTCTGCGCGTCGAGCTTGCTGAACAAGCCAAAGACTTGATCGTGATACCGCGGGTCAATCCCCACGCCGTTATCGCGCACAAAGAAAATCGGCTTGCCGTCCGCATCGTTGCCACGCTGACCGATTTCGATGCGCGGATTCGGCTGTTGGCCCATAAACCTGACCGCGTTGTCCACCAGGTTTTGGACGACCTCCACCAGACGCACACGGTCGCCGTGCACGTCAGGCAGGTCGGGCGACACCTCGACCTGGACGCCGCGCGCGGCGATGCGCCCCTGCACCAGCTCGACGGCCTCGCGCGCAATCGCCGCAAAAGACACGCGTTCCGGCGGGTTCATCAGGCGCCCGACGCGTGAAAGCTCCAACAGGTCGTTCAACAACTGCTGCATCTTGTCGGCAGCGGAGGCGATGCGCGCGACATCGGCCTTGAGGCGGTCCAGATTGCCCGACACGGCGTCTTTTTCCATAAAGCCCACAAAGCCACGGATGGTGACGAGGGGGGCCTTCAAGTCATGTGAGACGGTGTACGTAAAGCGCTCCAGCTCGGTATTCTTGGCCTCCAGCTCGGCAATGAGCTTTTCCCGCTCGACTTCAGCCTGCTTGCGCTCCGTAATATCGCGCACAATGCTCATCACCCGATCCGGGCCGCTGGCAACCAGGCGGGCTTCAAAATCGCCCAGACGCTCGCCCTCCGGCAGTTGGTACTCGATCTGCTGAACCTGGTCGGCATCCAGCGCTCGCGCTATCGCTTCCATTGACAGGGCGGCGATGTGTGGCGGCATCACATCATACAATCGTTTGCCGAGGAATTGCTCAGGCGGCAATAGAGGTTGCATCTCTGGCGCCGGCATAAAATAGAGGATGGCGCCATCGCGAGCCAGCTCAAAGATCATGTCGGGCACGGCTTCCAATAGAGCACGCAGCCGGGCTTCGCTGGCGCGCAGCGCCTGTTCGGCGCGCTTCAGGTCGGTGATGTCACGTTGGGTTCCCCAGATAGCGATCAGGTGTCTGTCCTTGATGATCCCGACCGCATTGTTGAGAAAGTAGATGGTTTCACCGCTCTTGTTCACTTCCTGTGTTTCGCGATTGCCGGAGCGATAACCGGCTTGGACCAGTTGAAGTGTGGACTGGGAATTGACCTGGCTTGGCTCGCCACCGTAGAGCTCGAGCAGTCGTCTGCCCAACATCTCGGCAGCGGAAGCATAGCCGTACATCCTTGCCAGGGCATCGTTACATTCTGCGACATAGCCGAGCGATTGGATGCGGCGGACCTGTTCTTCGGCGGGCAGGTCAATCGGAATTAGCTCGTCGAATTCCAGCCTCCAGATGCCTTCGATGCTCTGTTCCACAAAGTTGCGATAGCGCTCTTCGCTTTTCCGCAGGG
>CAYHAR010000433.1:0-2656 GCA_964354595.1 uncultured Anaerolineae bacterium | reverse complement strand
AAGCTGACGATGAAGTATCCGTCGGTCTACATGATGGAGCCGGGCGCGCGCGGCGAAATCCTCTCGATTGCGTTCGCGGGCAAGGGCCAGCATCAGGATGCCGGCGGCAAGGTCGTCCACGTCGCGCCGCACACGCGCAGCAAGATCACCAGCAAGTCCATCAGCAAGGACGGCGGTCGCGCCTCTTATCGCGGCCTGCTCAAGGTCTACAAGGGCGCGGAGGGCGCGCAGTCTCACGTCCAGTGCGATGCGCTCCTGCTCGACGAGCATAGCCGCACGGACACCTACCCGTACATCGAGGTGGACGAAGACAAGGTCACGATCGGCCACGAGGCCACCGTCAGCAAGATCGGCGACGAGCAGCTCTTTTACCTGATGAGCCGCGGCTTGAACGAAGTGGACGCGCGCACGATGGTCGTCTCGGGCTTTATCGAGCCATTCGTCAAAGAGCTGCCGATGGAATACGCCGTCGAGATGAACCGGCTGATTCAGCTACAGATGGAAGGCTCCGTCGGCTGATTTCGGATTCTAGATTGCGGATTGCGGAGCGTCCCGGTTTACGCGGCATGCACCGAAATCCCAAACACTCGCACTGCAGGTGTCCGAAATCCGCAATCGCGTGGGAGATGCAACGTTGACTCTCGTCGAAACTGCAACCAAAACTGCTGATACCTTGAAAGGATTCACGCGCGAATCGCTAGAGGCGTTGATCGCCTCGCGCGATGAGCCGGCGTGGATGCGCGACCGGCGGCTAGAGGCCTGGCGCGTTTTAATAGAGACGCCGTATCCTACGACGTCCGATGAGCCGTGGCGTCGCACCGACGTCAAGGCGTTGCCGATAAGCGAGTTCAGCCCGGTGGGTAGGGGCGACCCGGCGTGGTCGCCCGCCAAAGGCGGCCTCTCGCGCAGCGGGTCGCCCACGCTCCGGGGCGTTCCGGCGGACTGGAAGCGCGCGCAAAAATCGGACGATATTTCCGGCGCGCTGCTGGCAGTGGATGGCGCGGTCGCCGGTCATGTCGCCGCAGACGGGCTCGAATCCAGCGGCGTGATTTTCACGGACATGGATACGGCGTTGCGTGAACACGGCGACTTGATCGAGCCGTATTTCCTCACCGAGGCCGTCCGGCCCAGTGACGACTATTTCGCCGCGCTGCACGGCGCGTTCTGGCAGGGCGGAACGTTCTTGCATGTCCCGCGCGGCGTCGAGGTCAAGCTGCCGCTGCGCAGTTTCACCTGGCTGAGCCGGCGCGATGTGAGCGCGCCGCACACGCTCGTCGTGATGGAGCCGGGCGGCCGCGCCGTGCTGATTGACGAATACGCATCGGCGCGGGCAGGCGGCCCGGCGTTCAACGTGGGCGCAGTCGAGCTGATCCTGAAGGACGGCTCGCAACTGGATTACGTGGGCATCCAGGATTGGGGCCGCGGCGTTTGGAATTTCACCAACGAGCGCGCGCTCGTGCGCCGCGATGCCACGCTGCATTGGATTGCCAGTGGGCTGGGCAGCCGGCTCACCAAGACCTTTCTCGACGCGCGGCTGATCGGGCAGGGGGCCACGGCGCTCCTTTCCGGCGTGTTCTTTGCCGATGGCACTCAGCATCTCGACCTGGACACTGAGCAGAATCATCTCGCGCCGAGCACCAAGAGCGATCTGCTTTACAAAGGCGCGCTCAAAGACAGCGCGCGGACGGTCTGGCAGGGCATGATCCGCGTCGCGCAAGAAGCGCCAAAGACGGATGGCTACCAGGCCAATCGCAATTTGCTCCTGAGCGACAACGCGCGCGCCGATTCGATTCCGGGTCTCGAAATCCTGACCGACGACGTGCGTTGCACGCATGGCTCCACCGTCAGCCGGATAGACGAAGAAGAAGTGTTTTACCTGATGTCACGCGGCATCAGCCGGTTGGATTCCGAGACGCTGCTCGCCAATGCTTTCTTTACGCCGGTGCTCGACCGCATTCCGCTGGCGAGCGTGCGGGAGCGGCTCAAGAAAGAAATCGCCAAAAAGATGACGGCGTGACGTTGGCGGGGTAGGGGGATAAATGGAAAAGCGGGACTCTCACGTTATCACCTATTGCCGCATCGGCGAGCGACCATCGCACACGTGGTTCGTGTTGACCTATCTGCTGGGCTACCCCAAGGTCCGCAACTATGACGGCTCGTGGACCGAGTGGGGCAACCTGGTGGACGCGCCCATCGAGCGTTGATCTGCAACAATTGCATTGTCCGCGAGATTAATTTGAACCGTCACCCCGAAAGAGCGTGGAGGCAGGCGACGCCAAGATGGACCGACAAGAGCAAATCGAGTTTCTCCTCGACCACTATGAAAATCCGCGCCACAAAGAGCCGATGAGCGGCGACGGCGTGGTGATGGCAAAAGGCGGCAACCCTGGCTGCGGCGACGTCGTCAAGATCTATCTCAAGGTCAATGGCAGCCGCCGGGCGGTGGTGACGTTCGAAGGAGAAGGCTGCACCATCAGCCAGGCTTCGGCTTCGTACCTGAGCGAGTTTGCGAGTGGCAAAACGCTCGACGAGCTGACCAAGCTAGACTATGACGATTTGATTGATGCGCTGGGCCGCGAGCTAGTCACCCAACGCACTCGGTGTGCCACGCTTTCGCTTGACACGTTGCGCGCTGCGATCCGCAAGCGCGAACGTG
>CAYHAR010000432.1:0-2658 GCA_964354595.1 uncultured Anaerolineae bacterium | reverse complement strand
GCGCCATCACACTTTGACGGCGACGGCAAACACTTCGCGCTCAAAGAACCAGCGGAACGGCGGCCAATGGAACACGACGTGCCGCGCTAACCTAAAGGGCAGCGCCTCGCGCCGGTGCTGGGGCGGCGTGTTGAGCCAGACCTTGATCCGCCCGAACCCCGCCCGCTTGAGGTTGCGTCGCAGCCCGGCCATATCCTGCTCGTTGACGTGCACGTCCTGATTGTGCGCCACGTTGAGCGCGCGCGGGTCCTTGGGGTAAAGCTGCCCTTTGCCCTGGAGCGTCCGGATCAGACGGACGAGCGGGTAAGCGTACATGTCGTACCAGCGATTCGGCGCCGTGTGGATGACCAACATTCCGCCGGGCCGCAGCACGCGCTTGACCTCGGCCATCGCGGCGTCCAGTTCCCACGGATAGAGATGCTCGACCACGTCGAACATCAGCACGCGGTCGAACGCGCCGGTCGGGAATGGCAGCCGCTTGGCATCGGCTTGATACACGCCCATCTTGCCGGGCGGCGGAGCGTCCGCAAAAGCTCGCACGGTTTCTTGCGAAAGGTTGACGGCGACCTCGGCGTAATCAATCCCATAGGCGTCCGCGCCCAACTGGGCGCAGTGCCGCACAATCTCGCCGCGCCCGCAGCCCACGTCCAGCACGCGCATCCCCGGCTCGACCGAGGCGACCGCGAACGCTTCGCGCAGACGGCGCGAGAGATGCTCGCCTTGCGTCTGGATAAATTCCTCGTGCCCCTCACAGGCGGTGAGGAAATAATCCTGGTCGTATAGCGTGGAAGGCAGTGCGGGTTGCTGATCCGGTCGCGCCACAGTCCGTCCTTTCTCAATCCCCAAAAAGATTATACATTTTGGCTCTATCACCGTCAAGCAAAACAGGCGCGTCAAACGTCGGCGCCACGTTTGACGAATGACTTGACCAACTGATACACCACATCAAGCTCTTGTACCTTCAACACAACCATCAAGGCGCCGTAAATCAGAACCGCGACCAGGCCCGCTCCGCCGACGACGATCAGGTTGCCGGCAGTGTGGCCGACCTGCATGGCCGGGGCCAACGCCCACGCGATCAGCGCGGCGGCTGCGCCCATCACGGCCGCCGCCGCAATCACTTTGACGATCAACGCGCGCACTCCATAGCCCCCTAACCCACCCAGGCGCCGCCTCAGCAGCCAGAGCATGATGAGCGCGTGGCTGATCCACTGGATCGAGTTTGCCAGCGCCAAATCAGAGACGCGCAGCGGGCGGCTTTGCCACAGCGAGGGCGCGAGCGCCGCCCCGAGATAGATGCCGATGCAGACCAATCCGACCAGCGCCGGGGTGAGTGTATCCCTACGCGCATAGAACGCAAACACGAGCGGCTGGTCAATCGCCGCAAAGGCCAGGCCGAACAGGTAAAAGCGCAAAACCTGAACCGTCGCCGCCGTGTCCTCCGGCGTGAACGCGCCGTGCTCAAAGACCAGCGCAATGATCGGGTGAGCCAGCACGAACAGCCCCACCGTCGCGGGGATGATCAGAATCAGCACGAGCTTGAGGCCGTGCGCCAGCGTCGAAAGAAACGGGCGATAAAAAATCGCCAGGTCGGAGGCGGACGCGCCCGGTTGGTCGCCCTGGCTCTGGCGCGAAAGCGTGGGGAGAATCGCCACCGAGATGGCCGTGGCGACCAGGCCCAGCGGGAACTGGATCAACGTGGTCGCATAGTTCATCCAGGCGAGGCTGCCCGCGCCGGCGTGCGAGGCCAGGTTGTAGCTCACGTAAATCGCCGCCTGGCTGATGACCAGGCTCGCGGCGACCGGGACATACAGCCTGGCGATGCGGCGCAGCGCGGGATGAGAAAAATCCAGCGCAGGCCGCAAGCGCAGGCCGGCCAGTCCGGGCGCTTGCAGCGCAATCTGGACCATGCCCCCGGCCAAAATCCCCAGCGCCATGCTCGCCACGCCGAGGCGCTCTCCCAGCAACAACGCCGCCGCCACGACGCTCACATTGAACACCGCCGAAGTGAACGCGGGCAACGTGAATCGCTTGAGCGCATACAGCAGCCCGGTCAGCAACCCGGATAGGCTGAGGAACACGACGGACGGGAGAGTGATGCGCAGCAGGCCGGCGGCCAGGTCGAGCGTCCGCGCGTCAAAGCCGCTGCCCAGGAGCCAGGCGATGAGCGGGGCCAGCCCTTCAGAGACCAACACCAGCGCGGCGAGCGTGATCGCCGCCAGGGTGATCAGCGTCCCGGCCAGCCGCTCTAGCTCTTCGCGGCGCTCTGGCGCAGTGTACTCGCTGAACACGGGCACCAAGGCGCTCGAGATCATGCCGCCGATCAACAACTCGTACAGTTGCGTGGGCACGACCGCCGCCACCTGGAAAGCGTCCACGCGCCACGTCGCGCCGAACAGGTGCGACTTGACCGTCTCGCGCGCCAATCCCAACACGCGGCTGGTGACGTTGCCGAGCGCAATGACGCTGGCCGCTCGGGCCACGTGCAGCGCGGCGCTCCCGGCCGGCTGGGTGACGGCGGCGGGATCGGGGGGGATGAGGTCTGGCTCACTGATTGCGGATGGCATATCGCGTATGGCGTATCGCCTGGCCCCGAAGGGGAACACAACAGGCGGCAAGAGCCGCCCGACGCCCATTGTACCGCATCTGCCATCCACA
>CAYHAR010000431.1:2288-2660 GCA_964354595.1 uncultured Anaerolineae bacterium | reverse complement strand
CTGGCTATCAGACGAGCAACCGCTTTTCGGTGAGCACCAAGAGTCCGCTCACCGGCACCGTGCTCGACGCAAACTCGGGTGGCTTTTGGGGCATGCAGTTCAAAAAGGCCGGCTATGATGTCCTCATCGTGCGCGGCAAGGCCGAACAGCCGGTCTATGTGGAAATCAAGCCGGAGGGTGTGACGATCAACGACGCGGCGTCCCTCTGGGGCAAGGTCGTCAGCGAAACGACGCGTACACTGGGGCAGGACAACAACAAGCGCAACGTGCTGTGCGTCGGCCCGGCGGGCGAACGCCTGAGCCACATGGCCGCCATCATGAACGACGGCGAGCGGTCGCTGGCGCGCGGCGGCCCCGGCGCGGTGATGGGCA
>CAYHAR010000431.1:0-2278 GCA_964354595.1 uncultured Anaerolineae bacterium | reverse complement strand
AATCTCAAGGCGATTGTCGTCGAGGGCAAAGAGAGGCCAGGCATCGCCGACCAGGACAGGTTCAAGTTCATGCTGTACGAGACGCGCAAGCTTTTGCGCGCCAGTCCTCTGACGAGTCAGGCCCTGCCCGAGTTCGGAACGGTCGTGATGATGAACGTCGTCAATAACGTTGGCGCACTGCCCACGCGCAACCATCGCCAGGCACAGTTCGAAGACGCAGAGGCGATTTCGGGCGAGGCGCTCACCGAAAAATACCTCGTCAAGAACTCGGCCTGTTGGGCGTGCCCCATCGGCTGCACGCGCGTCAGCAAAACCGACAAGGTCGAAGGCGAAGGGCCCGAGTTCGAGACGGCCTGGGCGTTCGGCGCACAGTGCGGCGTGGACGATCTCGCCGCCATCATCGAAGCCAATCACATGTGCAATGAGATGGGCTTGGATACCATCTCGACCGGTTCGACGATCGCGTGCGCGATGGAACTTGCAGAGATGGGCTTGCTCGACTCAGAGTTGCGCTTTGGTCGCGCCGATTTGCTCGCCAAGATGGTCGAGGACATTGGCTACCGGCGCGACATCGGCGCGGAACTGGCGGACGGCAGCTTGCGGCTGGCAAAGAAATATGGCCGGCCCGACCTTTCGATGAGCAGCAAGGGCATGGAGCTGCCGGCCTACGACCCGCGCGGGATGCAAGGGCAGGGCTTGCTGTATGCCACGTCGAACCGGGGCGGCTGCCACATGCGCGGCAACATGCTCGGCCTCGAAGTACTGGGGCTGCCCAAGCTGATTGACCGCTTCCAGGTGCAGGGCAAGTCGTCCTACGTGATTCTGCACCAGAACATTGCCGCAGTGATTGACTCGCTCGTCATCTGCAAGTTCACTAACATGGGCGTGGCGGAAGAATATTTTGCGCGCGCACTTTCGGCGGTGACCGGCATCCATCATCCGACGGGTGAGATGATTCGAGTGGGTGAGCGCGTGTACAACCTGGAGCGGCTTTACAACTTGCGCGAAGGCTTTGCGAAGGCCGACGATACACTCCCGCCGCGCCTGCTCAACGAGCCAGTGCCCGACGGGCCGAGTAAAGGCTGGGTCAGCCAACTGGAGCCAATGCTGAAGGAATACTATCGCGCACGTGGCTGGGACGAAAATGGCGTGCCCACGCCGCACAAGCTGGCCGAGTTGGGATTGGACAAGTGGGTGGAGGCAGCGCAATGATTGACGAACGGATTTACGAACAGTTCAAAGAAATCGGGCGCGATCTTTACGGAGCGGGCATGATCAGCTCGCACGGCGGCAATTTGAGCATGAGGTTGGGCGACCGCGTGGTCATCAAGCGGCGCGGCGCGCAACTGGGCCGGCTCAAGCCACATGACCTCATCGAAACCGGCCTGGAGAAAAACGATAGCGGCGTGACGCTGGCTTCGACCGAGCTGCTGGCGCACCGGACAATCTACATGCAGACGCCTGCGCTGGCGATTGTCCACTGTCACCCGCGCACGGCAGTCGCATTTTCGCTTTCGCGCGATGAACTCGTGCCGATTGACAACGAGGCGTCGTATCTCTTGAAAAAAGTGCCTGTCGTCGCCGAAGAGTTTGCCTCGGGCACGCCCGAGATGGCCAACAAGCTCGCCGCCGCGCTCCAATCCTACAAAATCGTGATGCTGCGTGGGCACGGCAGCTTCGCCATCGGCCAGACGCTTGACGAAGCGTTTCACTGGTCGTCCACGCTCGAAGAGTCGTGCCAGATCATGCTGATGGCCAAGCTGATCAATGAGCCGTTCATCGAGTACCGCAAGATGGCCGAGGGTTACGGCAAATGGTGAGCTGGCTGACGTATGACCCAGTTCCAACCGATACGGAATTCGATTTGTTGATGGGTGTGCGGTAGCCCGGAGGATGACACATAGCATGGACGCTAACACAGGACGGGTGCCTTTTCAAGACTCTACTCTGCCAATCGAGACGCGCGTGAAGGATTTGGTTTCACGCCTCACATTGCAGGAAAAAATCGGGCAATTGGTTTTCGACGCGCCTGCAATTCCGCGTCTGAACATCCCCGCTTACGATTACTGGAGCGAAGCGCTGCACGGCGTGGCGCGCAACGGGCGCGCGACCGTGTTCCCACAGGCGATTGGCCTGGCCGCGACGTGGAACCCTGCGCTCATCCAGCGCGTGGCTTGTGCCATCGGCGACGAAGTGCGCGCCAAATACCACGAGGCGGTGCGCCGCCACGGGTTCTCCGGGCACTATCAAGGACTGAACGTGTGGTCGCCCAACATCA
>CAYHAR010000430.1:0-2660 GCA_964354595.1 uncultured Anaerolineae bacterium | reverse complement strand
CACCACCCGGCTCACTTGCTTGCCTGCGAGAGTATGGTATAATCCGCCCGCGTTGCCCCGCAATCCGGGGCGTTGATTTTGAAAGGGCAGGTACAGTCATGAATCTCGTGCAATCAATTCAGAGCCAACAACTCAAGGACAAAGCGCCGGAGATGAATCCGGGCGACACCGTCCGCGTTCACAGCCGCATCGTGGAAGGCGACCGCGAGCGCGTGCAGGTCTTTCAAGGCACCGTCATTCGGCTGCGCGGGGGTAGCACCAACGCCAACTTTACCGTGCGACGCGTCGCCTCCGACGGGATCGGCGTCGAGCGCACGTTCCTCCTTCACTCGCCGCGCGTGGAAAAGGTCGAAGTCATCCGCCGCGCGCACACGCGCCGCGCGCAGCTCTACTATTTGCGTGGACGCACCGGCAAGGCCGCGCGCCTCAAGGAACGCCGCGAAGAGCAGGTCCAGGCTCCGGCCACCCCGGTGGCCAAAGAGTAATTCCGGCGGTTGGCACATTCGGGCGCAGGCATCCACCTGCGCCTTTTTGCATTTACGGGCATGTTGGACTAGAATTCAGACCTGACAGGTTTTGAACGCTTCGCGCTGTCAGGTCTGACGGGAGGCTGCCATGCAAATCGGAATTGTCGGCTTGCCCAACTCGGGCAAGACCACGGTCTTTAACGCGCTGACCGGCGCGACCCGCCCCACTTCTGCGGTCACGGCGACCAAGCTCGAAATCAGCACCGGCACGGTGGACGTGCCCGACCCTCGCGTGGATCGTTTGGCGGAAATCTACAAGCCGCACAAAAAGGTTTACGCCAAGGTGACCTACGCCGACATCGCCGGGCTGGAAAAAGGCGTCGGGCGCAGCGGGCTGTCCGGGCCGCTGCGCAACCAGATCAGCCAGATGGATGCGTTCGTGCACGTCGCGCGCGTGTTTAAAGACGACCTGGTGCCGCACGTCGAAGGCAGCCTCAACCCGCAGCGCGACGTCAACCTCCTGGACACTGAGTTCATCTTGTCTGATCTGGTCGCCATCGAAAAGCGCCTGGAGCGGCTGGAAAGCGATCTGAAGAAAACCGGCAAAGAGCGCGAAGCCGCGCTCAAAGAGCAATCACTCCTTCTGCGCTTGAAGGAATCGCTGGAAGCGGAAACGCCCATCCGCGATGTGGACATGGCCGCTGACGAAGAGCACCTGCTGCGCAGCTTTGGGTTCCTTTCGCAAAAGCCGGTGCTGGTGCTGGTCAACACGGGCGACGAGGCGCGCGACCCGAACGAATTGATCCAGTACCAGCATCGCCACTCGGCTGTGGCGGCGCTGCAAGGCAAGCTCGAGATGGAGATCGCGCAAATGCCGCCGGACGAGGCCGCCGAGTTCTTGCAAGAATTTGGCATCGCCGAGCCGGGCCGCTTGCGCGTCATCAAGCTGAGCTATGACTTGCTGGGCCTGCAATCTTTTCTCACCGTCGGCGAAGACGAGTGCCGCGCGTGGACGATCCGGCGCGGCGCGACGGCAGTGGAAGCCGCCGGCGCGATTCACACCGACCTGGCCAAGGGGTTCATCCGCGCCGAGGTGTTTGCCTACGACGACCTGATCGCGCTGGGCAGCGAAGCGGCTCTAAAATCCGCCGGCAAGCTCAAGCTCGAAGGCAAAGAATACGTCGTCAAAGATGGCGACGTGCTGCACGTTCGGTTTAGTCCCTAGGGACGATTGACGAGTTAACCTCTTGAGGTCGCTGACCGCTGAAGAGAACGTGCTGGTGGCTTTGAACCGAGTCAAGGGCCAGGCCGCTCGAAAAACCGCCGAAAGGATATTGACCGAGGTCTGGCCAGGGAGCGCCAGGCAGCCGTGGTGATTGTGACGCACGACAATCGGATCGAAAACATGGCAGATAGGATTCTGTATCTGGAGGACGGGATGATCAAGGACGAAAGGATCGTCCCGGCGCACTGACGACAGGCTGGCCGACCAAGCTGTGCGCCTGTTGACTTTTCTCCCCGCGTGGCTTGGAATCTTACTGAACTCGCTTGACCGACAAGAGCCACAAGGTTGCCAGAATGATGGATGAACGAACCTTGCAACAATCGGTAAAACTGACGAGGAAAACATGAATACCTACCCGGCGGTACACATCAGTCACGCGACCGTCCTGCTGACCGCCCAGCAAATCATCGAGGCCGTGCGCCAACTTGACGCGCAAGAACGCGAACAGGTGCTGCTGGCCTTGCGCGAGCCGACGCTTGCGAAAGAGGAAGGCTATCGCGATTCGGTTGCCGCGCTCAATTCACCCGCCGCGCAGGCCGTATGGGATAATCCCGCCGATGCCGCCGCATACGACAACATTCCCTGGGAGCCAGGCGATGCCATATCAACGCGGTGATGTCGTCTACGTTCCGTTCCAATACAGCGAACTGTCTGGCGGCAAAGTGCGCCCTGCCGTTGTGGTCAACAGCGCCGAGTTTCAAGCTGCGGAGCAGTTGTACATCATCGCCGCAATCACCAGCAATGTCGCAGCCTCACCCCTGGGACATCGAATCGTGGATGCGACTTGCGCCGGTCTAAAAGTGCCCAGCCTGGTGCGTCCCGTCTTGCTGACCTTGAGCCACCAGGTGATGGGAAAACGTATCGGGCAGTTGGCGACAGACGACCTGGAGCAGGTTGATGCGATGCTT
>CAYHAR010000429.1:0-2662 GCA_964354595.1 uncultured Anaerolineae bacterium | reverse complement strand
GCGACGGGACTGTGCTGGAAAACCTGTTCCTCAAGATCACCGTGACAGGCCAGGCGGCCGCGCCATCGCCCACTGTCGCGCCCCCGGCAACGGCGACCAAAGCGTCGCAGGTTGCCATACCGCCTCAATCGCCGCTGGCCACTCCCGCGTTGCCGCCGACTCCCCCACCGCCGCCGACCGCCACGCCGGTGCTGGGCGGCTTGTGCGTGGGCGCATTTGAGGACGCGAACAACAACACTTTGCGCGACGGCAACGAGCCAGGCCTGGCCGGGGTGACGTTCGCCGTCTTGGCCGGGGGAAGTGAAGTCGCCCGATATGCGACGGAAGGCTCGGCGCAGCCATATTGCCTGACGACGCTGCCGCCCGGCGCGTACTCGGTGCAGGTGACGCTGCCGCCCGGTTACACAGCCGCGCTCGAAAAGGCGGATGTGGCGTTGGCGCTCGGCCAGCGAGTGGACCTGGTCGTGGCGGCCCGCCGTGGTGAAAAGGCCACGCCCACTTTGGCGGCCACGACTCAACCCAAGGCGCCCGCCGTCTCCAATACAGCGTTGATTGCGGTAGTGCTGTTCGCCGGAGTGGCTGTGATTCTGATCGTGATTGCTTTCATCATCATCCGGCGCAGAGGGTTATAAGCGCAAAACTTGCACCTTATGGGCGCGATGAACCGCAAAGAAAAACAGCCCCGGTCATTTGGCCGGGGCTGTTTGATTTTCAGGCCGCCGAAGGCGTCAGTCTCTCACACTTCCACGGTTGAAGCGGCGCTTTCTTCAGAGCGCCGGGCGGCGCGGCGCGTCTCTTGAGTGGCGCTCGCCTCCGGGCCGGGCGCCAGCGCGCCAGAAGCAACGGCGGCTGCGCCGCAATACGGGCAGACCGTCCAGCGCAGATGAAGCGCCCGCCCGCAATGCAAGCAAGTCTTTTTGAGCTTGGTGTGGCAGGTGGGGCAGACGACGTATTCGGGCAACGTGCGCTGCCCACAGCCGGGACACACGTCGGCCTCTTCGATGCCTTGCAGCAAAGCTTCCTCTTCCAGCGAGCGCGTGTAGGCTTCGGCCAGCGTCTCGGGTGGACGGAGAATATAGTAGATTAGCAAGCCGGGCAGGTTCAAGATCGCCACGACGAGCGCGGCCAGGATTTGCGCAAAAATGTCGCGCGTCCGGCTGCGAATGTCGCGAAACGTCCAGACGACCATGCTGAGCCACAACGCCGCCAGGAACGCGCCCATGAAGGCAATCACGATCAGCAAAACGTCGGTGAGTCTTTCCATGAAATGTGTCGGCTCCTTTAGCTGGTGATTATACCAGATTTTCGATTTCGGATTTCAGATTGCGGATTTCGGTCGGCGCTCGCCTTTGAGTCATGTGTAACTGCCCGTTAGCCGACTCTGGAACTCGACAGGATGACACGCGAAGCGTACACAGAATAGAATCGAGAGAAATCTCGTGTTTATCCTGTAAAATTCGTAATTACTTTGACAATGTCAACTTGGCCATAGGAACGCCCTCCGAGCGCGATTTTGCGCGCGACGTTATCGCGCCTGGAAGGCGCTCCTACGATGCCAGGATGAAACTTGACGTTGTCAAACTACTCAGCCCGCTCGGCTTGGATTGCCAAATCCAAGCCAAATGCAATGAGGTCTGCTCAATTTTGCTTGCCGAACCGCCGGATTTGTCAATCCGGCGGGAGCGGCTGAGTAGTTACTAAAATTCTTGACAAGCAGGCAAGTCGCGGAGGCGCCGGAGCAATTACAGTCATGTTCTGCAATCCGAAATCATCCAAACCCCAGTCCACGTTCCTTGAGGCTGACGAACCGCTGCTGGCCGATGACCAGGTGATCCAGCACCTCGATGCTCAACAGCTTACCGGCGGCGACAATGTCCTTGGTGATCGCCACATCCTCCGGCGAAGGCGAGGGATCGCCGGACGGGTGATTGTGCGCGACAATGATCGCGGCGCAGTTGGCGCGCACGGCCTCGCGAAATAGCTCGCCCACGCGCACCATCGTCGTGTTGAGGCTGCCCTGGTAAACCGTCTTGATGGCCTGGACGCGGTTGCGCGTGTCGAGCAGAATCACGCGCATGGACTCTTGTTCGAGCAGGCTCATTTCGCCGATAAGCAAATTGGCCGCATCGGCGGGGCTGGTGATGGTGGGCTTTTCCTCCGGCGACTCGACGAGCAAACGCCGGCCCAGCTCGAAAGCGGCTTTGAGCTGCGCGATCTTGGCCTCCTTCAAGCCCTTTTCCTCACACAGCTCGCTGGTCGAAGCGCGAGCCAGCCCGCCCAGCCCTTTGTACTTGGCGAGCAGCCTTTGCGCCAGGACCACGACGTTTTCACTGCTGGAGCCTACACGCAGGATGATGGCGATCAGCTCGGCTGTTGAGACGGCTGATGCGCCGACATGCAGCAATCGCTCGCGCGGTCGTTCGTCGTCCGGCAAATCGGTGATGCGAGGGCGGTATTCGTCCATGACATTTCCTTCTGTAGGGGCCGACCTGCGTGTCGGCCCTGGGCGGACACATCGGTCCGCCCCTACGATTCTATCTCATCAGCGCAAGGACGAGCGCAGAGACAGCGGGCACGGTCAGGTTGTCAATTCCCCAGGGCGAGAGGGCTTCGACGAGGGTCGCGCCCAACGCAGTGACCAGCGCGACGGGGATTGCCGAGG
>CAYHAR010000428.1:0-2666 GCA_964354595.1 uncultured Anaerolineae bacterium | reverse complement strand
CGAACGAATTGCAGGCGGCCCATCGCATCTCGCCGTGGGCCATCTTGCTGGAGCAATTCAAGAACGTGCTCATCATCATCCTGCTCATTGCCACAGTGCTCTCGGCTGTCTTGGGGCACGGCGTCGAAGCCATCGTCATCACCGTCATCGTGTTGTTCGCGGTGGTGTTAGGCTTCGTGCAGGAATATCGCGCCGAGCGCGCCATTGAAGCGCTGCGGCAGATGGCCGCGCCCACAGCCACCGTCTTGCGTGATGGCGACGAAGTCGAGATCCCCGCGCGCGAGTTGGCGCCAGGCGACGTGATTCTCCTGCGGGCTGGCGATAGAATCCCCGCCGACGCGCGGCTGATTGAGGCCGTCAATCTGCAAGTCGAAGAAGCTGCGCTCACAGGCGAGTCTGTCGCGGTGGAAAAGCATACCGCGCCGCTTGCCAACGGTGACCTGGCTGTGGGAGATCGCAAGAACATGACCTACAGCGGCACAGCCGCCACGTATGGTCGAGGCCGCGCCGTCGTCGTCGCCACAGGCATGCAGACCGAGTTCGGCAAGGTGGCTCAACTGTTGCAGACCGTCGAAAGTAGCCGAACCCCGCTGCAAGAGAATCTGGACAAAGTCGGGGCCGTCCTGGCCCGCGCCGCTTTCGTGATTGTGGCGATCATCGTCGGCCTGGGCCTGGTGCGCGGCCAGCCGCTCCTGGAAATGTTCATCTTTGGCATCGCGCTCGCCGTCGCCGTCGTGCCGGAAGCCTTGCCCGCCGTCGTCACCATCTCACTCGCCATCGGCGTTCAACGGATGGTCAAGCGCAATGCACTGGTGCGCCGCCTGCCGGCGGTCGAAACGCTTGGCAGCACCACCATCATCTGCTCCGATAAAACCGGCACGTTGACCAAGGACGAAATGACCGTCCGCAAACTCTTTGTTGGCGGCCAAGTGCTGGAGGTCTCTGGCGCAGGCTATGAGCCGCACGGCGCGTTCTCGCAGAACGGCTCAACCGTCGAGCCAACGCCGCCGGTCTTGTCCACGCTGCGCGGGGCGGCGCTGGCCTCGGATGCGCGGCTCGTCGAAAGTGACGGACATTGGGACATCAAGGGCGACCCAACCGAAGGCGCGCTGGTGGTGGCCGCCGCCAAAGCTGGACTGCACAAGGCCGACCTGGACGCGCAATTCCCGCGCGTGCAGGAAATCCCGTTCACGTCCGAAACCAAGCGCATGACCACATTGCACACATCGCCGGATGGTGTGACGGCCTATTCCAAAGGCGCGCCTGAAATCATTCTGGATTCGTGTATGCGACAGTTGACCGACGCTGGCGAAGCCCCACTCGACGCGCCGGGCAAAGAAAAGATCCTGGACGCGGCGCGACAGATGGCAAGCGAGGCCTTGCGTGTCCTGGCGGTGGCGGCCAAGCCCCATGCTGCGCTGGAAAGCGCCGAGCGTGGGATGACGTTCCTGGGCCTGCTGGGCATGATTGACCCGCCTCGCCCAGAGGCCAAGTCCGCGATCCAGACGTGCGAACAGGCCGGCATCAAGCCGATCATGATCACGGGCGATCACCCGATTACGGCACAAGCCGTGGCGCGCGAGCTGGGCCTGCTGAAGGGCGGGCAAGCCATCACTGGCGCGGAACTGGAAGCGATGAGCGAGGAGGAGTTCGAGCGCCAAGTGGAGAACATCGAGGTCTATGCGCGCGTCTCGCCCGCGCACAAGCTGCGCGTGGTCACGGCGCTGCAAAAGAAAGGCCACATCGTCGCCATGACGGGCGATGGGGTGAACGATGCGCCCGCGCTCAAGAAAGCCGACATCGGCATCGCCATGGGCATCACCGGCACAGACGTGACCAAAGAGGCGGCTGCCATGACGCTCACCGACGACAACTTTGCGTCCATCGTCGCGGCGGTGGAGGAAGGGCGCGGCATCTTTGGCAACATCAAAAAGTACCTGATGTACCTGCTCTCATCCAACATCGGTGAAATCGGCCTGATGGCCGGCGCGACTCTGTTGGGACTGCCCCTGCCGCTCTCGGCGGTGCAAATCCTGTACGTCAACCTCGCCACCGATGGACTGCCTGCATTGGCCCTTGCAGTGGATCCGCCCGAATCCGATCTGATGCGCCGCAAGCCGCGCAACCCACGCACGGGCATTTTCACACGGCCCGTCGTGATGCTCATGGTGATCGGCGGACTGTGGTCAACGTTGGTCAATCTGAGCTTGTTTACCTGGGCGATGAACTCGGGCCGGAGCGTGGCTGAAGCGATGACGATGACGTTCGTTTCGCTCGTGCTGATCCAGTTCTTCAAAGCCTATAACTTTCGCTCCGACCGCCATTCCGTGCTCAACCGGCCGTTTGCCAACAAATGGCTGAACCTCGCCATCGTGTGGGAGTTGTTGTTGTTGGGCGTGATCGTCTACGCGCCGTTCCTGCACGATGCCTTTGGCACTTTTAGCTTGCCGTTGCATGATTGGGCGATTGTCCTGGCCCTGGCCTTGACGATCATGCCGGTGCTGGAGCTGGCGAAATGGATGGAGCGGCGGGGATGGTTTGGGAAGATGAGATAACTGTCCCAAACGCGGCTTTTACATCTGGCAACATTCCACACATGGGGCGGCCCAACCCCGCATGGTGCGACCCGTTCGCTCGAAACTGTACGCGAGTGCAGGGGATGAGCG
>CAYHAR010000427.1:0-2689 GCA_964354595.1 uncultured Anaerolineae bacterium | reverse complement strand
GGTTTTGCGGTGGTTGAAAAATGACTCGTTCATCGAAAGTCTCACTCGGCGAATTGGTTCGCCTGGCTTTTCCGCCCGACACACCGCTGCCGGCCGTTCCCTTTCGAGATCGCGCCATCAAGTGGGTGGTGATGGCGGGCGCGGGTGTGATGCCGGAAGCTGACGATCTGGTCTTGTGCGGCGACGCCGTTTCGACGCAAGAGATGCAAGCCTGGACGAAGCGAGGCGTGGCCGGGCTAGTCCTGCCTTCAGGGTCATTTCCACCGGCAGACGACCTGCCGATCATCCTGCTCCCCGCCGGCGCTTCTCTGCGTGACATCCAACAGGCGGCGCTCCAGTTGATCGTCAATCGGCAGTCGTATCTGATGGAGCGCGGAACGCACGTCTACCAGAACCTGGCGCGTTATGCGGTGGAAGGCGGGGGCCTGGAAGCCATGGCGCAGGCGATGTTTGACCTGACCCGCAAGACGATCCTGGTTCAAGACAAGCGTTTAAAGCCGCTCGCTCAGGCCGTCGCGCCGGGCCTCAGGCCGGTCTGGCCCGAGGCGCTGCATGCGCTGAGCTCATGGAGCCAGTTGCCGGAGGGCCTGCGCGACCGGCGCAAGACCACCGTAGGCGACTGGCGCGACCAGCCCTTGCCAGGGGGGCTGATGCGATTCGTGTGTCCCATTGTCGCAAAAGGCATGGCGCGTGGGTATCTTTCGATTGTGAGCAAACTAGGAGAACTGGACGTGCTCGACCAGTTGGTGGTGGAACACGGCGCAGCGGCCTGCGCGCTAGAGATGTCCAAGGCCAAGGCCGTCAGTGAGGCCGAAAAACGCGCGCATGGCGATTTTGTGGATGCTGTCCTTACCGGGAGCCTGTCGCCCAAGGAGTTGGCACGCTGGGCGCAGCGCATCGGCTACGACGTAGAGGCGCCGCACGCAGCGCTGGTCTGGCGATGGGCGCGCGCCGCAGAGCATGGAGACAATGACATGCCGAGCCTGCGACGCCTCGAGACGATCGTTCATCAATCCATAGCCCATCACGGCGTGAGCACCTTGATGCGCTCGGACGGTCAAGTCCTGGTGTTTTGCGCCCTATCCGGCGCCGTCCGACCCGAGGCCGCTTTGGCGCTGGCCGACATTGTTTGCGCCGCCGCCGCTACAGAATATCCCCAGGTTCCGGTGTATGGTGGCGTGGGCCGTCCCGCCGCCGAATTGGCGGATTGGAAAGATTCGTACCGCGAAGCCTTGCAGGCCATGTCCATGGCCGAGCGTTTGAAGGAGCGCGGCCCGCTTTACTTTGGCGACCTGTCCGTGTACCGGCTATTGTTCCAACTGGAAGGTAACCCGGAGCTGGAAGCCTTTTGCCGCGAGACTTTGGGCCCCTTGCTGGATTACCAAGGCGGCGGCGATTTGCTCGAAACGCTCGAATCCTTTTGCGACCGGTTGGGCAACCTGAGCCAGACTGCGGAAAAACTGTTCATCCATCGTAATTCGCTGCTCTACCGGATGGAGCGGATTTCCCAGTTGACGGGCCTCGATCTGAACAACCCCGACACGCGCCTGGCCGTGCACCTGGCTCTCAAGGTGCGCCAGATGCTCCAACCGGCTAACCACCACCAGGAAAAATCGTGACGCCCGGCCCCAAGCTGGAGGGCGTCGCAGAAATTGCGCGGATGTGTGTAGCCGCAAACGTGCGTCGGCAAGGCATCGGCGCCCGTTCATTAGGCCTTGTAGGAATTTAAAAGTTCGGGACGGTTCCCTGAGTTGTGATATGCCCAAGATGTTTGTGGGTTGAACTTTGACAAGCGGGCCGCCTGTGGTAGAAATCATGTGACACCATCACGGGTTTCAGCAGGAGGCATCTGCGGGGCGAATAGAGTACGTCCACTGGACGAAAAGGTTCAGCCGATCCGAACTGCGCTCGAGCAGATCAATGTTGAAAAGGCAGCGCGCGAGGCTGGGGTACCCGCCAGCACGTTGCGCTATGATTTGCAGAAGTTGGACACCGCACTGCCGGAAGTGCTGGCCAATCAGAGGCCCGGCCCCAAGCCCAGTGACCCGGCGGGCCCCGTTCCTGCCCTGCCCCGTCAATCGGAAGAGGCCAGTATCTGTCCGGAGTGTGGCGGGAAGGTCAGGAAGAATGGGACGTATTGGGTGCTGAACTGGCTGCTGATGTTGACGATGGGCTGGCTGGGCCTCCAGAGAGTGCGCATCCAACGCCGCCGCTGCAAAGCCTGTGGATACGAAGTGGTTTCGCCGGCACGGGCGCGGGCAGGCGGAAGCACGCCAGGCGGGGTGGCAGCAAGTCGCTCGCCTGATTGGCTCGAGTCGCTTCAAGTTGGGCTTGTCGGTGCGCAAGACGCAACTCCTGGTGGGGTTTGTGTATGCTCGCCAAGTCTCGGTGGGCTACATTGAGCGGCTGACCCACCGGGTGGGCCAGCGTGCTCAAAGTGTGGTGAGCCGGTTGAGCCAGTGTCGGCAGAAAGTCGCCCAGTTCTTGATGTTTGACGAAACGTTTCCCAAGATGAAACAGCGGGCCTACAGCTTGGGCATTGGCATTTGTGAATACGGCTTGATTCGGAGCGTGCGCTGCATCCGACAGAAAGCCCAAGACATTCCGGCTCAATTGCGTGCCGTGGTAGGTGGGCATTTTCATCCGACGTACTTCTTGACTGATTTGGATGTGCTGTACAAGGAATACA
>CAYHAR010000426.1:0-2694 GCA_964354595.1 uncultured Anaerolineae bacterium | reverse complement strand
GGCACGCCTCGCTCGACCAGGTAATCCGCCAGGTCGGTCGCCAGCATTTGAGCGTCCACTGCCGCGCGCATCCGGTCGGCATGGATTTGGAGTGTGGCGATGGCGCCGCTCATCACTGGCAGCGCCAGCTCGAGCGTGTCGGCCGCCTCAAAGACGGGTGGTTTATCTTCCTGCAAGTCTTTGTCGTATGCGGAAGGCAACGCCTTGAGCGTCGCCAGCAGCCCGCTCAACAGTCCGATCAGTTTTCCGCTCTTGGCCCGGATCAGCTCCAACGGGTCGGGATTCTTTTTCTGCGGCATCAGGCTCGAGCCGGTCGAGTAGGCGTCGTCCAGCTCCACAAAACCAAACT
This sequence comes from uncultured Anaerolineae bacterium, assembly GCA_964354595.1. Lineage (GTDB taxonomy): Bacteria > Chloroflexota > Anaerolineae > Fen-1058 > Fen-1058 > JBGLNJ01. Next base: position 2,345 of record CAYHAR010000426.1, on the reverse strand, counting down.
CGGCCGTCGAGTAGAGGATGAGCGCCTCGGCCAGGCGGCTGAGGTGCAATCCAACCAGCGCGGCGCACGAGAGAAATTCGACGCAAAAGTCACGGTCGGATACGGCGTCCAGGCTGTTGGGCGAGGCCGAATCAAAGCCCAGCTCGCGGGCCAGCGCAACGCGATCAATGGCAAATGCGACGCCGGCCAGCGCGCCGCTGCCCAGCGGCATCACGCGGGTTCGGCGGCCCACGTCGCGCAGGCGTTCGCGGTCGCGCTGGAGCGCCCAAAAGTGAGAGAGCCACCAGTGGCTCAACAGAATCGGTTGGGCGCGCTGCAAGTGAGTGTAACCGGGGAGAACAATGCCGCGATCTTGTTCGGCGCGCGCGACCAGCGCGGATTGCAGATGGAGCAGGTGAGCCTCTAGCCGCTCGAGAGCTTGCAGCACCCACAGGCGAAAATCCGTCGCCACCTGATCGTTGCGGCTGCGCCCGGTATGCAGCTTGCCGCCCAGCGGGCCGACGAGTTCGGTCAGCCGCCGTTCGACGGCCGTGTGGATGTCCTCGTCGCTGGGCTGGAAAACAAACTGATCGCTTTCAAGCTCGCGCGCGATCTCGAGCAGCCCGCGCGCGATTTCGTCGGCCTCGGTCCGAGTCAGAACGCCGGCGCGTTCCAGCGCGCGCGCCCAGGCGACGCTGCCTTGCACGTCCTGTAGAGCCATGCGCTGATCGAAAGGCAGCGAGTCGTTCAGGCGGGCGACCGCCGCGTTCACCGTACCGTCTAATCGTCCAGTCCAAAGTTTCATTTTGATTGCCCATGTCTGAAATCAATCGCGGATGATCGTTTCGGGCGGCACGGGGGGCACGTCCGCGCCACCCTGCTCGATCAAGGCGCGAATCTTGAGCGGCAGGCCGAACAGCCGGATGAACCCCGCCGCGTCGCTGTGGCTATAGGCCTCCGAGTAGCCAAAGGTGGCGAAATCTTCGCGGTACAGGCTGTAGGGGCTAGAGCGCCCGGCGACGATCAGGTTGCCCTTGTAGAGCTTGAGCTGGATGGCGCCGGTGACCGGCTTTTGTGTTTCGGCAAAGAAAGCGTCCATCGCCTGGCGCAGCGGCGTGAACCATTGGCCAAAGTACACCAGCTCGGCGTAGCGCTGCGCCACCAGGTCCTTGTAGTGCAGCGTGTCCCGGTCGAGCGTGATGGATTCGAGCTCCTGGTGCGCCGCGTAGAGAATCGTGCCGCCGGGCGTTTCGTACACGCCGCGCGATTTCATGCCGACCAGCCGGTTTTCCACCAGGTCTATCTGGCCGATCCCGTGTTTGCCGCCGATCCGGTTGAGCGTTTCGACCAGTTGGGCGGGCGCAAGCGCCTGGCCGTTCACCGCCACCGGATCGCCGGCTTGAAAGGTGATCTCGACTTTTTCAGGCTGATCCGGCGCTTGCTCGGGCCAGACGGAGAGCTGAGGCAGCGACGCTTCGGGCGGCTGCCCGGCGTCTTCCAGCGGGCCGCCTTCGTGCGAAAGGTGCCACAGGTTGCGGTCGCGGCTGTAAAAGGATTTGCCGCTGCTGGAAGGGACGGGCAAGTTGCGAGCCTCGAGGTAGGCCACGGCGTCTTCTCGTGAGCGGATGTCCCACTCGCGCCACGGCGCGATGATTTTGAGGCGAGGATTGAGCGCGGTGTAGGTGAGGTCAAAGCGCACCTGGTCGTTGCCTTTGCCGGTGCACCCGTGCGCCACCGCGTCGGCGCCTTCTGCTTCGGCGATCTGGACTTGATGCTTGGCGATCAGGGGCCGCGCAATCGAAGTGCCCAGCAAATACTTGCGCTCATAGACCGCGCCGGAACGAATCAGCGGAAAGACATAGTCCTGGACGAACTCGTGTTTCAAGTCGCGCACGATGAGCTTGCTCGCTCCGCTGGCCCGGGCGCGCTCGGGCAGATCCGACATCTCTTCGCCCTGGCCCACGTCGGCTGCAAAGCAGATGACCTCGCAGCAATAGTTCTCACGCAGCCAGGGCACGATCACCGATGTGTCCAGGCCGCCCGAATAAGCCAGCACCACTTTGTTGACCGATAGCTTTTCCATGTTGCCTCCTCATCGAGATAATGTGCTCCGCGAGCGGAGCCGAGTGCCGTGGAATGCTCGTCGTGCACCCGACGAGACAAACAAAAAAGCCCTCCGGGTAGGAGGGCTTTTAAAGTAACGCCTATAACGCGCGCTGATCACCTAAACGCAAACGCCCCACCTTCCCGAATCGTGGGTGGGTTGGAACGAGCGCGATTGGTGAACAGCACGGTACTCATCGTTATTACGGTTGACGGACGGTTGTCTCTGGTATGTTGGCGGCGATTATACTCTTCTTGAGCGT
>CAYHAR010000425.1:0-2702 GCA_964354595.1 uncultured Anaerolineae bacterium | reverse complement strand
TTCTCGTTCTCCCTCACGCTCTCCAAACGTTGCCGGTGGTTCAGTGATCGGTGATTCGTGATCAGTGGTCAGTTGCAGAACAGGCCCATTCAACGTCCGTACGCTTCCTGCAAGTGCGGACGTATTTTTCTGTGTGCTGCGTAGGCGATAGGTGAAATGGTCAAACTGACATACCGAAACAAGCAATGGGAACTGCCCGCCGGCATGACGGTGCGGGATGCCGTCTTAAAGTGCGGCTTGAACCCGGAACAAGTGTTGGCCGTGCGCGGCGGCAAGCTCATCAATGAAGCGACCATTACCAAGGAAGGCGACGAGATCAAACTGGTGGCCGTGATTTCGGGCGGGGCGGAAGAGAAATGAGAAACGAGAATTTCTTGGCGTCTTGGTGGTTTTGGGTAGGTGGTGTGGAATGAAGTGTCGCAAGTGTGGCCGCGAGGCGGTCATCAACATGCGCCAGCACAAGCTGGCTTTGTGCGACGAGCATTTCCTCGAATGGGTGCCGGAGCAGACGCAGCGGTTCATTGAGAAATACAAGATGTTCACGCGGCAGGAGCGCATCCTGGTGGCGGTTTCTGGCGGCAAGGATTCGCTCAGCCTGTGGGACGTGCTGCTGCGCCTGGGCTATCGCGCCGACGGACTGTACATCGGGCTGGGGATTGACGGCGGCGTGGATTACTCGAACCAGTCGCACGACATGTGTGTCCGCTTTCTGGAAAATCTCAAATCTCTAGTCTCAAATTTCAATCCGACGAATGACGAAAGACGAACAACCGACGACCAACCTCTGACCTCCGACTTCCGACTTACCTCTGAATCCAATTGGCAACCGGCACTGCACGTAGTGGACATTGCACAAGTCTATGGCGAGACGATCCCGGATGTAGCCGCTCGGACGATGCGCGGGCGCGCCAAGCCGTGCAGCGTGTGCGGTTTGGTCAAGCGGCACGTGATGAACCGCGTGGCGCGCGACGGCGGCTATGACGTGCTGGCGACCGGTCACAACCTGGACGATGAGGCGGCCGTGCTGTTGGGCAACGCGCTCACCTGGAACGCCGATTATCTCGTGCGGCAAGCGCCGGTCTTGCCTGCCGATAAACCCGGACTGGCGCGCAAGGTCAAGCCGTTCTGCCGCTTGTACGAGCGCGAGTCGGCGGCGTATGCGCTGGTGCGCGGCGTCGAGTACATTTACGACGAGTGCCCATTCGCAGAAGGCTCGACCAGCATCGCACACAAAGAAATCCTCAACCTGATGGAAAAGGATAGCCCCGGCGTCAAGTTGCAGTTTTACTTGAGCTTTCTCCGCGCGCGAGAGCAAGGGCTATTTGCGGAGCGGTCTGGGCAGGTCGAGCTAAACGCCTGTGAAAAATGCGGTCAGCCGACCAGCGCGCCGGGCCTGTGCGCATTCTGCCGATTGTGGGAACGACGAATGACCGCTTCGCGTGATGAATGACGAATGGGTCTTTCGTCCTTCGTCTTTGGTCAGATGGAAAATATGCGCTACAAGTATTTCGATCTGGTCATGGCTCTGTTCGTAACGGTGCTGCTGGTGAGCAACGTCGCCTCGTCGGCCAAGATTGTGGACTGGGGCGTATCGCTGTTTGGATTGCCGCTCGCATTTGACGCAGGCACAGTGCTTTTCCCGTTGAGCTATATCTTTGGCGATGTGCTGACCGAGGTGTACGGCTATCGTCGCAGCCGCCGCGTGATCTGGACGGGCTTTGGCTGCGCCGCGCTGATGAGCGCGATCCTTTATCTGGTAGGCCGCTTGCCGGGCGAAGCGATGTGGTCGGTCAATGTGGGGCAAGAAAGATACGATGCGATTCTCGGCGGCGTGAGCACGGGCGCGATTGTCCTGGCCAGCCTGGTGGCTTATTGGGGCGGCGAGTTTTCCAACTCGTATATCCTGGCGAAAATGAAAATCCTGACCAAAGGTCGCTGGCTTTGGACGCGCACGATTGGCAGCACGCTCGTCGGTGAGGGAGTAGATACCATCGCATTCATCTCGCTGGCTACGCTGTTCAAGGTTCCTGGCTTTGACCCGAGCATCTGGCTTGCGCTGGTCGTGACGAATTACATGTGGAAGTGCGGCATCGAGGCGCTGATGACGCCGGTGACGTATCGCATCGTCAACTTGCTCAAGCAGACCGAGCGCGAAGATTACTTTGACTACGGGACGGACTTTAATCCGTTTAGGCTAGATGTCGAGTGACAAACGACCAAGGGCGGAGGCCCACGACCATGCTCGACAAAATCGCCGCGCTGTCTGACATTCATGGAAATATATGGGCGTTGGACGCCATCCTGCGAGACATTGAAAAACGCAACATCAGGAGCATGGTCAACCTGGGCGATAGCCTCTATGGGCCGCTGGCTCCTCTGGCGACGGCTCGACGCCTGATCGAACTGGGCATTCCCAGCGTTCTGGGGAATGAAGACAAGATTATCTCCTCGCCTCCGCGAGGAACCATTGCTTCGCCCACGTTAGAGTATGTCATCAGAAATCTACCGACACACGTCCTCGATTGGCTCAGAGGTCTCCCGGCTACTTGCATCGTCGAGGGCGAGTTGTTTCTGTGCCATGGCACGCCACAGTCGGACAGGACATACCTGCTTGAAGAGGTATCGCCCCATGGGGTCTCGCTGAAAGCCTCAGAACGTATCCTTGAAGAGTTGGCCGACATAGAACAACCTGTTGTGCTGTG
>CAYHAR010000424.1:0-2707 GCA_964354595.1 uncultured Anaerolineae bacterium | reverse complement strand
CATCACGTGCAGGTGTTTGAAAACAAGGGCGCAATGATGGGCGCGAGCAATCCGCATCCGCATTGCCAGGTGTGGGCTAACGAGCACACGCCGACCGAGCCGGCCAAAGAGCTGCGTTCGCTTGGCGCTTACCTGGACGAGCACGGGACATGCCTGTTGTGCGATTACCTGGCGTTGGAGCTATCGGTGGGCGAGCGCATCATCTTGCAGAACGAGCACTGGGTCGCGCTCGTCCCATTTTGGGCAGTGTGGCCGTTCGAGACGATGGTGCTGGCGCGGCGACACGTCGGCTCGTTGCCGGATTTGAATGATTCCGAGCGCGACGCGCTGGCCGACGTCATCAAGCGGCTGACCACGCGCTACGACAATCTGTTCGAGGTATCGTTCCCCTATTCGATGGGCTGGCACCAATCGCCCACCGACGGCCAAGATCACCCTGAGACACATCTGCACGCGCACTATTATCCGCCGCTCTTGCGCAGCGCCACCGTCCGCAAGTTCATGGTCGGCTACGAGATGTTGAGCAATCCACAGCGCGACTTGACCGCAGAATCTGCCGCCGAACGCCTGAGGCGAATGAGCGAGGTGTTGAACCGATGAACCGCAACGACGTCCTCACTCGACACTTTGTCCGCGCCTTTGATGGCAAGCCCGACCTGATCGCTCGCGCGCCGGGCCGCGTGAACCTGATCGGCGAGCACACCGACTATAACGACGGCTTTGTGCTGCCGATGGCGATTGATTACGACATGCGCATCGCCGCGCGCGCCCGGCCTGACCGCACCGTGCGCCTCTACTCGGTTGACCTGGACAAGCAGGACTCGTTCAGCCTTGACAACGTGCGCCGCGTCGGCGACCAGCCCACCTGGGCCGATTATGTGCGCGGCGTGGCTGACGTGCTGCAGCGCGAGGGCTACATTTTGCGCGGCATAGACGCCGCCATCACGGGGAATGTGCCGCGCGCTGCGGGTCTGTCATCCTCGGCGGCGCTCGAGCTGGCGGCCATCACGGCATTTCGCCTGCTGTGCGCGCTCGACCTCGGCCCGGTGCGCGCCGCGCTCTTGGGTCAACGCGCGGAAAACGAATTCGTCGGAATGCGGTGTGGCATCATGGATCAGTTCATCTCGTCGCTGGGCCAGGCCGACCACGTGCTGTTGATTGACTGTCGCAGCCTGACCTACGAGGCGGTGCCGCTGCCGACCGGCGCGCGCATCATCGTCACGGATAGCGCCGTGCGGCGCGGACTGGTGGACAGCGCCTACAACGAGCGCCGCGCGCAATGCGAGGAAGGCGCGCGACTCTTGGGCGTAAAAGCTTTGCGGGATGTGAGCGTCGAGATGTTTGAAGCGCATCAAGCCCGGCTGCCTGCTGTCGTCGCCCGGCGCTGCAAGCACATAGTGACCGAAGATCAGCGGACATTGGACAGCGTCGAAGCATTAAAGTGTGACGACCTGGCCGCGTTCGGCAGGCTGATGAACGAATCGCACGCCAGTATGCGCGACTGGTTCGAGATCACCACACCCGAGATTGACGCGCTGGTCGAGATTCAACAAAAGACGCCCGGCTGCCTGGGCGCGCGCATGACAGGCGGCGGTTTTGGTGGCTGCACCGTTGCGCTGGCGCAAGAGGACGCCGTGCCTGCGCTGATCGAGGCAGTTCAGGCGCAATACCCGGCGCGCACAGGCAAGACGCCCACCGTCTATGTCTGCCGGGCAACAGACGGCGCCAGCCTGGCTTGAGCCAGTAGAGAGTGGAGTGTGGAGTGATTAGGCCATCGCTCCACGCTTTACACTCTACACTCCACACCCTATTCTCCGCGCTCTACATACCCCAACTCGCGCAAGTCGGACTCTTTGGCGCGCCACTCTTTGCGCACCTTGACCCACAATTCGAGGAACACTCGAGCGCCGGTCAGGTGCGCAATTTCTTGGCGGGCCGCCGCGCCAATCTTTTTGAGCATCGCGCCGCCTTTGCCGATAATGATGCCCTTTTGCGATTCCTTTTCCACGTAAATCATCGCGCCGACGTGAACCGCGCCGCTGCGCCGCTCGTTCCATTGCTCCACGACGACGGCCACGGCGTGCGGCACTTCTTGGCGAGTCAAGCGCAACACCTGCTCGCGGATGAGGTCAGCAGCCACCTCGCGCTCGGTGCGGTCAGTGACCTGATCCTCCGGGTAATACAGCGGGCCTTCCGGCAACCGCGCAACGATCATGTCCAATAGCTTGTCGAGGTTATCGCCGCTAGTGGCCGAAAGCATCATCCAATCCCAGTTCAACTTTGGCTCGCTGGAAAGCAGCGACCAGTACGCCTCGGTGTGCTGCTTGACCTTTTCCGCAGGCAGGCGATCCATCTTGTTGAGCGCCAGAAGCACGGGTCGCTCACCGGCCTGCTCGTGAATCAGCGCGGCGATCTGGCGATCCTCGTCGGTGGGTAGCTCGGACACATCGCACACAAACACCATCACGTCCGCATCGCCCAGCGCGTGCGTGGCCGATTCGACCATCGCCTGGCCCAGCCGGTGGAGCGGCTGGTGGATGCCGGGCGTGTCCACAAAGATCACCTGCGCGTCGGGGCGAGTGAGGATGCCCAGTTGCCGCACGCGCGTCGTCTGGGGCTTGTCGCTGACGATGGCGACCTTTTGGCCCAGGTAAGCGTTGAGCAGCGTGGACTTGCCCACGTTCGGCTTGCCGACAATCGCGACAAA
>CAYHAR010000423.1:0-2707 GCA_964354595.1 uncultured Anaerolineae bacterium | reverse complement strand
GTGAGCTCCTGGTTGCGCGCCAGCACCCACTCGGGCAATAGCTCGGTCACTTCCGGGCCGACCATGTGAACGCCGAGCACTTCGCCGTACTTGGCATCGGCCACGACTTTGACGAAACCGCCGTAATCGCCCAGGCCCAACGCCTTGCCATTCGCCATAAAGGGGAACTTGGCAACTTTGACCTCGTAGCCTTGCTCGCGCGCCTGCTTTTCCGTCAGTCCCATCGAGGCGACTTGCGGATGACTGTAGGTGCAGCGCGGCATCATGGAATAGTCCAATTCAGCGGTCTCGACGCCGGCAATCGTCTCGGCCGCCGCCATGCCCTGCGCCGACCCGACGTGCGCCAGCATCAGCTTGGCCGTCACATCGCCGACGGCGTAAATGTTCGGGACGTTGGTCCGCATGTGCGCGTCCACCAGGATCGCGCCGCGCTCGGTCTTGACGCCGGCCGCCTCCAGCCCGATGTTTTCGCTGTTGGGCGCAAAGCCGATGGCGACCATCACCTTTTCGGCGCTTATTGCGGCGAGAGCCGGCCCGCCCGCTTTGACCTCGACGCCCTCGGCGGTTTTGCTGACCGCTTCAACTTGAGCGTCGGTCAACAGCTTGAGGCCGAGCTTGGTGTAGGCTTTGGCGACCTCGGCGCTGACCTCTTCATCTTCCAGCGGAACGACGCGGGGCAGCATCTCGATAATCGTCACCTCGCTGCCATAGGCGTGAAAGACGTAACCCAGCTCCATGCCAATCGGCCCCGCGCCGATGATGGCGATGGACTGGGGCGCTCGCTTTAGCGCCAGCGCGTGGCGATACGTGATGATTTTCTCGCCATCCGCGTTCGCGTCTATGCCGGGAAGGCTGCGCGCTCGCGCGCCAGTGGCGATGATCATGTTCTTGGCGTTCAGCGTCCCATCGAATTTCTGCCCGTTGACGGCGGGCGCGTCCGGCGCGGCGACCACGTCCACTTCCGATGCAGAGCGCAGCTTGGCTGTGCCCTGATACACGTCAATCTTGTTTTTCTTCATCAAGAACTGGACGCCCTTGACCAGCCGGTCGCTCACCTGGCGGCTGCGCTTGTAGGCGGCCTCGTAATCGAGCTTGAGGTTGTCGAACGAAAAGCCAAACTCTTGGCCGCGCTGCAAGAGTTGGGCGATCTCGGCGTTGCGCAGCAGCGCCTTGCTCGGTATGCAGCCCCAGTTTAGACAGACGCCTCCGAGATGCTCGCGCTCGACCAGCGCCGTCTTGAGTCCGAGCTGTGTGGCGCGGATGGCGGCCACGTAGCCGCCCGGCCCGCCGCCGATGACGATGACATCGTAAAGTTGATCGGTCATGTTCCACCTCTATTAAAAGTTGGCGTCGTATTTCGCTCGTGATGCGTGTTGCACCAGTATTCGACCGGACGTTTCAGCCCAAGCTCATTGGCTCACATTTCCCGTCAACAGGGTTGACTCTCTGAGTCTTGTGCAGAGAAGCAGGCCCAGAACCATGAGCACAATGAGCGCCACCAGGGACGAGGTCATCGAGCCTGTTTCCGGCGATTTGAAACTATCCATGCCAAAGATGAAAACAATCCCCGAGATTTGCCCCATGAGCAACAGCAGCCCGTTGGACGTGCCTTCCGGCGCGGGATAGGCGACTTCGGCGCCATATTGGAATCCGATCGGGCCTGCGCTGAGCAAAAAGAAACCCATGACAAAGGCTGAGGCGAGCAGGAGCCAGTAGCTTATCGCATAGGTGACGCCGACCAGTCCCAGAGTCGCGCCGGCCAGGGCCAGGAGGATAAAGGGAGTTCTCCTGCGATAACGGTCGGAGAGCGACGGCAGAACAAGAGCGCCGACGACGCCCCCCAAGACCATCAGGCCGCCGATGATTCCGGCCTGCGTGATCGAGAACCCCCTGGGTCTTACAATGTCCTCGATCCACGTGGTCACTGCATTGAACACCCCCAGGCCCACAAAAAAGACGAGCATCAGGAGAATGAAATTCCCTTTGCGCAGGATTTGCTTGAGGCCGTCAAAAACCAGGGACCGCTCTTCCTGGCCGGGGGGACACGGAGGCGTTGGAGGGCGCTCCCTGGCGAGTCCGAAAAAGACGACTGCGGCGATCACGGATACGATCCCGTAAGCAACCAACATGCCGCCCATGCCGGATTGGATGGTCAGGTAGGGGGTCAGCGCCAGACCGACAATGATGCCCAGGTACATGGCCAGTGATCCCAAGCCCGAGGCGGTCGCCCGCTCCTGAAGCGGGAACCAGCGCGCCGCCACCTTGGTCACGGCATTGAGGATGAACGGTTGTCCGACGGCGATCCCGATCTGCGAGATGAGCACCAGGTTATAATTGGACGCCAACAGGCCCCGCAGCAGGCCAAAGACGCCTGTCAACGCAGCGCCGATTCCCACCGCGACACGGATCCCATAGGTATCAATGGCCCACGAGGCGGGGATGGACACAAAGATATAGACGATCATAAAGCTCATGGACAGGATGCCGATGCTGAGGTCCGACACCCCGTAATACTTGGCGGCGCTGCCGGTGATCGGCGCAAAGGTTATCCATAAAAGCTGGTTGACGACGATCACCGACATGAACGCCAAGAGCACGATCCAGCGGTACCCATAGACCTTGAAATCAGTGTGTTCCATTGCAAGACCTCCTATTGGCTAGCCCTGGCAGGGCTTGCCGCGCGCGGCGCGACCCGGAAGGGGAGCAC
>CAYHAR010000422.1:0-2719 GCA_964354595.1 uncultured Anaerolineae bacterium | reverse complement strand
GGCGATGTGAAACGTGCTGCCCTGGCCTGGCCCGGCGCTTTCGGCCCACACTCGCCCGCCATGCGCCTCGACGATTCGCCGCACGAGCGCCAGTCCCACGCCGGCCCCGCCGAACGGACGCCGGGTCGTTCCATCCACCTGGTAGAAACGCTCAAACACCCGGGGCAGCTTGTCCGGCGGGATGCCGACGCCGGTGTCGGCGATTTCGATGTGGACGAATTCCGGCTCAGCGCCCAGGCGCACCTTCACCTGGCCGCCCCGAGAGTTGAACTTGACGGCGTTGTTGAGCAAGTTGTCGAGCGCCTCCGTCAGCATTTGACGATCCCCGGCGACCTGCGGCACGCGGTCCGGCAGATCCGATTCTACTTTGAGGCCCAGGCGCGCTGCCCGAGGCCGCCAACGATTCGTGGCGTCCACAAGCAACTCGGTGAGCGTCAGCGGCTCTAGCGTCAGCGTTTGAGGCTGTACCGCCTGCATGTTGACGATGCGCTCCACCAGGCTCACCACCGTGTCTGTCTTTTGGCTCACAATCGTTAGTGGCTCGCGCAGGGGAGCGGGCAGCTGCCCAAAGCTCTCGTTCTGCATCAACTCCACATAGCTTTTGACAAACGTCAAGGGCATCCGCAGCTCGTGGGCGACGTTCCGCACCATCTCATCCTTCAACCGCTCCGCTTCGGTCAGCTCGCCGTAGGCGTCCTGCAGTTGCCGCGCCCGGTCGGCCAGGCCGCGATGCGCCTGCGCGTTGTCCAAGATAATCGCCAGTTGCCCGGCCAACGCCGTGAGCAGGCGCACGTCATCGGCAGAGAACGCGTTCAGGCGCGCGCTCTCGACGTTGAGCACGCCGATCACGTGGTCGCCGACCAAAAGTGGCGTCGCCATCTCGGAGCGCGTGACCGGGCTGTCTTGGCTATAGCGCGGGTCCTGCCGCACGTCGGGGACGACCACAGGCTTGCCGGTCTCTAATGCCCAACCGGCGATGCCTTCGCCGGGTCGGAAAGGCGTGTTGCGCCGGGCCTCGGATGCGCCCAGGTACGAGGGATGGAGCTGCAACATCCCGATCTCGTCGGGGAATAGAAAACCCAGGGGGCGGCTATCCCAGAGGCGAGACAGTCGTAGAGTGGCGTCGGCCACGATGTCGTCGAACGGCAGGTCGGCCGCCCCGGCCAGCGCTACCGCCTGGATGAGCGAGACTTCTTCCAGTCGCCGATGGGCTTCCTGGTACAAGCGCGCGTTCTCGATCGCCGCCACCGACTGATCGGCCAGGGTGCACAAAAGCTCCACGACGTCCTTGTCGAACGGCTGGGGCTGCTTGCGCCAGACGAGAATGCCGCCGATGAGCGCCTCGCGGCTGAGCATCGGCACCGCCAGGATGGAGCGATACCCCTCCCGAGCCGAGAGCGGGGGGAAAGGCTGGCTGGGATCGTCCGGCGTGTCTATCGTTGTGGCCGGACGACGGGTGGCGGCGGCCCGGCCGATGGTCCATTGACCGATCTTGATGTCTTCGAGATTTACCGCTTCGACGAACTCGGGGCGAGTGTTGTGACTGGCGCTGATGCGGAGCACTTGCTCCTTGTCCAGCTCGTAAATGCCCGCCGCGTCCGAGTTGGACAGTTCGGCGGCGTAGTGGGCGATCGTGGTCAACACCTGGTCGAGGTTCAGCGACGAATTGACGACGCGGCTGATCTGGCTGAGCGCCTGCAGCCGGTCCAGCGCGCGGGTTGTCTCGTGATACAACCGAGCGTTTTCCAAAGCGGCGGCGGCTTGATCGGCCAAGACCCGCAGCCGCTCGGCATGGGCCGGGGTGAAAAAGCCGGGCGTGGCGCACTCTACATTCAGAAAGCCGATCACCTCGCCGCGCACGATGACGGGCGCGGCCGCATAGGAGTGCAGCCACTCTTGCGCCGGCCCATGCACCCAGCCAGGATGGGCGATAGTATCGGGAAAAACCATCGGCTCGCGGGTCTCTTTCATGTATTGGAGGTTCGGCGCCTCGGAGATGCAATAGACAAGGGTTGAGACAAATTCTTCCGCGCCAAAGCGCGCATAGCCGCGCCAGCGGGCGATGCGCGCCTCGTCGCCTTGAATCAGCATCAAGTTGGCGGCGTCACTGGGAACCACGCGGCCGACCTGCTCCAGAATGCGATCCAGCACAATGTCGGTGTCGAGCGTGGAAACCAGCGTCGCGCCGACCTCGCGCAGCGTCTCGGCCAGCTCGCGCTGCTCTCGTTCGGCCTGGTACAACCGGGCGTTCTCTACCGCCACCGCGGCCTGGTCGGCAAAAGAGGCCACCAGGCGCAAGTCTTGCTCGGTAAAGGCCTCCTTGCGAGTCGCGTTGTCCAGCGAGAGGACGCCGATGACCCGTCCCCGGTAGCACAGAGGGGCCACCATGGCAGACTGAATGGCTTGCATTTCTTGGATCTCGCCATCGTAGCGGCTCGGCCAGGCCCGGACATCCGGGATGAGCAGAGGCTGGCCTCGCTGCGCTGCCGGGGCAGCGTATCCTTCCTCGCGGGAGAAGCGAGCTTGCCGGACGCGAGGGTCGCTGTAGCCGGCCAGGGCCCGGACGCGCAATTCACCGGTCGCCTCGTCTACCAGGAGGACGCTCCCCTTCTCGGCCCCTGGGGTAGCCTCCACAGCAGCCTCTAATACGTTCTCTAGCAGCGGCTCTAGCTCCAGCGTGCTCGTGAGAGCCGCGGTGGCCCGGGCCAGCGCCTCGGCC
>CAYHAR010000421.1:0-2725 GCA_964354595.1 uncultured Anaerolineae bacterium | reverse complement strand
CCGCCCTGCATTCCAATTGAGGAGTATTCTTGTGCAGACTTATATGAACCTGGCTCAGATCGTCATCGCGATTGCGCTAACTGCGGTGATCATGCTTCAGACCAAAGGCGCGGCGCTCGGCGGCGTGTTTGGCCGCAGCGACAGCGCGGTGTACAAGACCCGGCGCGGCATCGAAAAGACCGTTTTCAACGTGACGATTGGTCTGTCGGTGGCGTTCTTTATGCTCGCCATGCTGAACGTCATGGTGTTTGTGCCCCAACAGTAAATACCCGCCATCAGAAAAAAAAGGCCCCTCCGGCGCGAGGGGCCTTTTTTATGGTTCCGGTTTTGTAGGGGCGACCCTTGTGGTCGCCCCTACTTTTTGTGCGGCAGCTTGGCCAATTCTTCGCGCACCAGCCGAACGACGAGGCGATCCAGCGTGTCCACCGAATAGTTGGTCACATCGTGGTCCGTCTGTGTGCCGGGGCCGCTGGAAGGATTGCCCGCCTGGGCGTAGGTCAAAAAGACAAACTTGCCGCCCGTGAATTGAGCCAACTGGCGAAAGATGTATTCCCCCTGGGCATTCAAGCCGCTGGCGCCGATCGGAAAGACCTTGATGCCTTTTCGCACGGCCATGATCATGTCCGTATCGTAACTGAATTGCTCCTGATAGTCCAGGTGCGGCGGCGCATCGGCCACGAGCAGAACCAGGCGCACCGTGTTATCAGAACGCCAACTCAACTCGTGGATTGACCGATGCAGCGCCTCGTTGACTGATTCAGGCTCATCGCCGCCACAGCACGCCTGGAGAGAAGCCAGCGTGCGCTGGAACGCGCCCAGGTCCGACGTGAAATCGTACGTGCGGACGACAAATGCGTCGCCCCGATCACGGTACGCCACCAGGCCATAGCGCACGTCGGGCCGTTCCGGCAAAGCGCCAATCTCGTTGGCAATCGTCTGCATGGTCGTCTTGAGCTTGTCAATCTCGTCGCCCATCGAGCCGGTCGCGTCAATCAGAAAGAGCAAATCGAGCTGCGCCCACTCGGCCATGGGCGCGTTATTCAGCGTGATCGTCCAGCGCTCCTCGCGGCCACGCGCAAAGCTGGCGGTCGCGGTCACCTGTCCCTTGCGGGCTACTAGAGTGAAATTGCTCACCTGTCCCCATTGCCCCTGCGGGTCGAGCGCACGAGGGTGAAAGAGCAGTTGACCGCCGGCATCGGTGCGCCCTTCAAAGAACAACTGCTGACCGGCATAGATTTGCACCACCGCATCGTGCACCGGCTGTTGAGCGGCATCCACCACTCGCACGATGTAACGCTCGGTAATGTCCCGGTCGTTGACGCGCAGCCCTTGATGCCGGTCGCGGTAGTTGAGATATTCTGACCACTGTTGGTTGTCGTCCACCACGCCCGCCGTGACCGGCGTGCCCGGCTGCGAGTAGTTTGAAGATGGGGCCGTCTGGACCGAGACCGGCGGTGGAGCGGCTTTAGTGGGCGCGGGCAGCGGCGCGGCGGGTCGGGCCTCCACGGCGACAGGTGGCGGCACGGGCGGCGTCGCCGCGGGCGCGCAGGCGGGCAGCGCCAGCACGGCGACAGAAACGAACACGAACACCATATTGAGCATCGAGCGGGTTTTCATCTTGACCTCCTGTTTTTCTCACCCCCAAGGCAAGACCCTGGGGGTCTGTCTGTTTGTCGAATCTGCATGTTACACGCAGGTCGGGACGATTTTGTTCAATCGCAAGTGTAATTCTGCCATAGTGGATTGGTTTCGCCGATTGGGACGAGCTGGACGCCCAGCGCGCTGCCTCACGCCGTGCGGGTCGCAAGAGGAACAAGACATTGCCCCTTTCGGTTTAGCCATGGCCACCATGCAAGACAGCCGCGTCACGCTGCGCGTCGACCAGAACGGCGCGGAGGAGCTGACCCCGCCCGGGCAGGCGATCCTGGTCAGGGGCACGGAAACCTTCACGGTGATGACACCCTACGGCCCCAATAACCCGCACCCGCTCTTTTAACTGAAAACCGAACTTTGCGTGCTGTGATATAATGACCGGTGTGGAATAGGCTCTAACGAATATCGGCAAAAAGGAAACGAACCATGACCGAGGTAACGATTACCCAGATTCTTGACGATCTGCGCGCTGCCGACGAGATCACGCGCCGATTCGAGCGCCGCTACTGGCTCGATTCGGCTGACTTTTACGATCTATACATGCAAGGCCGGCTGGACGATGGCGAACACATCGAAGACTTTGCGATGTGGGCCGGCTTTTACGAAGTCAAGCGCGATCGAGAAACGGCGCTCAAGCAACTATCGCGCGAGCGCGTCCGCCAGTTGAGCGCCAGCGCCAGAGACATTATCACCATTGACCCACGAGAACCAACGCTGAGACCTACGGCGGCATAGGCTCGAGCATGGCATTTCCAACTCTGGCTGAATACGAATCCCTGGTCTATGGCCTGCCCGACCAGTACCCTGAAATCGTCTCCTCGAGTCTGCGCATCTATAGCACCAGCGCCCTGACTGCGGCGGTCGAGGGTGAGATTGAGTTCGAGGGCGGTTTGAGATTGCGGGTGGCGGAGGCGATTGACTTGTCTGCTGGCCTCATCCGCAAATACGGTTACACGGTGTACCGCGGCGAAGAAAGAATTCGCTGGTACGACCCGCAGCCCCACCCTGAAAACCCCGATCTGGCCGAGACCTTTCCGCACCACTACCACGAATCACCGGACATCAAGCACAA
>CAYHAR010000420.1:0-2744 GCA_964354595.1 uncultured Anaerolineae bacterium | reverse complement strand
TGCAAGAATCGGGCCAGGCTTTCAGCTTGCTGCTGCCCCAGAGGCGTCAGCTCGGCGTCTTGGCTGCGCCCCTTGTGCGTGCCGGTCTGATCCCACAGCAGGTTGTTGTGTGATTGAGCATGCCGGATAAAATAAAATCGCATGTGCCTCCCTCAAAATGAATCGCTGCGAATCGTTTCCACAACTGACCAACGAGCGGCGCGCCGCGCCGGCAGCCACGCCGCGAACATGGTCACCAGCGGCGCAAACACCAGCGCGAACAGCGCAATCCAGCGCGTGTTGGAAAACGCCGTCGCCATGCCGCTGCCCAACGAAGCCCAGGTCGGCGCGCCAAAGCCGGCCGCTTCGACCGCCACCGCGAAAAACATGAACAGGTCCGCCAGCGCCGCGACGGTTCCAATCAGCGCGCCCATGATGGCGCCCATCACGCCGACGGCGGCCGCTTCCAGCAGCACGAGCATTTGCAACTGGCCGCGCGTCAAGCCCACCGAGCGCAGCACGCCCAGCTCGCGCACCCGCTCGACGACGCTCGCCATCATCGTGTTAATCTGCCCCAGCGAAGCAATCACCAGCGAGAGAATCGTCAGCCCGTTGAGCAGCGCGGTCAACGTGTCAAAGGTGCGTCCCACCGAAATCTTGACGGCTTCCGAGCCGGGGCCGAATCTGAACAGCTTGTATTCCGGTCGCGTCTTGATGCCTTCCCGCAAGCGCGCCTCGATGCCGCTCGCGTCCACGCCCGGCTTGGGCGTGACAAAGTAGCCAATCGGCAGCGACACGCCAAAAAAAGTCTCGGCGTCCTCGCGCGTGACGATGGGCGCCCACCAGGGATTGGCGCCGATGGCTGCCACGCGGAACGGCGTCGGCCCGCGCCTGGTCTTGACGACGAGCGCGTCGCCGACGCCGACATTATACCGCCGAGCCACCGAAGGCGTAATCAAGATCCCCCGCCCCTGCCGCAAGATGCGCACCGCCGTTTCCAAATCGCCCTGCTGATAGCGAAAAGAGCCGACGCGCAAAAAGCTTTCTACATCTTCAAACGCCATGATGCCGCCGGGCGTATCGAATCCCTTGACCGGCTCGCTAAAGCTCAGGCCGTACACGTAGGCGCGGTCGCGCAGCGAATCCAACATTGCTACGATGGGGCGCGGCCACTCTTTTTGCCGCTGAATCGAAAGCGGGTTGCTCGCCTCGAGCGATTCTTGCGGCGAAAAGGCCAGGATGCCGAATTGTTCGCGCATCAGCCCAAAAATCAAATCTTCCGACACGCGAACGAGCGCGCCGACCGTGCTGCTGAGCAGAATGACCATGGCCACGCCGACGGCCAGCGTGCCCGCCGTCAACATGGTGCGTTGGCGGTTGCCGCTTCGCGTCAATTGATCGCCGACCAGCCGCCCGACCACGCCGAAATGCCGCGAGAGCAAATGGCGCAGCAACGCGGCCAATCCCGTTGACAAGGGAGGCAAAAGCAGCACGCCGCCCACCAACGCCACAAACGTCAACAAATTGCACAACAGCATCACCGGAGTAAAATCGAGCGCGCGCGCCGAGGGCGTCAACGCCATCCAGGTTTCGACGCCCATCACCGACAACAAAAGACCTAGCCCCAGCATCCACGTCCAGGGTATATCCCGCTCGGAGCGAGATTCGCGGTGAGGATGAATCGCCGCCAGCGGCGGGACGCGCGAGGCCCGCCGCGCCGGCAACAGCGCCGAGACCAGCGCCACGCCCATTCCCACGAATGGCGCAATGAGCAATCCCTCTATCGAAAGCGACAGCTGTTCCCACTCTAATCGCTGCCAGAGGACGAGCGCGCGGACGATGCCTTGCGCCAGGCCCCAACCCAGCGGCAAGCCGACGAGTGTCCCGACTGCGCCCAGCAACATCGCTTCGACCAGCACACCGCGCAGAATCGCTTCGCGGCTCGCGCCGAGCGAGCGCAAAATTCCAATGACGCGCGTGCGGTCAGTCACGTTCATCGCAAAGGTGTTAAAGATGAGCAGCGCCGCCGCCAGGAGAATCACCGCGCCGGTCAGCGCCAGGCCGCCGATCATCATCCCATACAACACGCCGCTGTTATCGCCCGCGTCCACCTTTGAAACGACGACCGGGTTGCCTGGCGCGAGCGCATTCTCGTCCAACGCGCGCGCCAGAGATTCCTCGGCGCGGCGCAGGTCGCGACCGGGCTGCAGCGTCAAGCGGATGCGCGTCAACTGGCGGCGCAGTCCGAGCGCATCTTGGAGCGCGGGCAATGGAACCAGCCCGGTGCGGTCACGAATCACCGCGCCCGCGTCGTCTCGATGCTGGATCAGCCCCACGACGAGCAGCTCAATCGGCTCGCCCGTGTCTCTTGGAATCAGCAGCCGCCCTCCGACGGTCACGTGATACTCTTGCGCCCAACGCTCGGGCACAATCACCCAGGGTTTGCTCGCCGAGATCAACGAGCGGCCACTCGCCATCTCGATCTGTTCGAGCGGGACATACACTTGCGGCTCGACGCCGAGCAGGATGAGCGATGCGCCGGAGGGCTCGAGGAGCAGGGTCGTGTGGACGATTTCAGGCGAGGCTAACGCCACGTCCGGGTGAGCGCGCGCGGCGTCGAGCCAGCGCGCGTCGAGCGTGTCGTCCTCGCGCGGGGTGATCTGCAAATCGGCATGGCTGATCTGCTTGGACAGCGTCGTCGTGCGCGCCTGCGCGGATTGGCCGATGAGGCTGGTGGCGAACACGGACGCCACGCCGAGCGAGAT
>CAYHAR010000419.1:0-2775 GCA_964354595.1 uncultured Anaerolineae bacterium | reverse complement strand
TTCAGTCGAGGGCAACAGATTGCCGGTGCCATCCGCCGAGATGACAATGTCGCCCTGGCTGACCGTCGCCGTTTGCAGCGTCTGCGCCTGGGTGGTACTGGTCCGGGTAAAGTAGCGCGTGTAAGCCCAGTACCCTCCGCCGCCGGCCGCTGCCAACAGCACCAGCACAATCAAACCGATCCAGATTCGTTTTTTCATCGAGCCTTCTCCATTCTGCAAGTTTTGAACAAGCTGCTGTTTTTCCATACCTTATTGTCGAGTTTAGACGAGACGCCTGAAAAAGCCCCAAGAAATAGCTGAGAGTTTGCTGAGAGAATTTTGTCTACCCTTTGCAGTCATACAGCATCACTTGCAGGCCTCCAGGTCTTGACATGCCGCCGGCTTGAGCCGTCGTGCCATCCGGCGCTCCCGTATTGCGCGTTGCGCTGTCAAACCCTCGAACCGGCGTGCAGGCGGTCGTCACCCACATGGAAATATCCGACTGGCCGCCACTTTGCCCACTCCAGTAGATAAAGCGCAGCTCGCCGTCGGCCACCATCCGGGCCAGGCTTGCGCTCGATTCGACTTTATCCTGGCCCATGAACCCGCCGAGGTAGAGCACCGGGCGTCCCGTGGCGAGCACATAGTCGGCGCCCTGCATCGAACTGGGCACTGCCATCAGATATGTGGTGTCCTGTGTATGCGACTCGAGGTAATTCAGCAGCGCCTGGTCCACCTGCAACCCGCCTCTGTTCACCGGGCCGGACGCCCGCCCACTGTAGGCGCTCGGCAACGACTGGTTTTCGCTCGAGTAAAGGGTCGTCAACCCGGACCAAATTCCCGGTGTGATCAGCATGGCGGCGACGATGCAGGCGAACCCGGCAAGGGCAACGCGGCTCTGGCGGCGCTGCGCGACTAACAGCACACCGCCGAGGATGAACATCCCGATCACGAGCGGCTGCCACCAGATCGTCTTGAGGAACGCTTGCGCGGTGGCGATCTGTAGCGCCAGCGTGCCGCCCGCTGCGATCAGCAGCAAGCCAAGCGTCAGCCAGGGCCGGTCCTGCCGCAGTCGCCACAATTCGACGACACCCATTCCGACGAGCGCGGCCAGCGGCGGGGCCAGCATCACCAGGTAGTACTCGTGAAAGAACCCTGCGACGCTGAAAAAGATTGCGCTGGTCAGCAACCAGCCGCCCCACAGCACCAGGGATTGGTGTTGTGGCGAGAGCGGCCAGCGCAGGCGAGCGCGGAACGCCACCAGCAGCGCGCTGAACAGCCCAAAGGGCAGCAGCCAACTCGCTTCTTTGCTCAACGGCGCGCTAAACAGCCGCAGCGCGCCCGGCTGCCCAGTTCCGCTACCACCGGGGCCACCCGGAAATCCGCCGGGACCGCCCTGACCGCCGGCAAACGCACCATCATCTCCAGGGCGCATGGGCGGGCGCATGTCGTTCCCCGCGCCGTCTTGCGGGGGCGCGCCGTCCATGCCAGGATTCGGCGGCTGGAACACACCGTCCGCGCCACGACCCGGCGGCTGGAGCCCGCCATCGCGCGCCCCACCGCCTGGGTTGCCGCCGCGCCCAAAGCCCATGCCGATCAGCCGGTTGAGACCGTTATAGTCAAGGATGAGATTCAACTCCGAGTTGTCCTGGCTGCTGCCCACATACGGGCGTTGATCGGCCGGGGTGAGGTCAACCATCGTCGCCCACGAGAGCGAGACGACCAGCAACAGCGCCGTCGCCAGCGCGAGCTTGCCCAGCTTGCCCATCAGGCGTTCTTGAGAACCTAGCAAGTAGAGCGCATAAAACGCGGGCAGCGGCAGATACGCCTGCAGCATCTTGATGTTAAAGCCGATGCCGACCAGGGTGACGCCCAGCAGTAAATAACGTAGCCGCTTGCTCTCGGTGGCTTGTATAAAAGCCCACGCTGCGAGCAGCAGCGTCAAGATCAAAGTGCTGTCCATCGTATTGTTGCGGTCCGTGGCAACGACGACGGGCGTGATCGCCAACGCCAGCGCCGCCAGCAGCCCGGCCGCCATCCCGAACGAACGCCGAACGAGGTGATAGAGCACCATGACCGAAAGGATGCCAGCCAGAATCTGCGGCAGCAGGACGCCCCATCCATTCACGCCGAAAAAGAAAGCCGAGAGGGTCTGGAGCCACAGCCCCACCGGCGGCTTGTCCACGCTCACCGAGCCGCCCGGTTCGGCGGCGACAAAAAACAAGTTGTGCCAGGACTGGAGCATACTTTTGACCGCCGCGGTGTAATAGTGGTTGGCCTCGCCGAGCGCCGCCAGGTTGGCAAAGCGCAGGGCTGCCGCCAGCGCCACAATCGCAACCAGCGCGACCGTCCCCAGCGTGCTCTCAGTCGGTACCCACAATGCTTTCGCATCGAGGGGCTTGTTGGCTGTTTCTGCAACCATCGTTCTCATGGTACTTTGCTCCGCATCGTTGCAGGCCTGACAGGTCAAGACCCGTCAGGTCTGATTCGTTACATGGAAGATTGTAGTGGGTTCAACTGAGGCAAGATTGAGCGGAAACTGAGTAGATGCTGAGAGAATCAATTATCCAATTCCACGTTTGCCGACTGGTTTTCACAGTGACCACCTCTTTGAGCGGGATTGCCCTGGCCGCGCACCTTACAGTCGTCCAGAGCATTGATTACACAAAGGATTGTACCGCCCTCAAATGAGGCGTGCCTGTGCGAAAACTGAGGAGATGCTGAGAGAATGAAGAACACCACGCATTTCCTCATGGATAAATGTTACCGAAAGGGGTATTCGTTGACTCATCAAGA
>CAYHAR010000418.1:0-2791 GCA_964354595.1 uncultured Anaerolineae bacterium | reverse complement strand
TGGCTTCCAGGCGAGCCTGGCGGGCGGATCCGAAAAAGACTGGACTGGACATGGCGTCTCCCTTGACAAGTTTCGGCGCAAGTATAAGTCCAAATGGGCGAATGTCAAACGGCGCGCTGTTTCTGGCCTCCCTATCGCGCTTGACAAATCTGGCCTGTCCGCACTATACTAGACCATGTCGGATCCGTCCCTATTATCTGCAGAGGAGGTGGCGCCACAAAAAAAAACTGCCATTGGTGTTCAACCCTGTGCCGCCGTTTTTTCTTAGGAGGATGACATGGATCACAAACCCTGGTTGAAAAAGTACGATAAGGGGGTTCCGCACACCCTGGAGCCCTACCCCCAGATTCCGTTGTTTGGGTTCGTGGAGCAAGCCGCCCGCGATTATCCGAACAACCCGGCGATCATCTTCAAGCCTCGCGCCATGAAAGGCGGACTCGACAAGCTGACCGGCGGCAAGATGAGCTACCGCACCCTGAATGACTTGACCGACCGGATGGCCGGGGCGCTCGCCAAGCTCGGCATCAAAAAAGGCGACCGCGTCATCATCTTGATGCCCAACTCCACCCAGTTCGTCATCGCTTACTATGGCATCATGAAAGCCGGTGGGATTGTCGTCGCCACCAACCCGCTGTATTCCGCGCGCGAGATGGAAATCCAGTTCAACGATTGCGGCGCGGAGCTGGTGATCGCCACGAGCAACTTTTACGCGCGGGTCAAAGAAGTGCAGCCAAAGACCAAGGTCAAGCGCGTCGTCGTCTCGCACATCCGCGATTACATGGGCGGATTTCTCAAGACGCTCTTTCCGCTCAACAAGCACACCGCCGCCGAGCACAAGGCCGAGCTGAAAGAGGGCGACGTGTGGATGGCCGACCTGCTCAGCCAGCACACTGCCGCCGACCGGCCCAAAGTGGACGTCGGCCCGAACGACATTGCGATTTTCCAGTACACGGGCGGGACGACCGGCGTCTCCAAGGGCGCGGTGGCGCTGCACCGCAACCTCGTCGCCGACACCCTCGCTATCAAGTCGTTCATGCCTGACGTCCGGCAAGGCCAGGAGGTCGTGCTGTGCGCCATCCCGCTGTTCCACGTTTACGGGATGGTGGCCGCGATGAACTTTGGCATCTCGGCAGCCGCCGTGCTGGTGCTCGTCCCCAATCCGCGCGATCTGGAAAACGTCCTGTCTGCGATCAACACCTATCAGCCTGGCATTTTCCCCGGCGTGCCGACGATGTACAACGCGATCAACAACTATCCCGACCTGAGCCGCTACAACATCCGCTCGATCCGCGCGTGCATCAGCGGGAGCGCGCCGCTCATGCCCGAGACGCAGCACAAGTTTGAAAAGCTCACCGGCGGGCGACTGCGCGAAGGCTATGGGCTTTCCGAAGCGCCCACGGCCTCGCACTGCAATCCGATCTATGGCGAAAACCGCGTCGGCTCTATCGGCATCCCGCTGCCCGACGTAGAGTGCAAGATCATGAGCCTGGACGAGCCGGACAAGGAACTGGGCGTCGAGGAAATCGGCGAGCTATGCCTGCGCGGGCCGATGGTGATGCAGGGCTATTGGAACATGCCCACCGAAACCAACAATGTCCTCAAAGAAGGTTGGCTCTACACCGGCGACATTGCCAAGATGGACGAGGACGGATACTTTTACATCGTGGACCGCAAGAAGGACATGGTCATCGCCGGCGGTTACAACATCTACCCGACCAACATTGAAAAAGTCATCAAGGAGCACCCCAAGGTGTTCGACGTGGCGGCGGCCGGCATCCCTGATCCCTATCGCGGCGAGACGATCAAAGTCTGGGTCGTCCCCAAGCCCGGCGAGACGGTCACCGAGCAAGAGATCATTGACTTTTGCAAGAAAGAACTGGCCAAGTACGAAGTGCCCAGGTCGGTCGAATTCCGCACCGAGCTGCCCAAGACGATGGTCGGCAAGGTCTTGCGCCGCATGTTGGTGGAAGAAGAAAAGAAAAAGGCGCAGAAACAGGCGGCGGCCTGAAATCCTCAACACCTCCGAGGTTGGGTAGACCTCGGAGGTCTTTTTAATGCGCGGCGATGAACCGGTGCGCCTTGCGCCAGACCTGCTCTCGTTCGCTATCCACCCACAAGCAATGCCCCGAGTGGGTCCACCAGATCAATTCCTTGTCTTGCGAGGCAATGTGGCTGAGGACGTGGACTGCGCTTTTGGGCTTGACGCTCTGGTCGCGCGTGCCCTGGAAGATCAAGGCCGGCATGGCGACCTTGCGCAGATCGCGGCGCACCGTGTGCTGCAACAGCACGAGTTGCTCCGCGGCCGCCACTGGCGTACCCATGTACGACCACAGGTAACGCGAGCGAGCTTCTGGGTCGGTCAGGTCATCGCCCTCGCGCACCGGGTCATAGGGTCTGAACCGGACGAAATACTTTAAGAGCCAGGCCAGGTTCGCTCGCCAATCCGCCACGAACAAGGCTGGAGCCATCGGGATAATTCCGGCGATTTCGGGATGGCGCTCGGCCAGGTAAAGCGTCAGCAGTCCGCCCATCGAGCCGCCGACGACAAACACCTTGCCGCAGCGGCGCTTGAGCGTCTGATATGCCTGTTCCACTGCGCCAGTCCATTCGGTCCACTTGCGGCGCGCCAAGTCTTGCCAGTCGGTGCCGTGACCGGGCAGCAGCGGGCCGATCACCGTGTAGCCCAGAGCCGCCAGGTATTGCCCCATCGGTCGCATCTCGGAGGCGCTGCCGGTAAACCCGTGGATCAACAGCACGCCGGTCGAGTTGCCAGGATAGTCGAACGGATCGG
>CAYHAR010000417.1:0-2795 GCA_964354595.1 uncultured Anaerolineae bacterium | reverse complement strand
CGCGTGTTGATCGCCGATGACCACCTGATCATCCGCGAAGGTCTGCGGCTGATCCTGGAAACGGCAGACGGCATCGAGCTGGTCGGCGAGGCGACCGACGGCGCTGAAGCCGTGCGACTGGCCCGTGAGCTTTCGCCCGATGTGATCCTGATGGACTTGCGGATGCCGAACATGGACGGTCTGACGGCTATCGAGCGGCTGCGCTCCGAACAGCCGCAGGTTGCCGTCGTCATCCTCACCACGTATAATGAAGACGACCTGATGCTGCGTGGGTTGCGCGCCGGGGCGCGTGGCTACCTGCTCAAAGACACGGACCGCGAGACTCTATTCAACACGATCCGCGCCGCCGCGCGCGGCGAAACGTTGCTCAAGCCCGAGATCATGGCCCGTTTGCTCTCACAACCTGAAACCAGGCCTCACGGCGATTTGGATTTGACCGACCGCGAGCTTGAGGTGTTAGCGGCCGTTGCACGCGGCGAGCGGAGCAAAGAGATCGCCGCCCGGCTGGGCATCACCGAACGCACCGTCAAGGCGCACCTGGCGAGTATCTATAACAAGCTCGGCGTTGATTCTCGCGCCGCTGCGGTTGCAGTTGCGTCTCAGCGAGGACTGTTATTGGCAGACAAATAGAAATCTTTTCCAGGAGAAATAGAAATGCTACAACGCGCTCAAGCAATACAAGACCAACTGACCAAATGGCGACGCACATTTCACCAGCACCCGGAAGTGGGCTTTGCCGAAACGCGCACGGCGGCGCTCGTGGCCGACGAGTTGCGCAAGCTGGGCCTGCGTGTCGAGACCGGCGTGGGCAAGACCGGCGTCGTCGGCCATCTGGGCAGCGGCTCGCCGTGCGTCGCGCTCCGCGCCGACATGGACGCGCTGCCATTGCAAGAAGCCAACGCTGTGCCTTACGCATCTCAAGTGCCCGGCGTGATGCACGCCTGCGGCCACGACGCTCACACCGCCATCTTGCTGGGCGGGGCAACACTGCTGGCCCAAGTGAACCGCGAATCGCCCTTGCCCGGCGAGGTGCGCTTTGTCTTCCAGCCCAGCGAAGAGGCGGTGGACGAGGAAGACAAGAGCGGCGCGATGCGGATGGTCGAAGATGGCGCGGCCAAAGGCATAGACATCGCATTCGCTCTGCACGTCAGCACCGAGTACCGCGTCGGCGATATTGTGGTCGGCGAGGGCCTCATCTCGGCGGCGGAAGATTCGTTCCGCATCAAGCTGACCGGCCAGGGCGGGCACGCAGCGTATCCTCATCGCACCGTTGATCCGATCTTTATGCTGGGGCCGGTGCTGGCCGCGATTCATGGCATCGCCGCGCGGCGCACCGATCCGACCAAGCCGGCGGTCGTCTCGGTGTGCAGCGTCCACGGCGGCGCGGCCACCAACGTGATTCCCGATTCGGTCGAGCTATTGGGGACGTGCCGCAGCGCCGACGAAGAGACGCGCCAGCATCTGCTGGCCGAGTTGGAAAAGGCGCTGGGCGTGGCTCGCGCGTTGGGCGGCGATTACGAGTTCCAGGTGATGCCGGGCCTGATGTCTTCGCGCAACACGCCGGTTGCGACCGAGCTGGTTCGCCAGGTCGGAGTTGATTTGCTGGGCGCCGAGCGCCTCCCCACGCCGCAAGCGGGCATGGGCGCGGAAGACTATGGCTGTTTCGTCAACGAGGCGCGCGAAGGCGGGATGATGTTCGGCCTGGGCGTGTGGAGCGGCGAGGGCGACAAGCGCGTGGCGCATTCGCCCACGTTCGACATTGACGAGCGAGCGCTGCCCATCGGCGCGGCGATTCTGGCCGAAGCAGCCGTGCGTTACTTGCGCGGCTGGCGCAAGTGATGGCGATGACCGTCACGGAACCCTCAACCTCCCGCCTGATCCAAGTCTACGGCAGCCTGCTCATCCTGGCGGTCGCGTGGGGCAACGCCTTTATCGCCATCCGGCACGCACTCCAGTTTATGCAGCCGGTCGAGCTGGCCGCGGCGCGCTTTCTGCCCGTGATCATTCTCATGGGCGGATGGCTGCTGGCGACCGACCGCGCCGGCGCGTGGCAGCTCTTGCGCGAAGAATGGCCCAGAGTGCTGTTCATGGCGCTGGGATGCATCACCGTGTATCACCTGGCGCTCAACACGGGCGAGACGCGCGTCCCCGGCGGCACGGCCAGCCTCATCATCGCGCTCAGCCCGGCGGTGGCGGCGGTACTATCAGCCATCTTGTTGCGCGAGCGCATCACGCTGCTCAAGCTGGGCGGGCTGGTCGTCTCTTTTGCCGGGCTGGTTCTCATCGTCATGATGGGCGAGGGTGTGCAATTCAACGTGCGCGACCTGGGCTACTATATGCTCGTTCTGCTGGCCGCGTGCGTGTGGGGAAGTTATAGCGTCGTCGGCCAGTCGGTTCTGCGCCGCCATCCGCAGATGCGTGTGATGGCGACGACGCTGACGATGGCCGGGCTGCCGCTCGTGGCGCTCGCGCCGCTCGACTTTTGGCCGCGTCTGGCCGCGTGGCCCGCGAGTGTCTGGTGGTCGGTCGCGTTTCTGTCTTTGATCTGCACGACGGGCGCCTATGTCATCTGGCTGAACGGCATTCGTCACCTGGGCGCGGCGCGCGTGCAATCGTTCAACTATCTCATTCCGCTGTTTGCCGTGTTGAGCGGAGTGACGTTGTTGGGCGAGCGCATCACCGGGGGGCACGTCTTGGGCGGCGTGCTCATCCTGGCCGGGGTGATTGCGATCAACCGGAAATGAATGCAGGCCGATCATGGAGATGGCTGGGCAAAAAACGCGCCTCGCAATCAA
>CAYHAR010000416.1:0-2796 GCA_964354595.1 uncultured Anaerolineae bacterium | reverse complement strand
TCGGATTGTCCTCGCTCGGCTTTTAGCGCGTCCAGGTAGGCGTTCAACGCTTGCGCTTCCCCTAGCGGCAAGCGCCCGCCCGCCTCACCTGACATTTCGAGGAAATACACCACGTCCCACACCGCCGGGCCGCGCGCGGCGGATTGCCAATCGAGCAAAACTCGCCGGTCGTCCAGGAGCGCCCAATTGGGCTGCCATGTGTCACAGTGAATCAAAGTGGACGGCAGGTCAGCCAGCGGAGCAAGCAAGCGCGCGCGGTCAGCCAGCAAGGCTTCCATCACGCCCAGCACGTGGGGAGTGATCAATCCAGGCCAACCGCCGACCTGACGCAGCAACTTCAAGCCCCGCTCCGCCTTGTCCAGTCGCGCGTTCAATTCGTCTTGCAAGCGGGTCAGCCACGTATAGTCATCCAGTTTCGACGAGCGCCAAAAGCGAGCGTGCATCCTTGCCAAGTCGCTCAACACCCACCGCTCATCTTGCTCACTCCATGCGGTGATGGGCTTGCTCGGCGGCAACGCCTCCAAGATGCACAACGACTCTTCTGTATAGTACACGCGCGGCACGTCAAGCGGCAAATGCGGGGCCAGTTCGCGGTAAACGCGCGGTTCACACGAGTTGGTGAATTTGACCAGCGCGGCCAGCCGGTCGCCTGATTCAAACACCATGTCCAACCGGCGCAGTCGGGAGCTTGATCCTTTGTAGCGTGGACGAGAGGCGATCACTTGCAGGACGGGGCGGCCCAACAAGTCAGCCCAAGCCTGGGGCTTGCCCGCGACCAGTTGGTGTCCAAGCGGGGAGAGTTTCACTACGCCACTCGTGTGTCCTCGGCCAGCGTCCGCCCGGTCAAAGCGACGAACACATCTTCCAGCGTCACTTGCGCCGGGGCGATGTCCTGTATCAGCGCGCCATTGTCGTAAAGGGCATGAATCAACTCGGGCAACAAGAGACGGGGCTGCTGCGTGACCACGCGCAGTTCCGCTTGACCCTGTGTGGTCGTCAAGGCCACCTCGCGGATGTGCTCCAATCGCTTGACCTGGGCAAAGGCTGCTTGGGGGATGACGCCCGAAATGCGAATGACGCCATCGCGTTGGAGGGCTGCTTTTAACTCTTGCACAGCGCCCAACGCAATGACCTCGCCGCGATCAACGATGGCGACGCGGTCGCACAACTCTTCGGCCTCGGCCATCTGATGCGTGGTGTAAATCACGGTATGCCCCTGGCGATTCAGGTCGCGCACGATGGCCCGCAGCTCGCGCGCCGAGGGAACGTCGAGCGTGTTCGTCGGCTCGTCGAGCACCAGCAGCGGCGCGTCGTTGATGAGCGACTTGCCAAAAGCCAGCTTCATCTTTTGGCCGGAGGAATACGTCTCGACGG
This sequence comes from uncultured Anaerolineae bacterium, assembly GCA_964354595.1. Lineage (GTDB taxonomy): Bacteria > Chloroflexota > Anaerolineae > Fen-1058 > Fen-1058 > JBGLNJ01. Next base: position 1,422 of record CAYHAR010000416.1, on the reverse strand, counting down.
CGCGGTCCACAATCTCGCCCAGGCTCAACAACTCGACAATGTCTTGCGCGCGCCGCCGGCGCGCGTCAGGCGGAAGATAATACAACGCGCCGAACAAGTCCAGGTTCTCTCGCCCGGTCAGCTTCCAATACAGGCCGCGCTCGCCCATCAACATGCAGCCGATGGACGCGCGCACACTGTCCTCTTCTCGCTGCACGTCGTAGCCGTTGACCTGGATGCTGCCGCTCGTCGGCAATAGCAGCGTGGTCAGGCACTTGATGAGCGTTGTTTTCCCCGCGCCGTTCGGCCCCAGCAGTCCAAATATCTCGCCGCGGCAAATATCGAGGTTGACGCCTTTGAGCGCCTCGATGGCTTTTTGCCTGGAACGGAAAAGCCCCAGTCGCTCTTTCGAGAGATAGGTCTTGCACAGGTCGCGGATTTTGACGATCGGCTCATCACTCGACATTCGTCATTCCCGTCGAAACTTGTCAATCGGAGCCAGCCCACGCTGATGCCAGATGCCGGTCGGCGGATCAATCTCGCCTAGCCCCAGCACAGTGTCGTGATGCACCTCGTAAAACGCCTTGAGCGCTTTGAAATCTCTTTCGCTCAAGCCGTCCCATTCCTGCTGAGTCCAGCGCCCGACAAAATGATCCCACACCATCATGCGGAACAGCCGCGCGTCCACATCGAGCGAAGGCACGACGGTATAATAGAGGTCGGTCTGCGAAGTGACCAGCATCGGCACGTCGAACACGGTCGGGCGGCCAAAGCCGATGTAGATATCGGTCGGCTTGACGTGCTCGCCATAGTAGCGCGTCACAATCGCGTCACGCGTAAACTCGACTGGCTCTTGGCGGCGGCGCGCCAGGTCGTCCACGATGTTGGCCAAGATGTCGTCAGCCCACAAGCCGTAAAAGAGACGGCGCGAGCCGGTGTATCGGGTGGCGGCGCAATTCTCCAAAGCGGCGGCCAGCTCCGCCGCGCCCGGCAGACCCTCGACCTGCCGCCGCCAGTCCCCATAGAACCGCACCCGCACATCATAGTCGCGGTAAAAGCCGGCAAACGTGGGATGTTGAGCCAGGTACGTCATCCCGTCCATCATCTCGCGCACATACTCTTCACCCCGATTCAACAGCTCGCCGCCAAACGCCGGCACCAGGAGCGTCTCTACACCGTGGTCGAACAGCATGGCAAATTCTTTCACGTAACGTTTGCCGGTCAAGTCTTTGTATTCTTCCACATTCCAGACTTCCGGATAGTGCAAGAGGAACCAGCGCCGCGTGCCATCAATCGGAAAGCCGACCGTCAGGCCGCGAATCATTTCGGCCACTTGCGAGGTGGGCAATTGCAGGAATTCGTCAAGGGTCCATTGCGTAATGTCGCTCATCGCATCCTCCTGGGAGGGACAGGGTGACAACCGAGCGCAACACCACAGGCGAC
>CAYHAR010000415.1:0-2801 GCA_964354595.1 uncultured Anaerolineae bacterium | reverse complement strand
AGCCGAAGATAGTGACTGGCGTGCCAGTCGGCGTGCAGGTAAAGCGTGCCGCGCTTGACCGCTTCCCGCGCAAAGGCTTCCACCTTGTTGACCAGGTGCGCGCGGTCGCGCTGCACTTCGTCCAGCCCGTCGAGCAGAATCACGGCGCGGCCTTGCGCGATGGCGCTCTCGAACAGCGGGGCGAGGCCCGCGATGCCTTGCGCCTGTCCCGCAAAGTGCTCGGCCAGGTAGTGTTGCACATTGCGATCAGCGCGGCTCAACGCATCGGCATAGGCATTGAGCGGCACGAGGATGGGCAACGGCGCGGCGTCCTCGCCCGCCAGCCGCAGCGCCAGGTGCTTGAGCAGCGTGCTCTTGCCGGAGCCAGGGTCGCCCAGCACGACGACGCGCTTTTGCTTTGCCATCGCCTCTTCCACGTGAACCGGAGTAACTGCTTCGGCTTTGCCCATCGCGGCCAACGCTTCTTCGGGCACGGCGGCCAGGTCGAGCGCGCGACCGGCCAGGCGCCGCTCCCACGTCTCGCCGCCGGGCAATTCAGGCCGCGCCACGAGCGGCACGTATACCTCTTCCAGCATCAGATCGCGCGAGAGCGCGTCAAGCTGCGGGATGCCCTTGAAATCGAGCGCGCGCTAACTGCGCTTGAGGTGATCGAGATAGTCGGCGCGCAATTGAACAAGATCGGGCGGCGGCTGAAAGCCTTCCATCTTGAGCGCGTAGGTGATGTTGATCTGGTCGCCCATCACTACATCACGGTCGGCGATTACGTCATGCGCTGGCTTGGATGATTTGGATTGACGTGACATTGACCTCCACCCCCAGCCCTCCCCCTGCGAGGGGAAAGGAGAGTGGCTCGCTCCAACGTTCGGCCAACGGCCTACCAGAGGGAGCGAGCCGGTTCGATATTCGGCTGGCGACCTCTCCCCCGCCCCCTCTCCTGAGAGGAGAGGGGAGAAGGATAGGAGCCTCAGCCAGGGACGGGCAACGCTGGCTCTAAATTGTGGCCCCGTCCCGCGCCCGTTGGGCGGCGGGATTTACCGGCCGGCCTTGAGAGTCATGGGACACCAGACGAAACCCGATATTGTTGTTCCAATTGTCGGGTACGTTCCTGTTGCGGTTCGCGCAGCGTGTGTTGTTACGGTTGTTGTTCCACGAGCCGCCTCGCACTGCGCTGCTGCCCGGCCCTATCGCGGGCGACGGCAACCCCCATGCAGGGGCAGGTCGTCGCCCCTACGACACAATGGATTTTTGCCAGCCGCCCAAGAGCCGGCCCATCTCGACCAGCATTCCGGCGGCGTGTTCGTACTGGCCTGGATTGATGAGGCCCATGTCGCGGCAGAGCCGCACGTGGGTCCGCACTTTGTCGAGTTCCGCATCAGCGGCGATCAATCGCTCGCGCGGCTGGCGCTGGTGCGCCGCTTCGATGAGCAAGCTCTGAAAACGCAACGCTTCTTGCTGCAAGGCTTGCGCCATGACGAATCGCTGCTGGCGCGGAAACTTGACCGTCAATGGAATCAGCCAGGCGACGAAATCATACGTCTTGCTAAAAATGGGCGATTGCTTCAAACACATTCTCCTGTGCGGCGCCCTGAACGCAGTGAAGGGTCTCTGCGTCGCGACTGGGGCAGAGATTCTTCGGCCTGCGGCCTCAGAATGACCAAACGCAGTGACTCACCACAACGGGTTGACCCGCAGCATCTCGCGCAGGCGCGCCTCGCGCCCGTCTGGCGGAACGGGCGCGGACGGCCTGGGCAACGCCACGCCAGACACGAGCGACCGGCGCAGTCCCCACGTGTCCCCATGCGCCACGTGCGCGATCCAGCCCAGCACCGCCGCGTCCACCCGTTCCCGCGTGACGCGCCCCTCGGCCAGTTCCTCGCGCAGCCGCGCATAGCGCCGTTGGAACGCCACGCCGTTGCGCCGCTTGAGCCGCCGGTGATCGGGATAGACGCGCCAGCCCAGGAATGGAATGCCCGTTGCGACCGGAAACACCACCGACTCGCGCTCGTGCAGCGTCAGCCGCAGCGATGCGGCGTACTCGATCACGTCCTTGCGCCAGCGATGCAGCGTCGGCTTGTCCTCGGCGAACAGCAACGAGTCGTCCACGTACCGCTCGTAAGCGGCGCATTTCAACTCGCGCTTGATGAACTGGTCGAGCGGGTTCAGATAGACGTTGGCCCAGAACTGGGACGTGAGATTGCCGATGGGCAATCCGCGCGGGCGTGCCGCCGCAAACAGGTCGTCTCCAGGAAAGAGATGTGGCGCGACCTCTTCTGCATGAATGCCCGCGCCGCTCTGGAGAATCTGATCGCACAGCCACAGGGTTGCCTCGTCGGCAATGACGTGTGTCAGTTGATCGTGCAAGATGGCAATGTCTATGGTGGGAAAGAAATGCACCAGGTCGCACTTGAGCACATACGGGTACTGCCGCGCAAACGCTTGCGCGCGGTCGAGCGCGGCGTGCGTCCCCTTGCCTTTGCGGTTGGCATACGAGTCATAGATAAAGCGCCGCTCGAACAGCGGCTCGATGGCCTGGCACAGCGCGTGATGCATCACGCGGTCGCGGAAGGGGGCCGCCGAAATCAGGCGCGGCTTGGGGTCGTAGATGTGAAAGTGGTGATACGCGCCGGGCGCATAGGTTTGCGCGCGCAGGTCGGCCTGCAAAGACAGCAGGTTGCGCTCCAGGTCGTACTCGAACGCGGCCACGTCCGGGTGACTGCGCTTGCCCCGCGCCGCCGCCTTGAACGCCAGTCGCAGATTTTCAAAATCGGTGATGAGCGAGTAGAGATGCTTGTAGGTTTTCA
>CAYHAR010000414.1:0-2832 GCA_964354595.1 uncultured Anaerolineae bacterium | reverse complement strand
GCTCTTGATACTCAACTGCCTGGCTGTAGCCAGGCAGTATTGTTCTCGGACTTGTCTGCCAATGCAGGCGTGAAACGATTGCTATCGCACGGCGGGGCAACTTTGCCAACCACATCACGATTGACCAGTACCACCGCATCCCGCCTTTCAACGACTTGTCGCAATATCCCCCCACCACGTGCTTTCATCCAGATTTTCTGTACGAGTCGCTGTGGAACCTGATCGGTTTTGGCTTGATGCTGATACTGAGCCACAAGTTTTTCAACCATCTCGAGTTTGGCCGCTGAGCTAGCCCGCACAAAAATCTCCCGCTGGATTCAAGCCGGCGGGAGATTTTTGTCTGTTTCTGTTACTTGGCGTTAGGTCGTGCTAGCGGCCCCAGCGCGGCCCGAGAAATTGCGGTTGAGTCGGCTGCTGTCCGGTGAAGCGGTAGCCCATGCCGCGAGGTTCCCAGGTGCTGTTGACGTGCTGTTCGACGTTCGTCTTCATTGTTGCGAGCAGCGTGTCGGCAGTGGCCTGAGTCAGGCGGCCATCGGTCACGGCCTTGTCGAGCACGACCTTGCGGTCAGCCAGGAAGACATTCACCAAATCGGCGGCGGTCTTGCCGTTCGCCTTGGCCACATCGGCAAACGTCTTGCCCGCTTGCAGTTCCTTCACCACATCCTCGACCTTGAGGCCCGTCACCTTGGCGGTGATGTCCACCAGCGATTCGCCGTTCGCGCCGAAGCGGAAGCCATAGCCTGGCATTTGGCCTTGTGCGCCATTCGCGTTCATCCCACGGCCCATTGGCCCACGGCCATAACCCTGCGGCGCAATTGGAGGCTGATTGCCCTGAGCAAACGCAGCCATGCTCAAGCTCAACACGGCGACGAGCACCACCACTACACTTGTTATGATCTGCCACTTTTTCATCTTGTCATCTCCTGTATGTTTGGGGATATTGCCCCTGTTTTTGTTTTCCAAGTGTAGTTTACCAAACGAAGATAGAGAACTTGTGAAGACGGTATGGGGAAAGTGTGGAGTTTCATGAATCAAAACGCAGAGCGCGCCCGTGAAGGTTGGGGCGCGCTCTTTTACGATCAGTTGAAAAATCGCGCGGTGCGTTCAGGGCTTCCAGACCTGCCAGACTTTGCCCACCAGCGCCGGGCCGGGCTTGAGCGTCACTTGCCCAGGTTGCCAGCCGGAAAGCGTTACTTCGCCGGTCGCGCGGACGTGCTGGAAGGCTTTGACCTGCTTGATACTTTTTCTACTCGTAAGCCAGCACATCGCGCACGGTGAGCTGCGAAGCGTTGCGCGCGGGCAAAAAGCTGGCGAGCGCAGACAGGATCACCACGACGACGAGCCACAGCCAGACGCCCTGCACGGAAAACGTGTGCGCCAATGGCGATTGCAAGAGCGCCGCCCCCAGCGCGTCGCTGAGTAAATTGCTCAAAGGGACAGCGCACAGGCTGCCCGCCAGCCAACTGATCAGGCCGATCAGAATGCCTTCGACGATAAACACCCACGCCACCGCGCTATCCGCCGCGCCAATCGCGCGCATCACGCCGATCTCGCGCGTGCGCTCCAGCACATTGATCGAGAGCGTGCCCATCAACCCCAACCCGCCCACAACGGCCAGCAGCAGCGCCATCGCCAGCGCGAGGACGACCAACGCCGCAAAGGATGTCTGAATCTCTGCCAGTTCTTCCCGCATCATCGTCACGGAATTGACGCGCGACCCGGACGCTTTGAAATGCGCTTCCAGCGCCGTGGCGGCTTGCGCCTGGGATGTTGCGTCGTGCTGATCCGTGACGACGATCAAACTGGACGACTCGCCCACGTCTTGCGTGATGCGGGCCACGTCGGCATAGCCGGCAAAAGCCTGCGAGATAAACGGTATCCCCAACGTCACGCCCACGATGCGGAACGTCACCTTGCGCCCGTCCACTTTGAGCAAGACCTCGTCACCCAGCTTGAGGTCAGGCTCGTTCTTGAGCATGGCGGTGCTGACGACCAGCGCGCGCTCGTCACGCTCGGCGGGCAGCAGCCAGCGGCCCTGCGTCATGGCCGGCAGCACCAGATCATCTTGAACAGGCGGCGCAAACAGTATAATGTTTTCGCTCTCGCTCTCATCCGCGCGGATGCGGCGCACGGGCAGGCTGAGCCAGCTCTTGGCGCGCGCAATGCCATCCACCTCCAGCGCCATGCGCTCCAACTGCTCGACGCGCTGGGGCCGGCCCAGGTTCACCATCAGATCGAACCGGTAGATGTCCGTCATGTCGTCCAACGTCCGGGAGAGCGAGGCGCGCAGGCTAAAGACGCCGACAAAGGTCGCGCCGGCCAGCGTCAGCGTGACGAGTGTGAGCGCCAGCCGCCCCTTGCGCCGGAACGTATTGCGCAGCGAAAGCATCAATGGGCGAGACAAGACGCGCAGTGTCAGCGTTGAGCGGGCCGTCAGCAAGCGGTCCATCCACCCTGTCCCGTATTCATCTTTGCTCATGCCATAGTTGCTGATCGCGTCTGCCACCGTGACGCGCAGCACGCTCAAGACTGGATAGAGCGCCGCCAGCACGGGCACGACCAGGCCGATGACAACCTGGAGCACAACAGCCTGCGGCGGCACGTAAAAGTGCGCGAGGTCAAAGTTGAAAAACCCCGCCATCAAGCCGCTGAGCGCGCGCGCGCCCAGGATGCCCAGCGGCACGGCCAGCGCCAACGCCAGCAACCCATACACCAGCGCCAGCGCCAGATACATGAACACAATCTGGCCGCCGCGCGCGCCCACAGCCTTCATGATACCGATCTGCCGGATTTGCTGCGTGACCAGCGCCGAGACCGTGTTGACGATCAGGA
>CAYHAR010000413.1:0-2832 GCA_964354595.1 uncultured Anaerolineae bacterium | reverse complement strand
TACTACTGACCGAGGAGACAAACGCCGATGCGAACCTTTGCCCGCTGCGCCTTGAACCTCGTCGTGGTCGTCACGCTCTTGTTGAGCTTGAGCCACGCCACGCCCGTTCGGGCGCAGGACGACCCGAACAAGTTTCTGGCTCAACTCATCGCGCAGATGACGCCCGAGGCTACCGTCGGGCAGCTATTTGTCGTCGCTTTCCCCGGCACGGATACTGCTGCCGACTCTGACATCGCCGACTTGATTTTGAATTATCACATTGGCGGCGTGATGCTTTCCGCCAACAATGGCAATATCGTCAATTCGGCCAACACTCCGGCGCAGGTGGCCGCGCTGACGGCCTCGCTGCAAGGCTTGGCCCGCGCCTCCGCCAACGTGCCCGGCGCCGGCGGGCGCACCTCGCCGTTCATCCCGTTGTTCACCGCCCTCGAACAAGATGGGAATGGCCCGCCTCACGCGCCGCTTTCCGGCGGAATGACGCCGCTCCCCAGCGCCATGTCCTTGGGAGCCACGTGGAAAGGCGAGGATGCCGCCGCCATTGGCCAGGTGGTGGGAGCGGAACTGGCCGCCACCGGAATCAATTTGCTCATCGGGCCTTCGCTGGATGTGCTGGACGCGCCCAGCCCAGCGACTGCCGAAACCGGCGTGAATGTCTTTGGCGGCGACCCGTACTGGGTCGGCGCGATGGGCCAGAACACTATCCGTGGCTTGCGCGCGGGAAGTCAGGGGCGCGTGGCGGCTGTGCCCAAGCACTTTCCCGGCCAGGGCAGCCTCACCGACACCAGCGACGAAGTAGACAAGTCGCTGGAAGAACTCAAAAAAGTCGAGCTGGCGCCGTTCCTTTCGGTGGCGCAGCCGGCGGCCGGCGAGCCGCGCGCGCTGGCCGACGCGCTGATGACTTCGCACGTGCGTTACCGCGGGTTCTATGGCAACATCCGCGAACGCACCGCGCCGATCAGTGTGGACGCAAAAGCCATGCAAGCCCTGCTTGCGCTGCCCGAAGTCAAAGCCTGGCGCGAGGCCGGCGGCGTTTTGGTCAGCAGTCCGCTGGGCGCGCCGCTCGTCCGACGCTACTATGCTCAACAAACTCTGGCGTTTCCCGCCCAACGCCTGGCGCAGGACGCGCTGCAAGCGGGCAACGACGTGCTGGTACTGTCTGATTTTGGATTGACCGGGGCGTGGTCGGAACAACTCGCGAATGTCAAGAGCACCATCAAATTCTTTCAGGAGAAATATACCACCGACCTGACCTTCAAGGCGCTAGTGGACAATGCCGTCGCGCGCATCTTGCGACTCAAGGTGCGGTTATATCCGGGCTTTGACCCGAACATTGTGCTGGTCAATCCGGCGGCCGCGTCTGCGGCGGTGAACCGCTCGCGCGCGACGACGCTCCAGGTGGCTCAAGACGCGCTCACACTCCTGTCGCCTCCACCGGCCACGCTCGCGGAAAAGCCGCTGCCGGTTCCCACGCCTCAAGATTCGATTTTGATTTTCACCGACGACCGGCCTTACAAGGAATGCGCCAACTGTCCGGCGCGTCCACTGTTGGCGACGGACGCGCTCCAACAGGCGATCACACGCCTGTACCCCAACAAGGTGGACGCCGCGCGCATCACGAGCTTGAGCTTTGGCAACTTGTCTGCTTTCCTGAGCGGGACAGCGCCGGCCGGCTCGCCGGACGTGGGGGTGGCGCTGAACGCGGCCAACTGGGTGATCTTGGCCGCGCTCAACACAGATGCAGCCTCGCCGCAATCAGCCGCGCTCAAGCAGCTCGTGGCTCAACGCGCCAATTTGCTGGCGAACAAAAAGGTCATCATCTTTGCGTTCGACGTGCCGTATGATTTGGAGCCGGACGTGATCGCCAAGGCGACGGCGGTTTACGCGCTGTATGGCCGCACCGATCCGTTCGTCGAGGTGGCCGCGCGTGCGCTGTTGGGCGAGGCCAAGCCGCAAGGCAGCCCGCCGGTCAACGTCGAGGCAATCCGCTACCAGCTCATCGCGCAGACTGAGCCGAATCCGAGCCAGATCATTACGCTCTTTGTCGGCGACGCGCCCAAGGAAGCCGGGGCGACGCCCGCGCCAGTGACGATCAAGATCGGCGATACGCTCCGGCTTCGGACGGGCACGATTTTGGATCGCAACGGGCACCTGGTGCCGGATGGGACGCAGGTGACGTTCACGCGGACGTTTTCGCAAAACGTCGAGCTGGCGCCGCTCGTCGCGCCGACGCGCAACGGCGTGGCGACGATCTCGTTCGTGCTGGATCGCATCGGTCCGCTGCGGGTGCGCGCCGTGTCCGAGCCGGCGATGACTTCGGTCACGCTACTGCTGCCCGTGGCCGAGCAGCCCTCGGAGCCGAAAACGATCTTGCCGCCCACGTCCACGGCTCAACCGACGGCAACGGCGACCTCCACGCCCGTCCCCACGCCGCCGCCCTCGCCCACGCCGCCGCCGACTACCACGAGTGGGACGGACGCGCCGCGCCGCGTCGGGTGGAGCGATTTGACGCTGGCCGTCGTCGGCGTGGTCATCACCAGCGGATCAGGGTATTGGGCGCAGCGGGCGCGCAAGCGTCACGGCGAGACGAAGGCCGATGCGCTGGCGCGCGCCGGCCGGGTGGGGCTGTGGAGTGTGCTGACCGGGCTGATGGGCTATGTGTTGTACGGAGTCGGCGCGCCGGGCAGCGATCTGGTGCGAGCAGCGCTGGGCGCGTGGTCGGCACTGCTGGTCGCCGTGATTTGCGGGGCGATCCCCGTCATCGCAGGATTGCGCGCGGCGGGGGTGAAACGGTAGTTGGGCCCCTCACCCATTCATCAATCAAATCGCAGACAT
>CAYHAR010000412.1:0-2841 GCA_964354595.1 uncultured Anaerolineae bacterium | reverse complement strand
ATGACACTGAGCGGAAGCCACAGGCGAGATGGCTCTTGTGGCATCTGCAGCGCCAGCCGCCAATCGTCGGGGCCGCGCACCCAGGGAGAAACGCCAAACACCAGGGCCAACAGATAGACTAACGTTAGCCCCGCCGCCAAGATGCCGAGTGGCTGAACTCGAGTTGTGATGGTCTTTGTGTGTGACATTGCTATTCTTTGGGCAACAGGTAACTGCAAGTCATTGCGACCCCGCAAACAGCACGGGGCAGGTGAGCGACGCGACGAAGCAATCTCTGTCAGGGGATGGCTTCGCTTCGCTCGCAATGACAGCTTTGACAGTTACGGCAACAGAGCGCCCAACCGCACCCGCCCGGAGCCATCACGGGCAAGGTTCAGTCGTTGCGCTGTGGCGGGATCGTACATCCCAGCCCAAACTTCCAACGGCCCAGGCTGGCTCACGTCAAGCCGGTGCGGGTCGGCTATCCACTCGCCCGGCAGCCAAGTCGTCGTCGGGCGCGTCCAGTCGTCGGGCACGATATCGCTTTGAGCCACAATGTTTCCACTGGCGTCTGTCACGTGGACAAATGACTTGTAGCTGGTCAACAGCAAGCTCTGTGATTGCCAGTACAGCGTCACCGTCAGCGGTTGGCCCGCCTTAACCGCGGGCGTGCTGAATTCATAGCCCACCAGGCGCACCGGCTCGCTCCCATCCGGCGCAATGCGCGTCATGGTCGCAGGCAAGGCGGGGCCGGGTGGCGCGATGGCTGCCAGCGTCAGCCTCGCGGCCAGCGCAACGATGCCGATGCCTCCCAACGCTACCCATTCCCAAGCAGGCGCAACCGTCGAGCCATGCGGCGTGTCACTAGGGAGGCTCTCACCCTTGCGAAGGTTTAATCGAAAACCTTCGCAAGGGTCAGCGGCTACGAAATTTGAAATTTGAGATGCGATCAACGCCAGCGCGGCTAACACACTCGCCAACGAAATGAGATTGCCGAGCGTCTGCCCACGCGTCGAATCCAGGCGCAAGGTGATAATATGCCGGCCCGCCGGGATGTCGGCGACCATCAGGCCGGTGGACGGGGTCAGGCTGATCGGCGTTGGCGTCCCGTCCACATACACATTCCAGCCTGGATAATACAAGTTGTTGAAAAAAGCTGTGAACGCTTTTGAGCTGTCAATCTCCCAAGAGCTGGCGAGCGGCTTTGACGACAGCCACCCAGCGCGCGCCCCATCCGGCAGGCTCGCGCGATTCAGCCGGTCGAGCGGTTTGCCCGCCAGCAAGTCAGCTTCCAATGGCGATTCGACCGGCGCAGTCTCGATCCAGTTGGGCAAGAACTCGCCGCCCGATCCGCCGCCGACGTGATGGCGATCCACCCAGAGCAGAAACGCTCCTGAAGGGTTCGCGTCCACCCCGCAAGTGAAGGGTCGCAGCCACGGCAGCGTCCACGCCACCAGCAGCGCCACTAACGCCGCGTCCCTTGCCACGACCGCGGCTTTTTGAAATTTGAAATTTGATATTTGGCATTTGAAACTCGCCCAGCCTGCGCCGGCGAGCAGCGCCAGCGAGAGCGAGGCCAGAGCCAGAAATCGCCACGGGAACTGGACAATCTGGATGGCGCGCAGGTTATCCCATAACGGCCTGGAGGCAGGAGTGATCAAGAACATTGCACTCAACAGCGTCAAGCCGAACAGTGCCGCCGCCGCGCGAGCCAGTCGAGAGGGCCGACGCCACACCAGCGCCAATCCTATCGCTGCCAGTATCGCTTGCGGCAGCCCCACGAGTCGCTGGACGAGCGGATTGCCGAGGCGATAATCAGGCCACAGCATTTTGGGCCACAGCAGATCCCGCAGGCTCACAAAGTGCAGAGGATACAGTGGCTCCCCGGTCAGATCGAGGATCGTCGCGCGCCACGATTGAACCCAACCGATTTCGGTGACAAACGGCAGCCAAAAGAACGCCGATAGTCCCACGGCCAACGCGCCAGCTGCCGCCGCCCGCCCGATCATTGCGCGTGGCCGCCCCTGAACCCACCAGGCCACGAACAAATACCCGATGAGCAACGGCGTGAGTAACAAGGCCATCAAGTTGTGCGTCAAGATCAGCGCGGCATAGGCCAGCGCGGCCAAGACCACTCGCCCGCGAGGAAAACGAGGCGAGTCGGCGTCCAGCCGCGCAAAGGCCCACAGAACCAGCGGTGCCACGCTCATCGCCAGCGCCTCGTTAAGCGCAAAACGCCGCAGCGCATTGTGCGCCAGGTACGGCGCGAACGCATAGGCCAGCCCGGCGACCATCCCCGCTTGGTCGCCGTAAATCCGGCGGGCCAAGAGATACATCGCCGGGCCAGCGATCATGAAAGCCAGCGCCATCGTGACGTTGAGCGCATGGGTCGTGCTCAGCCCCAGCCGGTGAATCGCCATCGCCAAATAATGCGCCAGCGGCGGATAAAAGTTGAATGCCGGATAACCATAGCCAAAAGCCAGGTCTGGCGCCCAACGCGAATACCACACACCCTGGCTTAACAACCGGTCGTGCTCGACAACGTGAGCCAGATGGCCGGGAAAATCATCGCCGCACACCAGCACCGGCTGCAAAAGCGGCAGACCGACGATCAGCCCCATCAGCGCCAGCAAGACGAGCTTGAGCGCAAGCTGCGCTGTTTTGCTCATAGCTTGCCTCCAGCGCCGATGAGCGCCATCAGGTGAGCATCGCTGCGAGTCAACCCCAGGTCAATCGCTTGGCGGATGAGGTGCGGCACGGCCAGGCTGGTCAGCGTCGAAAGCAACTGCGCTAGCGTCGTGACCGCCACGTGAGGCCAATATGGTTTGAGATACTTGGACAGCCTAAATAGGGCCGGCATTT
>CAYHAR010000411.1:0-2847 GCA_964354595.1 uncultured Anaerolineae bacterium | reverse complement strand
GTGATGGCATGGATAACCTTGTTGATGAACTCCATGGCAAACCTCCTCGTGAATGGTTTGTAGCCCAATGCTGTTGGGATAAGCGTCTTGTAGGTCGCGCTTCAAGCGTGACCTACGCTAGCGATGTGCCAACTAACCGTATTATCCCTCATCCTCAACTGGCGTGTTGAACCGGTTCATGGCTGCCACAATCCCTTCGGCCAAGAAACATTCAATCGCTGCGATGGCTCGATCACGCGCGCCGTCCATCAGTATTTCTTCGTCTCGCGTGAATGGCTGCAGCACATAGTCCGCCGCGTCCATGCGTCCCGGCGGGCGGCCGACGCCCACGCGCAGGCGTGGAAAATCTTGTCCGCCCCGCTGCTCGATGACAGAGCGCATTCCCTTGTGGCCGCCGCTGCCGCCCTCGCTCCGCAGGCGAAGCGTCCCGGCCGGAATGTCCAGGTCATCATAGATGACCAATAGCCGCGCCGGCTCGACTTTGTAAAAGCGCGCCAACGGGCCGATGGCCTTGCCGCTTTCGTTCATCCACGTTTGCGGCTTGGCCAGCACCACGCGCGCATCGCCAATGCGCCCGGTGGCGACCAGGGCCTCGTTCTGCATTCGGGAAAAGCTCAGGCCGTGCGTTTCCGCCAGCCGTGTGACAATCTGAAAGCCGACATTGTGGCGAGTTTGGGCGTACTCGCGGCCAGGGTTGCCCAGGCCCACGACGAGCGCTACGTCGCCGGCCGCGGGTGACTCGCGTTTCGGCACGAGCCGGGCGATTAACGATCGCATTGTCTTTCGATCCGGCCTGTAATGTCTATCGGCGCACCGACGAGCTTGGGAACGCCAGATTCGAGCCGATACATTCCCACCGTCACACGCTGGCGAGTGAGGTCGAGTGGCGCGGACAGGTCGAGCGAGCGTGCGTCGGCGATCCAGTCGCCAGGCTGCCACCACGATGTGGGGTAGAACCCGCTTGCCGGTTGATCGTCAGACTGGGCGATGAGCTGCTCGCCCTCCCTGACGTGGACGAACGCGGTGTAATCGTTGTCCATCCGTTGCAGCCCGACCCAAGCTAATTCCAGGTCGAGCTGCTTGCACCTGGCCTGGCCGGTTGCGTCTTGCAGCCTGACTAGATTGCTCAGCTCGCCGATTGGCTGTGAGGTGTTCGGTGGCGGTTCAGTGGTGAATGCAAGATACAACCGGAATGGCTCAATGTCTTCAAAGCCGCCGGCCATTGGTCCGATGTGGACGCGTATGAGCGACGGGTGCGGCAGCAGCCCCAGATAGGGTTGATAGTTTTCCGGCGTGACGATCAATTTCGTCTGCGGGGTGACAGCCGGTCGCCTGGCTTCCGCAGTGTCCAGGAACCAGGTGTCAGGCGAGCGGTCGGGCCGCTCGAGAACCAGGTATCGGATGCCGGTCGAATAATTCCACAGCGCGCGGTCAATGATGAGCGTGCGACCGGGGATCGCCTGCCCTTTATCCGCGCGCAAGCCTTGCCCTTGCCAACCCACGCCCACGTAACGATTCACCTCCACGGCCATCTCGACCGCCGAGGTGGAAAAGGCATCGTAGGCAGCCTGGCTGGCAGAGTAGGGCCCCCAAAAATAGTCGCGCGCACTGATGCTCGCGCTGATGGCGACTAGCAGGATGACGGCCACGGCGGCAGCGCGCCGCGCTCGACGGCTGATCCACGTCCACGCGGCGTCAAGCCCCAGCGCAGGAATAGCGAACGCCACCGGCAGCATACCTGTCGAGCGCGTGAACGATGGGGTGCTCGACGACAGCGCGGACGGCAATAGCATCACCGCTGTCCAGATGAGCGCGAACGCAAACGGCGCCTGCCGCCACTTGATCAGGCATAGCAGGACACTGGCTACGAACACGGCCGCCATCAGGGGGTCGAACACTGAGCGCGATGGGATATTGTGCCTCGGCACCGGGTCGCCGCCTGAGACAAACATCCCCAGGTGTGACGGCGCGGCGTGCAGCACTTGCAGCACGCCCGATACGGGTGACTCGGGCCTGACCAGTGCTGTCTGCTCGGCGCGGCCCATCGCCACGTCCCAATGCCCGGCGGTATACGCGGCCAGCGGCGCAATGACGACGGTCGCCGCGATTACCCACCCCACGAGGCCCGGCCACAACGGCCGGGCGCGCCGGGTGGCAAGCAGATACACCCCAAAAACCAAAAGCGCCAGCGGCGTCGCACGGGCAGCGAGATAGGTGTAAAAACTGGCGCCGTACAAGATGCCGCTGGCTACCCAGTGGCGCAGCTTGCCGGTGCGATAGGCCAGCCCGCCTTGCCACAGAAACAATCCAATGAGCAGCGGCAGTGTCACCATCCGCATGCCCAGCCGGCTGAGGTGGATCGTCCAGACTGTCGTTGCCGTGATGACGCCGGTCAACCAGCCCACGCGCGGCCCGCTTATCGCGCGGCCCAGCCAGTAGGCGGCCAATACGGTCAGAACGCCGACGACGGCAGACGTGACGCGGATCGCGCCGGGGCTGCGGCCCAGCCACTGGATGGACGGCGCGAGCAGGTAAGCATAGAGCGGCTCGCGGCCATTATTCGCAGTCAAGTAGATCGGGGTCTGGCCGCCCAGAATCTTGAGCGCATCCAGCCCCTCGTAGGCTTCGTCGTGGTAAAGCCCGGGCGGGAGCTGATCGAGCTGGGCGAAGCGGAGAGCGGCTGCAATCACCAGCAGCCCGACCACCAGGCTCAACTCGAGCATCCACCGGTGAGGCCGTATTGACATTGGAGCATCCAAGCCGGCGGGCGTCGCGCGCTCAACCTTTGGGGTGAGTCGGCGCGCGCAACCGACGCAGCACCCATCGCATGATTCCACGCGCGCCCAC
>CAYHAR010000410.1:0-2849 GCA_964354595.1 uncultured Anaerolineae bacterium | reverse complement strand
CCAACGTGTTCGATTCGGTCAGCGCGCCCTCGCAAGGCAAGCGATTGCCCGAATACCTGGAACACGACCAAGCGACGGCGCTCGTCACCGCGCCGGATACGAGCACGCCGGCCGGCCTGCGCGACCGCGCGATTTTGGAGGTGATGTACGCGGCCGGTCTGCGCGTGAGCGAGCTGGTGGGCCTGAACGTGGACAACCTCGACCTGGCGCGCGGGCAGGCGCGCGTGTGGGGCAAGGGCGGCAAGGAGCGCGTGGCGCTGTTCGGCCAGCCGGCGGCGCGCGCGCTCAAGACGTACCTGCGCGACGGTCGCCCCCAGCTGCTCACAGGCAAATCATCACAGGCGCTCTTTGTCAATCAGCGCGGCGGCGGGCGCTTGACGACGCGCGCGATTGGGATGATACTTGAGAAGTACGCCAAACGCGCCGACGTGCCAGGTCGCGTCCATCCGCACCTGCTGCGACACACATTCGCCACGCACCTGCTGGATGGCGGCGCGGATTTGCGCGTGGTGCAAGAGCTGCTCGGCCACGCCGACCTGGCGACGACGCAGATTTATACGCACGTCACTCAGGCTCGCGCGCGCGAAGTGTATCGCAAAGCGCACCCGCGCGCCAAGACGAACGACCAATGACCAAAGACGAAGGACGAATTCGTCGTCGGTCGTTCGTCCTTCGTCAAAATCAAGAGGAGATTATGCGACTAGCTAAACTGCGACAAGCGATCACCCAATCAAAAGAGCGCCTGGACGCGCTGCTCGTCTATCAGCCGGAGAACCGGCGCTACATCTCCGGCTTTACCGGCTCGGAGGCGATGTTGTTCATCACCCCCGAGTGCGCGGTGCTGGCAACTGATTCGCGCTACTGGGAGCAGGCCGAGCACGAGTCGCCCGAGTTTTCAGTGTGCCAGGTCAAGACCAAGTACGTCATGGAAATGGCCGACATCCTGAAAGCAGCGGGCAATCCCCACGCCATCGGCTTTGAAAGCACATTCATCACGGTGGATCAGCTCGACCAGTTGATGGACGCCGCGCCGGAGGTCGAGTGGGTGGCGACCAAGAACATGATCGAAGACTTGCGCCTGATCAAGGACGCGAGCGAGATCGAGTTGATGCGGCAGGCGGCGCGCATTGCCGACGAAGGATTCGAGTTTCTGCGCCAAACGCTGCGGCCTGGCATGACCGAGCGCCAAGCTTCGTGGGAACTGGAAGCTTTCATGCGGACGCACGGCGCGGACAAGATCGCCTTCGACCTCATCGTCGGCAGCGGGCCGAACGGGGCCATGCCGCACCATCACAGCGACTCGCGCGTCATCCAGGCGGGCGAGCCGATCGTGCTCGACCTGGGCGCGCAGGTGGGCGGCTATCACTCGGACCTGACGCGCACGATTTGTTTGGGTCAGCCTCAAGACGGACGATTCTTGGAGATTTACGACATTGTGCGGCGCGCGCAAGAGGCGGCCTTGCAAGGCATCCGCGCCGGTATGCCCGGCGTCGAGGCCGACAAGCTGGCGCGTGACGTGATCGAAGCGGCCGGCTATGGCGACAATTTCGGTCACGGGTTGGGGCACGGCGTGGGATTGGCCGTCCACGAATCGCCGCGCGCCGGAAGAACGTCGGAAGACACTCTCCTGGCCGGCAGCACGCTGACCATCGAGCCTGGCATTTACATCTCCGGCTGGGGCGGCGTGCGGATCGAGGATTTAACACGGATTGGCGAAAATGGTGTACAATTACTCTGCTGTGCAAGCAAAGAGCCGCTAGTCCTCCAACACCCATAGACGAGGTGAAACATGTTAAACATGCTCCTGAATCCTCGAGCCCTTGTCGTTCTGGTGGTGGCAATTGTCGTGGGATTTATCCTCGGCTTTGTCGTCGCCTGGAACATACCTGCCACTGATCTTCCACCGGCGCTGTTACACCCGGGCTACCGCGACTTTTACCTGGCGTTCGTGGCCGATCAATTCAGCCGCACGGGCAACCCGGATTTGGCCCGGCAGCAATTGGGCGCAGACCACGACCGCTGGTCATCCAAAGAGGCCGCCGCCGCGTTGAGAAAACTGGCCAGTGCGTCCGGCCGGGCCGATAAAGCTCAACTGGAAGCGCTGGCGACCAAGTTGGAGCAAACGCCGGTTGCCAAGCCCGCCAGTGGCGGCCCGAATTTGTGGCTGGTCGGCCTGCTGGTCGCAGCTGTGCTGGCATTGCTCGCCGCCGGAGCGGTCGTCGTGTTGCCGCGACTGCGCGGCGAATCGGCGGCCAAGCCGCAAGCCGTTGCGGTGCGCAGCGCGCTGGGCAGCAAGGCCGTCGAGGCCACGAGCTGGGCCGGCGAAGCGGACAAGCCGCTGGCTCAATTCATCACCACCTACGAAATCGGCGACGACCGGTACGACACCTCGTTCAGCATCGAAACGGCAACCGGCGACTTTATGGGCGAGTGCGGCGTCGGCATCGGCGAAACCATCGGCGTGGGCAACCCGGACAAGGTGACCGCGTTCGAGGTGTGGCTGTTCGACAAGAACGACATTCGCACGGTGACCAAAGTCCTGATGAGCGAGTACTCTTTCGGCGATCAGGCGTTGCGCACCAAGCTCGCGCCGAAAGGCGAGCCAGAGCTGGCCCGGCCCGATGTGGCCATCGAGCTGGAAACGGCCACGCTCAAGGTTCGCGCGCGAGTGGTGGATATGGAGTACGGCGTCGGGGAACTAGAGCCGCGCAGCTTTCTCAACAAGCTTACTCTGGAACTGGCGGCGTGGTCCAAACAGACCGCGCCTGCGGCTGCGTGAGCCAAGAACGAATGCAGCGCCGGACGATTGCTCGTCCGGCGCTGTTTGATTGGCATCTTGCTGGGGAGGC
>CAYHAR010000409.1:0-2857 GCA_964354595.1 uncultured Anaerolineae bacterium | reverse complement strand
TCTCGCCGCAACAGCCGATTCCCGTGGCGGATATTATCCGCTACGACCCGGCCAATCACGAAAAGCTGCACGAGATGGGTTACGAGGATGCTCGCGCCGCGTGGGTGCGCGCGGGCAGGCCGGTAGAAGTATCTGCGCACTAGCCCTCCCCACACCCCCAACAGGGGGAGAGGCGAGGCAGAATCGAGGTGTCTATGCCTTCTCTTATCTGGACCGACAAGGCCACCGTGGACGACCGCCTCGGCTTTGAGGATTATCGCCGCACGCTCGTGCGCGTGATCCAGGGCGCGGATACGCCCATCGCGATGGGCGTCTTTGGGCGCTGGGGCAGCGGCAAGACCAGCCTGATGATGATGGTGCAAAAAGATTTGCGAGACGCGGGCGCGCAGACGGTCTGGTTCGACGCGTGGAAGTATGACAAGGAGGACGCGCTGTGGCGCGCGCTGCTGGTGCAGGTGCTGCGGACGCTGCGGGAGGCTCTAACCGCAGAGAACGCAGAGAGCGCAAAGAAGAAAAAGGGCGCTGCGCTCTCGGCGGTTGATAAAGAAACACAAGAAGCGATTGACCGCTTGCAGGATTTACAGGCCAGCCTCTACCGCGACGTGGACCGCGACAAGCTCGGCGGCGTGGAGATTGACTGGAGCAAGCTGGTCTCGGAAACGGCCAGGGGCGTGGTCAAACTATCGCTGTCGTTCATCCCCGGCGGCGCGACGCTGCAACAACTGGCCGAGGGACTGAAAGGGCAGGGGGAAAAGCAGGCCGAGTCGCTCCTTTCCGCCATTCACCGCGAAAAGGTGCGCCTGCACGAAGACCAGGCCAAATCGCTGGAACAGTTCCAGGATCGCTTTGGCGAAGCGGTCAAAATGTTCCTGGAAAAGACCGGGCGACCGTTCGTGGCCGTGTTCGTGGACGACCTCGACCGTTGCCTGCCGGAAAAGGCTATCGAGGTTTTGGAGGCGATCAAGTTGTTCCTGGACGTGCGCGGCTGCGTCTTTATCCTGGGCGTTGACCGCGCCGTCATCGAAAAAGGCATCGCGCTCAAGTACACCGGCAAAGCGGATTCGCCGCTCGTCACGGGCGACGATTACCTCGAAAAGATTGTGCAGGTGCCGTTCAACCTGCCGCCGCTGGAATGCGCGGACGTGGCCGAGTTCATCGAGGCCGAGATTCGCGGGACGTTCCCGCCCACACTGTCGCCGGTGTTTGCCGCCGGGCTGGAGGCCAACCCGCGCAAGGTCAAGCGCACGATGAACATTTTTCGCCTGCTGTGGACGCTGGCCGACGAGCGCGAGGAGCTGCGCGGCATCATCTTGCCCGAGCTGCTGGCGAAAATCGTCGTGATCCAGGTGCGCTTTCGCAAGCTGTACGACGACGTGATCGAGTACCCCAACCTGCTCGGTGATTTGGAGAATCACTTTGAAGCGCCTGTGCCCGCGCCGAGAGAGGCAAAGACCTCAGAGATTCCCCAGACCTCCGAGGTCTCTGCCCCGCGCGCCGAGCCGGAAGCGGGCACACTCGTCGGCAAACACACGCGCGCCGAGTATGCCAAGCCGCTCAAGGCGCTGCTCCTGTGCGGCAAGCAGCGCTTTCGCCAGACGGACCCGCATCCCTATATCTTTCTCACCCGCGCGGCCACGGCCCAGCCTGAGCCGGAGGAGCCTCGCGCGATTGACCAAAAGCTTTGGGACGACTTGGTCAGCGACGACGCCACGCGCCTCCGCGCCGCAGTTGACAAGATTGACCAGGCCGACCGCAAAGGCTGCATCAAGCGGCTGCTCGGCGTCATTGCGGATGTCAAGACCAATCCCGTATCGGCGCGCGTCTCGGCGGGCAACGCGCTGGCTTACCTGGGCGACCCGCGCGATTTTGACGAGATGGTGGACGTGCCGGCTGGCGAGTTTCTCTATGGCGATGAGAAGGAAAATCGAACGATTGAAAAGCCGTTCCGCATTGCCAGGTATCCTGTGACGAACGTACAGTACAAAAAGTTTGTGGATGCGACCCAGCACGCTTTACCATCCCATTGGGGCAAGGACGAGCGCGCCTATCCCGATGGCAAAGCGAACCATCCTGTCGTGAGCGTGAGTTGGCACGACGCGCAGGCATATTGTGAATGGTTGAGTAAAAAGACTGGACAGGCCTATCGTTTGCCGACCGAAGAAGAATGGGAGTGCGCCGCGCGTGGCTCGGATGGGCGGGTATACCCGTGGGGCGACGAGTTTGACAAGGACAAGGCGAACACTGAAGAGAGTGGCATTGGAGGCACATTGCCTGTTGGCGTCTTTGATGGCGCAAGCCCTTGTGGCGCGTTGGATATGGCGGGCAATGTGTGGGAATGGACATCAAGCGAGTATGACAAGGATACGCGCGTGTTGCGGGGCGGCGCGTGGGACTTTAGTGGGAGGTGCGCGCGCTGTGCGTTTCGCCTCAACTTCCATCCTGGCGTTCGCAACGTCAGTGTCGGGTTGCGGGTGGTGGTCGCTCCCAACTCTCGCAGTTGAAACCCTGATCCCTGCGCGAAGCGCTCTGATCCCTGAAAAAGAAGTTAAAATCCGCGCGAAGCGCGGCGAAATTTTGGGGGCCGCGATGGAATAGAGAATCGTAGGCTCTGTCATTGCGAGGCGCGTAGCGCCGAAGCAATCTCAGCCATCGGAGCGCAGAGATTGCTTCGCGCCCCTGCGGGGCGCTCGCAATGACAGGCTCGGCCGTGTCTGGCCCGAGCAGTTACCTTGTTGCGGCAAGTGGTAGAGACGACCCGCCGGGTCGTCTCTACCATTAGCTCAACACCGCCTCGATCTGCTGCAACGCCCAATCGAGTTCTTCTTTGGTCACCACCAGCGGCGGCGCAAAGCGGATG
>CAYHAR010000408.1:0-2858 GCA_964354595.1 uncultured Anaerolineae bacterium | reverse complement strand
GCGCCGCCTGTCGCGCGCGTCCGCGAAGGGTCAGCCCGGTAGAACCGCTCAAAGACATACGGCAGATGCTCTGGCGCGATGCCCGGCCCGGTATCGCGCACCTGGACGCTCACCCATTTGCCGTCGAGCCGGGCGGTCACGGTCACTTGCCCGCCCGGCGGTGTGAAATCCAAAGCGTTGTTCATCAAGTTGCGTAACACCTGTCCCACCCGATGCAGATCGGCTTTTACCAGCGGCAAATCATCGGGCACTTGAACGACGAGCGATACGTCGCGCGCCTCGGCGTGCGGGCAGAGCACTTCTACCGTTGTCCGTACCACATCGCCCAACTTGACCGAGTGGCGTTCGAGGCGCAATTGGCCGGCCTCGGCCAGCGCCAGCTCCTGCAAATCGTTGACCAGCCGGTTGAGCAACATGGCTTCTTCATACAGGTTATCCACCAATGCGCCGTCCGGTTGGACTAATCCGTCTTTGGCAGCTTCCAGGTAGCCTCGGATGTTGGTGAGCGGCGTGCGCAGCTCGTGGGCCACGTCGCTCACCATGTTGCGACGCAGTTGCTCCTGCCGGGCCAGTCCGTCGGCCATCGCATTAAAAGCGTGCGCCAACTGGCCGATCTCGTCGCTCGACGTGGCCTTGACCCGCGCGGTGAGGTCGCCTTTTTCCATTCGGCGCGCGGCGGACGTGAGTGACTCGACCGGTCGAACAATCCGGTGCGACACGACCAGCGTGATGACGATGGCGACGGCGCCCGCCATGAGCGCGCCCAACAGCACGGAACGATTGATGGCCGCCAAGAATTCTGTGATCACCGAAGGCGTCGGGGTGGAGGGGTTGATGTAGAACGTACCCACTTCCGTGCTGCCCAAGATGACCTTGCCGGATGGCTCTCCCCAGTTTGCCGAGACGTTCTTGCCCACCCACTCGTTGCCCGAGTCGCCGACGATTTTTCCGTAGAGATCGGCCACCACCACTCGTTCGCCGCTGACCTGTTCCCATTCTTCAATGACCGGCTGAATATTTTGCCAGGTGCGCGTTTGAGCATAGGTTCTGGTCAATGCAAACTCGAATCGCCGCTGCCGCGTGCGGTCGCCATGTTCCACATAGCTGCGGAACTCGCCGGCCGTCCGCTGGCTGGCAAACACGGCCATCACGCTGACGGTCACGAGCACGATCAGCAAGGTCGCGATCAAAAGACGGAAACGCAGGCTATGCAGCATCAGCACCCTTGAATCGGTAACCCACCCCCGGCACAGTGACCACGTAGCACGGGCGGCTTGGTTCCGTTTCTATCTTTTTGCGCAAGTTCATTATGTGAACGTCCACTGTCCGTTCCAAGCCTTCATAGTCATAGCCAAAGGCTTGCTCCAAAAGCTCCAGGCGGCTGAACGCGCGGCCCGGCTCTTTGACCAGGACCTCCAGCATGCGGAACTCGGTCGGCGTCAGGTTGACGACTAGGCCGTTCGCCCGCACTTCGTGCCGGACGAAATCCATCACGATATCGCCAAAGCGCACTTCAGATGGGCCGGACTCGTCTTTGCCCGCTGTGCGGCGCAGCACCGCTCGGATGCGCGCCAACAGCTCGCGCGGGTTGAACGGCTTGGTCACGTAATCGTCTGCGCCCAGGTCAAGCCCGGCCAGCTTGTCTTCGTCGGTCGAGCGCCCGGTCAGCATGATGATGGGCACCTCGGACTCGGCGCGCAAAATACGACACACGTCCGTTCCGT
Organism: uncultured Anaerolineae bacterium; assembly: GCA_964354595.1. GTDB lineage: Bacteria > Chloroflexota > Anaerolineae > Fen-1058 > Fen-1058 > JBGLNJ01. The sequence goes on along the minus strand of CAYHAR010000408.1, from coordinate 1,134 downwards.
CCACCTGAGGCAGCATCAAGTCAAGCACGATCAGGTCAGGCTGCCGGCGACGGGCAAGATCAATCGCTTGCCGGCCATCGAAAGCCGCCAGAACCTGGTAGCCATCCTTCTTTAGGTACAATGTGACGAGTTCGACGATTTTCTTGTCATCATCCACGACAAGGATTTTTGCGTCGGCCATCGTGACTTCCTATCCCATCTTGTTTGTAACTACTCAGCCCGCTCGGCTTGGATTGCCAAATCCAAGCCGAATGCAACGAGATCTGCTCAATTTTGCTTGCCGAACCGCTGGATTTGTCAATCCGGCGGGAGCGGCTGAGTAGTTACTCTGGTTTGCGGTTCCGATTGTATCACAATCATGTAAAGATTTGATGAAGACGAGGTTCGTTCTTTCGAGCGACTGGGGATACACAGAGAGCGGGGCATGGCCCCGCTCTCTGGTTTGCAAAGCCAGGCGCCACTGGTGGAAAGCGCCTGGCGGGTCGGTCACCCGACCGGTCTTACGGAGTCGGGGTTGGCGACTGGGGAGCAACACCACCGCCCCAGTGGCCTCGCCCACGCATGCCGCCAAACTCGCGCATTCCGCCAGGCCCACGCATTCCGCCCGGCCCGCCGCGCATCCCGCCAAACCCTACATAGGGTTCCGTCAGTTGCAAGGCGGCAGCTTGCTTGTACCAGTCGAGCCACTTGTCGGCCTGCGCTTGCGCGAGGCGCCCGTTCGTCACCGCCTGGTCGAGCATCGTCTTTTGACTCGCCACGAGCGCGTCAATCAATTGCTGATTGTTCACGCTCTTTTCTCTGGCAAGGTCGGCGATCGTCTTGCCGAGAACTCGCTCAGCCCAGATTTGATCGGGCGTCATGTTCAGCAGCTTGGCAATCTCGTCCATGCCGCCCGGCGCGCCGATTGCGCCGCCGCGCCCCCGCAAGCCCCACTTGGCCTGCGGCGTAGCCGATGACGACGGCGGCGTCGGCCCCTGCGCCACGCTGCGCGCGGCGCCTACCACGAGCAGCGCCACCATGCCGACGGCCACGGTCGCTCCCACCACGATCCCAAACTTTTTGGTCATTCGACATACCTCCCTTGCGTGATGTCAGTCGGGTCTTGCCCGCACTGCGCTTTTATTCTATCACATC
>CAYHAR010000407.1:0-2860 GCA_964354595.1 uncultured Anaerolineae bacterium | reverse complement strand
TTACCTTTACAAACCGCCGACGACCTGGTATACTATAGGCAGCCAGGGACTGCAACCGCAGTCAGTTCTTTCCACTTACACTCAACCCAGCCAATGGTGTATTGGGGCCAGAGGATGATTCTCTCTGGCCGTCGTGTGCTATTTAACAGACGGAGATGAAAAAGATGAGTCAACAGGATTTTAACCTGGTGGATGCCATCCAGATCGCGATGGAGGCTGAGCAAAAAGCAGCGGCCTTTTATGCCGATGCGGCCCACAAGACGGCCAACCCAATGGGCCAGAGTCTTTTCGAGCAACTGGCCGAGTTTGAGCGCTATCACTACCAAAAACTGGCCGACTTGACAAAGTCCCTGCAGGACAAGGGCGCTTTTTTCGGGTACGAGGGAAGAGTACTGATATCCCCGCCGCACGAAATCAAGAGCGCCGAAGAGCCAAATAAAATGAGCATGATCAAGATCATCAACCTGGCGATTGACACCGAACGCGAGGCAGAAAACAGATACGTCGCCCTGGCCAAGCAGACAGTTGACCCGGACGGGCGCGCCATGTTCAACAAGTTGGCCCAAGAAGAGCACAACCACTACCGCGTCCTCGGAGATGTGTACTGGAACCTGAACAACCGGGGGACATGGAATTGGTCCCCGTAGGCAACTGTTCACCCGTGCAAAGGTTTTCGCAGAAACCTTTGCACGGGTGAGAAAAAGCAAGAGAGGATTATGCCGGACAATTCTTATCACGTCATCGAGACGCTTTTGGCAAGCGCCCAGCCGGAACAAGTGCGACAAGGGCTAGAGCTTGCCAAGAAGGAAATCTCTAGAATCGGCTCAAGCGAGGCGAGGCCGCTGTTCGAGATGGTCTCGGCGCTGTTTTACATTGACCCGCTGGATCGGCCAGACCTGACCCCGCTGTTGAACGAAGCCATCAGCCTGGTGGTAGGCTTTGGCAAGTGGGTGATTCCAGTCTTGGTGGAAAAACTGGACGCCGGCGACATTAAAGTGCAGATGGCTGTGGCGCAAGCCTTGGGGCGCATCGGCGCGGACGCCATCGAGCCGCTAATGGCCGAATACCAGTCGTCGGATGATCCGGCTCGCTGCGCGTTCGTGCTGTATGCGCTGGGCAAGATCAAATCGCGAAAGATCGTGCAGGCCGCTCGCCTGGCTCTGGAAGCAGCTCGGTCGTCAGACGTTGAGCTACGCGACACGGCGACGCGGGCGATCGGCAAGCTGGTCGAATCCATTCCGCCTTTGGATTTGCCGGAGACAATGCGCGTGGGTTTTGTAGAGACGCTGCGAACTAATCTGGCTGATCCCAACCCGGGCATTCGCGCCAAGGCGGTGCGGAGCTTGGGGAAACTGGCGCGCTACGGACATCTCACAGCCCAGGAGCGAGAGCAACTCCATAGAACGTGTCAGCTCATCTTGGGCCAGGATGATAATTACGAGTGGGATCGGGCGTACATTGTCCGCCAACAAGCGGAAAAAGTGCTTCAATACGCCTAAAAGAAAAACAGACCTGACACACTGATTTTCCTCGCGCACTGCAACTGCCCAGGTCAGCGGTTGGAAACCACGCAGGTGGGCTTTTGCCATAGCCGCGACTTGGTTACCGCGTACTTTAATTGAAGCTGTGTTCCTCGAAAGTGACCCACCCAACAAGTCACTGCTACAAGATCTGCCAAGTCGAGTATAATAACGCCTGGCCTGAAAGCCGAGTCCCCCCAAGCACCAATAGCCCACTGGACGTCGTCATATAGCCCAACAGGCACAAGGAGAACACAGCATGACCACCGCCTACGTCTATCACCCGCTCTACCTGCAACACGAACAGTGGGGACACCCCGAATCGCCGGAACGGCTGAAAAGGACCATGGCCGCGCTGGACGCCAGCCCGCTCAAAGCGCGGCTGACGCGACTAGAGCCGCAGCCCATTTCCGTGGAGCGACTCGAACGCGTCCACACGCCGAGCTACATCGCGCACATCCATGACCAGGCCGTGAGCGGCGGCAATGCGTGGCGCGGCGGCGAAACGTTTGTGTGTCCCGAATCCTACGATGCGGCGGTGTTGGCCGCGGGAGGACTCGTGACGCTGGTCGAGGCGATTGCGCGTGGAGAGGTGAACAATGGCTTTGCGCTCGTCCGTCCGCCGGGCCACCACGCCAGCTCCGACCAGGGCGAAGGCTTTTGCCTGTTCAACAACGCCGCCGTGGCCGCGCGCGTGGCGCGCGACGAGCTAGGCCTGGCGCGCGTGCTCATCGTGGACTGGGACTTGCATCATGGACAGGGAACGCAATACAGCTTTTACGACGATCCGACCGTGATGTACTTTTCCACGCATCAGTGGGGCATTTATCCGGGCACGGGGCATTGGAGCGAGACCGGCGCGGGCGAAGGAGAAGGCGCGACGGTGAATGTGCCGCTGCCGCCCGGCATCGGCGACATGGGTTATGCGCGCATCTTTGACGAGATACTGGTCCCGCTCGCCCGGCGATTCAACCCCGACCTGATCCTGGTCAGCGCCGGGTACGACACTCATTGGTCAGACCCGCTCGGCTCGATGTCGGTCACCGTCGCCGGATACGGAATGATGGCGCACAAGCTGGTGGCGCTGGCCAGCGAATTGCCCAATGCGCGCGGACGCATCGCCTTTACGCTGGAGGGCGGCTACAACCTGGACGCCATCGCCTACGGCGTGGTGGCGACGTTTAGCGCGATGCTGGGCGATGTCAGCTTTATTGACCCGCTCGGCCCGCCGAACCGCCGCGAGACGCCGCTCGATCAAAAGTATTTCGATCAGTTGCGTGCGCTGCACGGTCTCTGACGGACGACGAGTGTAACGCCTCAAACCTCGTCAAGGCATACTT
>CAYHAR010000406.1:0-2863 GCA_964354595.1 uncultured Anaerolineae bacterium | reverse complement strand
GGTGGGCGTCGGCTTCGTCAAAGTATTGCAGGCCCTTGAAGGGACATTCGCCGGGTGCGGGCGGCTCCGGCTTGGCGCGGTTGACGGCCGCTACCAAGTCAGGGATGCGTTCGTGACGTTGGCAATACGCGACCAGTTCCCTGGCGATAGCCTCTTTGTTTTCGCGGGGCAGGACTTCGTGATCTATTGCCAAGTCCTGGCACAAATTGCACAGTTCATCAACGCTGAACCGAGCCACGAGTATCCGCCGCAAATCGGCTGGCTCTGGCAGGGGGACAGAGGTCGGTTGTGGATCGCCGGTCATGGTCGCCTCAGGTGTAAGCCGCGCAAAGGAATTGTATGCCAATCGGGCCAAAATGCAAAATCGGCTTGCGCTTGCCGTTACCGTCGCGCGGTCAAACCAGGGCGCAGGGCGGGGCGCATATTGACGCGACAGCGATTCCGCTGTACAATAATGGGTAGAAAAATCGGGCCGACCGGTTTACCCGCTCACCGCAAAGTCGCCGTATGGCGACCTGCCCAGACAAGCACTGGAATTAGGTGGGCGGGTTTATTTTAATCGGGTGATACGCCCACACCAATGTTTTGCTCTTGATGGGGCGGTAATACGCTTCGTCATTCTCTGTCAGCCAGCGATAGAGCGCACCGCCGAACATGTCTGCCACCTGGATCACCGCTTCGCTTTGAGAGCGCCGAAAAGCCATGCGTTTGAGCAGTCGGCTCTGGCTTCCCCACAGTCCGCGGCGGCGCAATTCCTCGCGGACAACTTTTAACGTCAGCTTTTGTGATCCAAACTCGTCGAGCACGAGCGTTGTATTGCCCAGTTCTCCCAGTGGCACACGATCCATCAACTCGGCAACAAAGAACCCGTAAAACTCCCAGCTCTTCAACTTGTGAAAGCTGACCGGCAAGAGTTGTTTGTCAACGTACAAAATACGAGCCACCAACGGCCATGTGGCAATGCTTGTACTTTTTTCCACTCCCGCACCAGCATGGGCCGTTGCGGCTCGGCTTTCGTTCCGGCGACTCGCGCGGCGCGGCGGCGGTTGCACGGGGCAAGGGCTGGTCGGATGGCTTCATCGGACGCTTGACGGGCATCTTGTCCAGGTCGGGCACGAGCTCACGGCACAATGCGCCAAGATCACGCGACAGCCCGCTCTTGAAATCAAGCGACAGCGCCGCGCGCAGATCGGCTAGCACCTCCGGCTTGACCTCGGCCTCGCGCCCGCGACGCTGGCTCGTGCGCTACTCTTCATCCGGCCAATCCGATGGATCGCCCATGACGAGCAACTCTTTGCCGTCGTCCATTCGCACGCGCCGGCCCACCGTGCGTTCATAGCGCATGATGTCTTCAGGTCGCTGACCGTTCCGGCACAGCAAGTCAACGTCCTTGGTCGTGATGGACGGCGTGTTCGGGCCATCGGGCAGCGAGAGCACCTGGCGGATCAAATGCAGGCGGGCCGCGATCAGGTCGCGCGGCAGGCGAATCTCCGAGGTGCGATTACGGTCCAATGCTGCCAGGATTTTTTGTTTAGCCTCGACGTCCGTGATCGGCTTGAGCCGCATCCCATGCTCGCCACAGCGTTCTACAAACTCTCGCTGCGCCACTTGGGGCGTGCGCTGCGGGTAGAGAATGATGTCTTTGACGGCTCCCTCCCAGGGCGGGTTATAGTCAATCAAGAAATTGAATCCCCGCACGTGCGTCTTGCGCCCATCGGTGTACCAAAAGACGTTGACGATGGCCTGCGAGTCATCACCGTAGAAATAGGCGCGGTAAAAAGAGCCCGATGGCTGTGGGCGGGCGAGCGTCTGCGTCTCGACGCTGGCCGCCGCCAGCCAGGCCAGCGCGCGTTCTCGCCGATCGCCTTCCAATGTCACGTCGGCGGCAATGGCCTGCAGTGGGCCGAGGTGGCCCCGGTCACGCAGCCAACCCGGCACGATCTGATCCAGCCGCGCGCGAGATTCCGGCGGCGCAGTAACCCAAGCCTGGAGCAGGGTAGTCACCACCATGTCCGGTTTGACGCCGCGTGTGACCACATCCAAATCAGCTTGGATCCGCTCCGGCTCTTGACCGGTCAGCGCAGGATTCTGCCACAGTCCATCCAGCCGGCTGCGCAGCAGCGTGGCCGGTGGAATGTTGGAGGCGTGGCCCTTTTTGTGTGATTTGCTCATAAAGTGGCCTTTCTCGTAACTACTCAGCCCGCTCGGCTTGGATTGCCAAATCCAAGCCAAATGCAATGAGGTCTGCTCAATTTTGCTTGCCGAACCTCCGGATTTGTCAATCCGGCGGGAGCGGCTGAGTAGTTACCCTTTCTCGTTCGCTTGCGCGATGATTTGCCGTGTGGGCGGGCATGCCCCAACCTTGATTTTCTTCAGCGGCGCGCTCGCCGGTTCGTCGTCGGCGTGAGCTTGCCTCTATCTCCCCTCAGCCTATGCTCTTGTATTGCTCACGCCCGCGAATCGCCAGGATCTCGCCAAAATAGATGCGGTGATAATCCCCTTGCGGATAGAGCTTGTCAATCTCTGGATCGAGAAAATGCCCGGGGACAAGATCATCCCAGTAAATCTTGCGGCACTCGATGGCGAGTTCGGCTTCGGCAAAGCAGGGGGCGGCGACACTCGTCGAGGCGATGGGCGTCAGCCCAGCCTCGGCAATCTTGTCCCCATCGCGGCCTGACTTGGTTCCCAGCAATTGCCACGCCGGTTCCAAACTGGTCGGCAAAACGCACAAGGTGAACGTGTCGTACTGCTCCATGAACTGGAGCGTATACCGGCTGGGGCGCACCACCACCTGGGCAAAGGGCCGTCCCCACATCGTCCCCAGGCTGCCCCAGCCCACCGTCATCGTGTTGAACCGGCCCGC
>CAYHAR010000405.1:0-2895 GCA_964354595.1 uncultured Anaerolineae bacterium | reverse complement strand
ATCATGTTGCCTCTCCTTGTCACCTTGTCACCATCCCCTTGCCGTGCTACAATCTTGGTCGAGGTGATGGCAATGAAAACGTTGACCCTCAAAGAAGCTCAAGCGTTATACAATGTCCTGGACGAAAGCCAGGTGACCGAATCTGCCCTGGTTGACCACGACGATAGGACGGTGAGAATCCTGGTGCCGGCCGACGAGTACGCCGCTTTTCTGGCCTGGCGGAAAGCCGAGCAAGAACAGCCACGGCGTTCAGACGACGACCCAGCGTTCCAGCGCGAAATCGCCGCGTTCGAGCGCATGAAGCCAGAACTGTTGCGCCAACATCCCGGGCGTGTGGTGGCTATCTATAAAGGTACAGTCATCGAAATCGGCAGCGAGAATGAATCTGTGGCTGACGTGGCCCTGCGTCTGTATGAGCGAATGGGCTACTTGCCGATTTACGTCCAACGAGTCGAAGAAACTCTGCGTGTCTACAAAATCTCTAGCCCCCGGATCGTGCGTCAATGATTGTCTACAACCGCAACGTCGAGCCTCCCGCTCCATTTCTCGATGTAACTGTCCAGCATCCGACTACCAGACAACAGTTGCCTTTTCCGGCCAAACTGGATACTGGTGCAGACATCTCTGCAATTCCAGCGACTGCGGCAGAGCAGTTACGTCTGCTTGCGGTTCGATCCATACCCATCGAAGGATACAACAGCAAGGCGGTGTTTGTTCCGACCTATGCCGTGGCGATGAACATAGCAGGCGCGCGCTTCCGACTGGAAGTCATCGTCATCACTGAACCCTACGTGCTCATCGGTCGAGACGTGCTCAATTATTTCTACGCTCGCCTCAACGGTCCCGACCTGACCTTTGACCTCAGCCTCTCGCCTTCCGCCTGAATCGGCGTTCTACTCGTTCAGCCGGGCGAGCGCCTCCTTGCTGTAAAAGAAACCGACGAGCGCATCGGCGGCGGTGTAAAAGGCAAAGGCGCAAACCCAGATGGCAATGCCCGGCGCGAGCGCCCCCTCAGGCCGCACGGTCAAAAGCCGGGTGGCTTCCCCCACCATGCCGCCCAGCGTGGGAAGGGGAGGTTGAACGCCCCAGCCCACCAAGTCTAGCGCCGTCACAAGCCCGAATCCGGCAAACAGTCCGCCCAATAGAAGGACGCCTGGGCCGGCCAAAGTTAACGCCAGCCTCTTGCGCTGCTCAGGGGCCGCCGTCCAGAGTGTTTGATAAACCCGCACGGCGCGCGGCAACAGCGCAACTGCGACTGCCAGACCCACCCCGGCTGAAGGGCCTAGCAGCATCACCATCACGATCCCGGCCAGCACGGCGGGGATGAACAACAGCGCATCGGCCGGCAGCAGCAGAAAATCGGCCAGCGATTCCGCCCACCACACTCGGCGCGAGGCCAGGAAGCCAGTCAATGCGCCGCCCAGTAGACTGGGCAGCAAGATGATAACGGCTGCCAAGACAACCACTCCCAACGTGGTCAACCCGCCTCGGAATACCCGCGCTTGCAGGTCACGCCCCAGCCGGTCGGTTCCCCAAGGATGGCTGGCTGAAGGAGGCTGACCCATCGCTCTTGAATCTACTTTTGTCGCCGCATCTGGGCCGACCGTCAACCCGGCGATAGCAAGCGCCAACGGTGCCAGGAGCAGCGCCAATGCCACCACAACCCAGATCACGCGGGCGGTCTTGCGCCACGAGGACGGCTCAAGTTGTGTGGACGCCGGCAGGCGCATCAGTCGTTCCAGCCAGCGGAAGAGTTCAGCCGCCAGCCGTCCTGCCAAGATCAGTCCGGCGCAGGCGCCGATGACGCCAACCAGCAGCGGATAGTCACGGCTCATCGCCGCGTCGGTTGCCGCTCTCCCCACTCCCGGCCAGGCAAAGACCGTCTCCACCAACACCGCTGCGCTGATCAACCCGCCGATCTGTCCCAGCAACACGCCAAACCCCTTGAACAGCCCGGCCAGCCAGAGACGGACGCCAGCCCGCTCGCGGGGCAGCGTCACTTGGCGCGTGACGGCTTGAGCAGTCAATGCGGCGGGGAGAATCGCCAATGCCAGCGCGGGCAGGATGAGGTGACTGATGCGGTCGCCCAGGTCCCCCGGCTTGCCCAGGCTGAACATCCCCGCCGCAGGCAACCATTTCAGTTGGATGGCGAAAATCAAAATGAGGAACACAGCCAAACCAAAAGCCGGCATCGCCGCCTTGCCGAACACGACCAACCGGCCCAGCCCTTTGAGGATGGAGCCAGGCAGCCCGGCCTTTTCCTCCAGCTTGTGTATCAGCACTGCGACGAGGGTCGCCGCGAGCGCGAGCAGTGCCGCCAGGAAGAGCGCCGCCCCCAGCAAGAGCAGCGTGTTGGGCAAATACCTTCCAATCATATCGGTGACGGGCTGGCGTGTTGTAAGGGAAACTCCCCAATCTCCACTGAGCAAGCCGGCTAGCGCTTTGCCGAATGTAGTGGGAGGCTGTCTGCCGAGCGTAGTGGGGCGCAGCGGCCCCTGCAGCGCAGCAATCAGCGCCAACGCCAGGCCGAATGCAATCAACAACAAGATGACCCGGCGCGGAAACTGAAGCCAGGCCGCCAACCGCTCTTGTCGCTCAGCAGGCGATGACGGCTCGACTGGCTGCGCATCTGTTTGCGCTCGCAAATTGGTACCATCGTTCATGTGTGTTCCTCCTATCCGAGTCGTTCTGCCACCAGCGTCGCCAAATCCACCATCTCGATGCCGACCTCACTCTTGAGCCGCTCGTCCATCAACGCGCACTTGAAATGAATTTGACACTTTAAGCACGCTGTCACCATCACCTCTGCGCCGGTCGCTTTGGCTTCGCGCAACCGCTGCACCTGGATGGCTTTGTTGGCCGCGTCGCAATGCGTCCAGCCATTCGTTCCGCAGC
>CAYHAR010000404.1:0-2901 GCA_964354595.1 uncultured Anaerolineae bacterium | reverse complement strand
ACGCACACCATACGCGGGCGATGCGCGCCAATCCATCCAAGCTGCTGCATCTCGTCAATCGCCTTCCAGATGCCGATGAGGCCCGTCCCGCCACCGGTGGGATACAAAATCACGTCCGGCAGTTGCCAGCCCAGGTCGTGGGCGATCTCGTAGCCCATCGTCTTTTTGCCTTCCAGGCGATATGGCTCTTTGAGCGTGGACACGTCGAACAGGCCGGACTCTTTTGCCATCGCCGCCGACGCGCGGCCTGCGTCGCTGATGAGACCTTGAACCAGGTGCAAATGCGCGCCGGCCATTTTAACTTCGTTCTGATTCGCTTGCGGCGCATCGTCCGGCATAAAGACGTGAGCGGGCAAGCCTGCGCGCGCGGCATACGCAGCCAACGCGCCGCCCGCGTTGCCCGCCGTCGGGATGACGAATCCCCGCACGCCCAATTCCACTGCGCGCGAAACCGCCATGCCTAACCCGCGCGCCTTGAAGGTGCCGGTGGGATTGCGACCCTCGTCCTTGATGTAGAGATTCGGCAGTCCGAGTTGCGCGCCCAACCGCGGGACATGGAGCATGGGTGTGCCGCCTTCGCCCAGCGTGACGATGTGCGCTGAATCATGCACGGGCAAGAGTTCCTGCCAACGCCACATGTTGCCGGGCCGGGCGAGCATCGCATCACGGTCGAGATGCGTGCGGGCAAGAGGCAAATCATAACGAGCGAGAAGGGGCGAGCCGCACTCGGGGCAGATGGTGCGCAATTCGACAGCAGAATAAACCTTGGCACATTCGGGGCAATCGAGACGAGAAAGATAACTCATCGGCCCTCCCGTTTGGCGAGTATTATAGCACAGGCAAAACGCCCCCGCCACAAGACATAATCTTGTAGGTAATTGGTTTTACAACGGTGGGGGGCCAGCAACTTTTGCAAGGTCCTTTCTGTGAACAGTGTGGGGCGAATTGGGGCAATTCTAGCCATAAGGTGGGGCACTGTCCCTGAAATCACGCTTGAGCAAAAAGCGCGAGGCCTGGCAGGTTGCCAGGCCTCGTTTGTGTGCGCGGGACGCAGATCTGCCGTTACACAGCGCAAGTAGCGGTCAACTTGCCTTTTGTGTGCGTCGCTTGGCGAGTCGCCTCGCCGCTAGAATTAGAATGATGGTTGTAATACCGGCAAGCACGAGCAAAAGGATAGTGACAATCCGTTGCTGGCTGGCCGCAACCTGATTGGCCGCTGGCTGGGCCAGAACCGAGAGGAACGCTTCGCGCTCGAGCGGCGCGCCATCGGGCGCAGAGCCGCTCACCTGGATGTTGATGCCGTAGACGCCAGAGGCAACGGGCTTCCAGGCCACTTGCCACTCGTCGCCGCTTGGGGCAAGGGAGATCGTTCCCAGTTTGCCATCGGGAGAGCGGACAAGAGCTTGGGCTTCACGGATCGGCAAGTTCTGCCCTGCCAGCTCGAGTCGGGCGGCAATATCCACTGATTCGTTGGGTTGAGGCAAAAGCGTGCTGACCCGCGCCTTGAGCGTTGCGCCGCCTCGGAGTTGAGCGGTGACGGCGTAATCCGCGCCGCGCGCAGGCGTCTTGCTTGTCGCTTGAAGTGTGATACGCCACGGGCCAGGCCGGGGATTCTGGAATCCATACCCCAGGTAAACCAGCGTCGAGGGATCGTCCACGACAATCAACCCATTGCGAGTTGCGTCGAGCGCGATCACATTACCGCTTGCGCCGCGCACGGTCACGGTCAGTGATCGAGTCGGGTCGTAGAGCGCGAAACTGGCGACGGCGACCTGGTCAATGTTGATCGTTACCTCTTGACGGCCGCTCGCGTCCACGTGGCCGGTGTAAATGTGTGTGAACTGGAGCGCATCTTGACTGCTTGGGGTGGGGGCCGGGTCAGGCTCCGAGCGAAATTCGCTCGCCGGTTTTTGCAGCAGCGGCTTGACAAAGGTCTCGAACACCTGCTTTGAGGTGTTCAGATCGGTGTGCAAGAGCGGCATCGTTTTGAGGTCGAGCGGGATGCCCTGGGCGCTTTCGAGCGAGACGGCCACATCCGTGGGGACATCCGTGCAGGGCGACTTGAACGCTTCGATGATCGGAGTGCCCGCTAGCTCGTGAAACGGCACGCCGCGCCGGCGGGTGATCTGGGAATTGAAAATGCCGCGCATATAGCTCGGCCTGATTTCGAGCGAAGCGGGGATGTACAGGTTAAGCGAGGCTGGCAAGTTGGCGCAATCCGATCCGTTGTGCGGCGTGCCCAGCATGATCAGTTGCGCCACGTCGCGCTCTTGCATCAGGCGGTCAATATAGTAGCGGGAAATCGTTCCACCCATGCTGTGCCCGATCAAGTCCACCTGTTGAGCGCCCGTCGCCTTTTTGACGCTGGTGATGTAGCGCCCCAGGATTTCAGAGTTCTGAGCGATCGTGTTGGTTTTGCCCGCCGGATCGGCGATGCTGCCTGTGTTGAACTTGCCTTCGAACTGACCATCGCCCACGGCAAAGCCGTGCGCTCCCATCAAAGCCAGGAAACCGTTGGGGCCAAGATAAGCAGCCCAGGCTTCCGCACTCGAAATAAAACCGTGCGCCAGGACAACCGGGCGAGGCGCGATCTGAACCTGTGTGGTCGCCGCAACTGCGCCATCGGCCAACGCGCGAATCGCTCGCTCTTTCTTGGGCTGCCCGCCTTTGTCCCAGTACCAGCCCAACGCTGCGAACCGCTCCGTCTCGCAACTGTCCGCATTGGTTTGAATCGTGCACTCGGCCACGTGCACGGTCTCGGCATCCAAGACAAAGGTCACGCGGGTCGGTTGAGCCGTTCGATTCTGCGCCTTGAGCCTGAGCTGGATCGAGTCGCCGTCAACCAGCTTTGAAATCACAGCCTTGTTCTTGTCCAAAATAACCACGCTTGCCGATTGAGCA
>CAYHAR010000403.1:0-2906 GCA_964354595.1 uncultured Anaerolineae bacterium | reverse complement strand
GCGTTTGACAAAACCTATCAAGCCAGTTATAATCCGCACTCGCCAGCGGCCCGGCAGGTCAGGCCGCTTCTGTTTGTCAATCAAATGCACGGCGCCCCGCGCAGCGGAGGCGCGATAGCAGTGGGGGTGTCATCGTGTACGCAGTCTTTCAAGTCGGTGGACAACAATTCCGCGCGGGCGTGGGTGACAAGGTTCGCGTCGAACAATTGCCGCAACAGGTGGGCGAGGCGGTCGAGCTGGAGAACGTCTTGCTCGTGTCCGATGGCGACCAGGTCCAGGTGGGCCGGCCCACCGTTGGCGGCGCCAAAGTCAAGACGACCGTCGTCGAGCAAAGCCAGGGCGACAAGATTCTCGTGTTTCACTATCGGCCCGGCGGCAAGCGCCACAAGGTCAAGACCGGTCATCGCCAGGATTACACCTGGCTGCGCGTGGACGAAATCGTAGCAGGGTGAGGTGAGAGATGGCACACAAGAAAGGTGGCGGCAGCGCCAAGAACGGACGCGATAGTCGCGCGCAGCGATTGGGCGTCAAGCGATACGGCGGACAGGCGGTGCGCTCCGGCAGCATCATCGTCCGGCAGCACGGCACGCACATCAAGCCAGGCGAGAACGTGGGCGTGGGCCGAGATTACACCTTGTTCGCCACGATGGACGGCCTGGTCAAGTTCGAGCAATTGCCGGGTGGACGCCGCCGCGTGAGCGTCTATCCCAAGTCTGCGTAGAGGCGGCACGCTCTGCGCGATGCCGCCGTTGCCCGCCGGGCGGTTCAAACCAGCCCAAGCCGGGCAGGAGAAAAAGAATGAGGTCCAATATTCATCCCAAGTGGTATCCTGAAGCGCAAGTCATTTGCGCGTGCGGCCACACCTGGATGGTCGGCGCGACGGTCGAGACGATCCGCACTGACGTGTGCTCCAACTGCCACCCGTTCTTTACCGGACAGGTGCGCATCGTGGACACTGAAGGCCGGGTGGATCGCTTTTACAAGCGACTGGATCGCGCCGTGACCACCGGCGGCGAGGAGCGCGGCAAAAGGGCCCAGCGACGCAAGGAGCGCCAGTCCATTGTCGAAATCGTCGAAGACGAGACGGAAGGCCAACCGGCTTCGACAGCCGCCTAGCCGAAGCAACGCAAACAGAATCATGGGAAGGGCAGATCACTCGACTGCCCTTCTTTGCATCTTGGAGCGAGCATGGACACTAAACCAAGCGGAGGCTGGATCGAGCTAGTCTGCGGCAGCATGTTTAGCGGCAAGACCGAAGAGTTGATCCGCCGCGTGCGCCGCGCCAAGATCGCCAAGCAGAACGTGCAGGTCTTCAAGCCGGCCATGGATACGCGCTACACCACCGAGGCGGTCACGTCGCACAACGGGCTGGGCGTGGAAGCGGTGCCGGTGCAATCCGCCGCCGAGATCGAGCAGTTGATTCGGCCCGAGACGAGCGTGGCGGCGATTGACGAGGTGCAGTTCTTTGGCTGGGAAATCACCGAGCTGTGCCAAAAGCTGGCCGACCGGGGGATGCGCGTCATCGCCGCCGGGCTGGACGTGGATTTTCGCGGCGAGCCATTCGGGCCGATGCCGGTGCTGATGGCGCAAGCCGAGCGCGTGGACAAGCTGCAAGCCATCTGCGTGGTGTGCGGCAACCCCGCCAGCCGGACGCAGCGGCTCATCAACGGCCAGCCCGCCGCCTACGACGACCCGGTCATCCTCGTCGGCGGGAGCGAGTCTTACGAAGCGCGCTGCCGCAAGTGCCATCAGGTTCCGCGCAAGTGACGATTGCGAGGAGGCAGCATGACGCGACCTTACACAGACTATCTGGACGAAATCCTGATCACGACTGAGCAATTGCAGAAACGCGTTGCCGAGCTGGGCGCGCAGATCAGCGCCGACTATTCCGGCCAGGATTTGCTGTTGGTGTGCATCCTCAAGGGCGGCGTCATGTTTCTCACCGACCTGATGCGCCAGATCACCGTGCCGCACGCGATTGACTTTATGGCCGTCACCAGCTATGGCGCCGGCACGCGCGAATCCACCGGCGTAGTGCGTATCCTGATGGATCTAGAGATAGACATTTCCGGGCGCAACGTGCTGCTGGTCGAAGACATTATTGATAGCGGCCACACGCTGGACTATATCACGCGGATGCTGCGCGCGCGCCGGCCCGCCAGCCTGCGCATCGTGACGCTGCTGGACAAGGCCGAGCGGCGCGAAGTGGACGTAAAGCTGGACTATGTCGGCTTTAAAATTTCAAACAAGTTTGTCTTTGGCTACGGGCTGGACTTGGACGAGGTCTATCGCAACCTGCTGTTCATCGGCGTCGTCAGGCCAGAGGCGTTCATCCCCAGTTGAGGCGTGGGGGCGCGGGAAACGAAACGGGGCTTGACTATCAAGCCCCGCATTTTTTGCCGCCTGTATCACTTGCTCTTGGTGGTTGCCAATCTCGTCAGGGTCAAAAAGAATTCGTCCACGCCCTGAGCCGTCAGCGCGCTCGTCTCGATGTACGGGTAGCCCACGCTGCGCGCCCATTCGGCCACTTGCTCGCGCGGCGTCTTGTACCCCAGGTCCAGCTTGTTCCCGACGACGACGAACCTGGCAGTCTGGCACACTCGCATGATCTCGGCTTGCCAGCGCGGCAAGTTCTCCAATGAGGTCGGATCGGACACGTCGTACACCAGCGCCACCGAGCGCGCGCCTCGATAGAACGAGTCCCGGAACGCCCCAAAGCGTTCCTGCCCGGCAATGTCCCAGATGGAAAGCTTGATGGACTTGCCGTCCATCTCGACGATCTTGATCTGAAAGTCCACGCCGATGGTCGCCACGCGGGACTCTTGGAACATGCCGGTGCAATAGCGGCGGATCAGGCTGGTCTTGCCCACGCCCGCGTCGCCGGCAATGACGACCTTGACGATGGG
>CAYHAR010000402.1:0-2910 GCA_964354595.1 uncultured Anaerolineae bacterium | reverse complement strand
TATCTGTCATCAACACGCTGACGCGCTGGCCGGCGTATGCGCTGGACTATTTGCGTCCGGTAGAGCGTTTCCCAGTGTTGGCGCGAATGTGGCAAGGCTTGCCGCGCGGGTTACGGCGCAGGATCGAGGCGTGGATCGTCTGGACTGACGTGGAATACTATCGCCAGGTATTTGCGCGATTCGAGGAGCGCGCGCAGACAGCCTACGCAGTGTAAGAACCAGTTGAACTAAGCGCTTCGCGCAGGGAGCGCGTTTCCCCGCAAGACATCCTCTGACCGTTCCTCCTCATTCCTCGATCATAGCGATATACTTCCTGTCAAACTTTCCGACAGGAGGAATCACCATGACCCCGTTACGACAACGCATGATCGAGGACCTGCAACTGCGTGGTCTAGCCGCCAAGACGCAAGACGCGTATCTGCGCGCCGTCCGGCAGTTAGCCGAGCACTACCACAAGTCGCCCGACCTCATCACCGAAGAGGAACTGCGTCAGTATTTTCTCTACCTCAAGAATGACAAGCACGCCTCGCGCAGCGCCTACACCATCGCTTTGCACGGCCTCCGGTTCTTTTACACCTATGCCCTCAAGCGCACCGACATGACGCTGGATTGGGTGCGGCCCGCGCAGGAAAAGAAACTGCCGGTGGTACTCAGCACCGCCGAGGTGCGTCTGATTCTAGGCTGTCTCCGCCGCCCGCACTACCGTGTCTGCTTGACGACCATTTACTCGTGCGGCTTGCGTTTGCTGGAAGGCGTATATCTTAAAGTCGGCGCGATTGATGGCGAGCGCAAGATGTTGCACGTCCGGCAGGGCAAAGGCAACAAGGATCGCTACGTGCCGTTGCCAGACAATACCCTCAAGATGTTGCGCGACCATTGGAGCACGCATCGCCATCCCGTGTGGCTCTTTCCGGCACCGACGCGCGCGGGGATCCCCCTGTCGTCTGCCACGCAGCCGATGGAGGAGAGCGGTGTTCAACGCGCCTTCAAAGCCGCCCTGCAAGAGAGCGGCGTGCAGAAGGACGCCAGTGTTCACACGCTGCGGCATTCCTACGCCACGCACCTACTCGAAGCCGGCGTCAATTTGCGGCTCATCCAGGCGTACCTGGGGCACAGTTCGCCCCAGACGACAGCGCTCTACACGCACCTGACGCGCCCGGCTAACGACCTGGCCGCGCGCGCCATCAACCAGGTGATGGCCGAGTTGCTGTGATAGAGCTGGCCGAGATCTTGCGCGAGTATGGCCCGGCTTATCGCGCCAAGTACGGTGACGAAATCCCATCCCGTCATCTTCAGGCGATGTGGGCCATCGAGCATTGCCGCACCGAAACGCTGGGCGGGCACGTCTACGAGTGCCCGGACTGTGACGAGACGGTCTATCGCTATCACTCGTGCCGCGATCGACACTGCCCCAAGTGTCAGGGGGAAAAGGCCTACCAGTGGCTGGAGCACCCACACGACCTGCTGCTGCCCGTGCCGTACTTTATGCTCACCTTCACGCTGCCCGAAGAGCTGCGCCCCGTGGCACGCCGTCACCAAAACCTTATCTATGATCTGCTCTTTCGCACGTCGGCGGCGGCCACCCAACACCTGGCGCGCGATCCACGCTTCGTGGGCGGGCAGATTGGCTTGGTGGGCGTGTTGCACACCTGGGGGCGCACCTTGGTCTTTCATCCCCACGTGCACTACTTGGCGCCGGGCGGTGGGCTGGCCCCCGATCAACGCACCTGGCGGCCCGCTCCATCCAACTTTTTCTTGCCCGTCAAGGCGCTCTCGCCCATCTTTCGGGCCAAGTTTCGTGACGCCCTGCGTGAAACGGATTGCTTCCCCTCGGTTCCGGCCAGCGTCTGGGACCAAGATTGGGTGGTGCATTGTCAACCGGTCGGCGATGGCCTCCGGGCGTTCAAGTATCTAGCGCCCTACATCTTTCGGGTGGCTCTCAGCAATAGCCGCCTGGTCAGTTGCGAAAACAACCAAGTCACTTTCCGCTACCGCGATTCCCACACCGGTCAGACCAAACGGCTCGCGCTGGAGCCGTTCGAGTTTATTCATCGTTTCCTGCAACACGTTCTGCCCACGGGCTTTGTCAAGGTGCGCTACTACGGCTTGCTCAGCCCCGGCTGCCGTCCGTCCTTGGCGCTCGTGCGCCAACACCTCACGCCCGCCAACGCTGAACCGGTGACGCCGACGCCGCCCACGACGGAACCCGCATCCTCTTCAAACTCTGACTCGGAAACGGCAACGCCGCCTCCCGGTCCTTCCACCGCTGCGTCTGACATTCCTACCTCGGCGACCTCCCGGCTGGTCGAGTTGGAGGATGAACCGAATTCACCTGACGAGCCGCCCGCTCCGGCTCCGCCCAGTTCGGCGCCGCGCTGCCCTGCCTGCGGTCGACTGATGCGTCGCCGGGCTACCTTGACCCCCAAAGGACGTGCGCCCCCTTGAACCGTCTCTCTGTAACGACTCCGGATGGCTTGCTCTTCCCCAGACTTGAGGCCCTTGATCGTGTCTTGATCTTTGCGCGCCGACTCGTCGAAAAACACCCCCGCTCCACCTGGCTTTCAACGACGCGCACCTCTCCCACGACTCGCTGCCAGGCGCCCACGCGCGCCCCCATTTGCTCAAGATACCCTTTTGGGAGTAAAATGGTTCTCAGCGACCTAGTAAAACCAGCTCCCTGGGGATAGCCCGCGGCCTTAAATTCCATATACGCCGAGCCTGAAATCGGCTTAGTTCAACATGGATTATGCGGCGGCTTTCACCTGCTCCCTCTCGTGCGCACCGGCTAACCTGTCGCTCGTTGCGACGCGAGCGGATATGCTATCGCCGCGCCGCATGAATCCTTAATTCGTTATGCGGTACACGCAGTCAGAGCTCGAGTAGGGTTAAAATATGCAGGAGGTTCGTTTT
>CAYHAR010000401.1:0-2936 GCA_964354595.1 uncultured Anaerolineae bacterium | reverse complement strand
GCGAGTTTTCCAAAATCAACCGGTGGGACTATACTCCATTGGCCTATCACGTCAACGTGCCCCCTGAGGAACTCGAATGTTAGATGTGCTGTTGGTCGGCGCCGAAGAACTGGAAAACCTGAGCACTCGCTACCTGGCGGCGGTACTGCGCCAGCACGGCTACTCGGTCGAGCTGGCTGCCTTTAGCGCGGCGGACGAAATGGACGCCGTCTTGCAACGCGCGCAATGGATCCAGCCGCGGCTGGTGGGACTCTCGATCATCTTTCAGTATCGCGCGCCCGAGTTCATGGAACTGGCCGACGAACTGCGCCGCATTCTGCCTCAAGCCCACATCACGACCGGCGGACATTTTCCCACGTTCGCTGCGGCCGACCTTTTACGCGATTACCCCGCGCTCGACTCGGTCGTGCGCGGCGAAGGCGAGTTGACGCTGTTAGAGCTGATGCAGCGTCTCGACTCGCCCGAGACCTGGCGCGCGATCTTGGGCCTCTCGTTTCGGCGCGATGGCCGAATCGTCGAGAACCCGCCGCGCCCCCTCATCGCCGACCTGGACAGTTTGCCGTTCCCCTCGCGCGACACGCCTCCGCAGCATCACCTGGGCATCGGCTTTTCGCCCATCGTGGGCAGCCGAGGCTGTCATCGCGATTGCTCGTTTTGCAGCATCCATTCCTTTTACGGCGCGAGCGCGGGCAGGCTTCAACGCTTTCGCAGCGTGCCCAACCTCGTAGATGAGATGGAGCTGCTCTATCACGATTTCGGCGTGTGTTTTTTCGTCTTTAACGACGATGAATGGTTTCCGCCCGGCGAGGCGCGACTGACGCGCGTCGCGGATTTGGAGCGCGAGCTGCGTCGGCGCAAGCTCGACGTGATCATGAGCATCAAATGCCGCGCCGACGACGTGAAAGAAGATTTGTTCCGTCGCCTGCTCGATATGGGCGTCGTGCGCGCTTACGTCGGCGTCGAGTCCGGCTCCGACCACAGCTTGCGCACGCTGAACAAGCGGACGACCGTCGCCCAAAATCGGCAGGCGCTCGAGGCGCTGCACAAAGTCGGGATGCTGGCGGACTTTGGATTAATTTTCCTTGATCCCGATAGCACGATTGAGGACATTCGCGCCAACTTGGACTTTTTCCACGCGATGGCTGGAGAAGGTCAAGCGCCGCTGAGCTTTGGGCGGATGGAAGTTTACGCCGGGACGCCGATCCTGGATCGCCTGCAAAGCGAAGGGCGGCTCACCGGCAACTATATGGCGTGGAACTACTCCATCCCCGACCCGCGCGTCGAGATATTGTTCCGGCTGATGTATGCCACGCTGCGCCATCGCCACTATTCCAACGACGGAGCGGCCAAGCGCTGCTCGATTGCGTGCTACGAGATGACGATGTACAAGTATCTGCGCCGGGGGCGCACCGACGCGGCGCTGAACGAGCAGTTGCGCCAAATCGTGGCTCGCGTGAACAATCATTCGCTGGCGATGCTGGAAGAGATGTTTGACTTTTCGCTGCGTGAAAACATTTACGATGCTGGCTTGGTCAACGACCAAGCGGCAGCCTGGGCCAGCCGCGTCAACCTGTTTGACTTGCAGGCGCAGGCGGAACTCGAAGCCTGGGAAACACAAGTGGCGCAAAGTGTAGAGGGAGACAAGCGACGCCAAGAGCGTCAAGAAACTGGCGATTAGAGCCTTTACGCCCCTGGCGTCTTGGCGGTGAGGTTTTCTGAAGGAGGCGACGATGTTACCCTGGAACATGCTCCCCAAAGACTTGCAAAAAGCCATCCTGGCGATGGTCGTCCTGTATGGCGGCACAATGGCCTGCAGCCCCACCGGGCCGATGGTGTGCGATCCACCGCCGCCGCCCAGCATGATGCCCCGACCGACGCCCTCCAGGACGCCGATGATCTGCGATCCGCCTCCGCCGCCCAGGGTCGCCACGCCATCCAGGACGCCCATGATCTGCGATCCGGCGCCGCCACCGACGGTTGCGCCCAAGCCGACGCTCACGCCAGGCGTGGTGGCGCCACGGCATTTCCAGGTGCGCAGCCTCAAAACCTCCTCCGACCCGGCGCTTGCAGGCGCAAAGGTGCAAGGCCGAGTCGTGAATCAACAAGGCCAGCCCCTCAGTGGGATAAAAGTGAGTGCGGAAGGCAAATCGCGCGTTCAGGTCGTGACCGGCAGCGATGGCGAATTCTCGCTCTACATCTCCGAGCCGGGCGACTATCGAATCATGGTCGAAGGCGGGCTGGATCGCGCGCTGAATCTGCAACTCGGGCAACACGACCTGGTCACCCTCGAGTGGGTCGAGGTCAAGGAAACGTCGCAAGCTCCTTTGCCCCTGGCCGAAATCCGAACGGTGGATATTGTCTGGGATGACGGCTTGGCTTTTGACGCAGAAACTCCCTGGCCCGACGCGCGCTATCGCTGGAGCGTTTCGGGCGGGACGTTGGTTGATGAAGGTGGGCGCGTGACCTGGCAGCCGCTGGTCGAGCCGGGCCGCTATCTGCTCCAGGTCGTCGCGGATTGGGGACAAACCGGCCTGGCTGTGGATGCGCTGACGTTGATCGTCGAAAAAGACGGCAACGTGACGGTGGGATGAAAGATGAACCTGATCAAAAAGCTCTCCACTCTTTTGGCCGCTTCTCAGGGCAGCGACGCCAACTCGTATTGGCTGGTTGTGCAATGCAATCGCTGCGGCGAAATCATTCGAGCGCGTGTCAACTTGAATAACGACTTGAGCGTCGAGTACGACGAAAACGGCAACATAGCCGGCTATTCCTGCCGCAAGGTGCTGATCGGCAAAGAGCGGTGCTTCCAATCCATCGAGGTGACGTTGAGGTTCGACGTTCAGCACAAGTTGATTGATCGCAAGATAACCGACGGCAAGTTTGTGGAAGGGTAGTTTTCCGATAGAGGCGTGATGTCCGGCTGAGGAAGCTTTATG
>CAYHAR010000400.1:0-2936 GCA_964354595.1 uncultured Anaerolineae bacterium | reverse complement strand
ACCTGGATGGCTTTGTTGGCCGCGTCGCAATGCGTCCAGCCATTCGTTCCGCAGCACGTGGCGTTGCGGCGCGCGTGACGCATCTCGACGACCTTGTACCCCAATCCTTCCAGCACCTTGCGCGGAGCGTCGTAAATGCCCAAATGGCGACCCAACCGGCACGGATCGTGAAACGTCACCGTCTTTTCCTTGACTTTGGCCTTGACCTTGAGATCCGTCAGCAATTCAGACAGATGAATGACTTGCGCGTTCAACCGGACGCCGTGCGCCTGATAATCCACCTTGAGCGCGCGGACGCATTCGGGGCACGACGAGACAATTCGCTTGACGCCCGACGCGCGAATCATCTCGGCATTCAACTGCGCCAACTTCAAGAATCCATCAATGTCGCCTTCCCACAACAAGTCGTGACCGCAGCAGCGTTCATCGGCCAACAAAAGCGGCTCGACGCCCAATTCATTCAAGATGCGGACGCTGGCCTGCGCCACTTGCGATCCCTGTATCCCCAGCGGCTTGAACAGCGCATCGTAATGCGGCGCGCACCCGGCAAAGTAGAGAGTGGAAAGTGGAGAGTGAAGAGCAGGCTCGTTGATATTTGAAACACCTGCACTCCCGTAGGGGCCGGAGCGCAGCGCAGGCGCAAGTGTTTGATATTTGAGATCGGGCGACAGCCATTCCAGCCGATTCTGTTTGAGGTCAGGTCGCGTCATCATCCGCATCCAGACGTGGATGGCTTCGCCGTGCGTGCACAACGCAGCCTGACCCAATCGCCGCGCCTCGACGCGCACCGCCGTCGTCAGGGAAGAATAATCCACCGCCGCCGGGCAGACTTGATTGCATTGCAGACAATTGATGCACGTCCACAGCCGGTCGTCGCGCAACAGCGCCTCGTCGTGGCGCGCCAATGCGCGGCCCACCGTCACGCGCGGCGAAAAGCCGCCGTCGAATCGCGCAATCGGACAAATGGCCGTGCATTTGCCGCATTCCAGGCAGCGCAGCACGCCGCTCTCGTGAATCGTCTGCTCCAGCGTCCTCTCGCTCATCGTCCTTCGTCCTTCGTCACGCGGAGCGGTCGCCCAACGAAATCGCTGACCACCTGCGCGAACCTCGCCCCATCGTCCGGCGGAATCCATTCGAGCTTGAGCCGGTCGTCCATCGCCAGCAATCGCGCCAGCGCATCGGCTTGCTCGAACGCCGCCGCGCAGCGCTCGTTGCCCTGCTCATAGTGGCACACGCCCGGCGCGCAGCCCAAAATCGTCACACCCGACGCGCCCATTTCCAACGCTTTGAGAATCAAGCCCGGCTGCAAGCGCCCGGTGCAATTCAATCGGACGACGCGCGTGTTGGCCGGATAGCGGAGACCCTGCGCGCCTGCGACTTCGGCTGCCGAATAGCCGCTCCACTCGCAAGCAAAGACGAGGTAACGGGGCGACGGGGTGACAAGGTGATCCTGCAACGCAGCGCGGACTTCTGCTTCGATTTGTTCGTCGGTTGCCGTTGCCACCTGCGCCGCTTTGACTGGACAGACAGAGACGCAATTGCCGCAGCCGGTACAAATCAATGCGTCAACAACTGCCAGCCGCGTCCCCTTGTCCGCTTGCGCGAGCCCACTTGTTTCCTTGCCTACTTGCATCGTCACGGCCATGAACGGGCAGACTCTGACGCAATCGCCGCAGCCGTTGCAGCGCGTGGCGTCAATCGTCGCGGCGGAGGCCCAATGCGTGATCTGCCCGCGCCGGAGGTGGCGCACGGCGCGCGCGGCGGCGCTAAAAGCCTCGAACGTCGCGCGCTGCGCGTCGCACGGATAATGCGCCGCGCCGCAGACATAGAGGCCGCGCTCGATGCGATCAGATGGGCGCAGCCGCACGCGCGTATCGGCGATGAATCCGGCGGCGTCGGTGGGCAAGCGCAACATCTCGGCCAGGCGCGCAGCATCTGTTTGCGGCGACATGGGCGCGGCGTGAATGACCTGCTCGCATCGGACGCGCACCTCGCGCCCGGTCAGCTCGTCGCGCGTCACGATTTTGCCGTCAACGGATTGCGGCCTCTGCCCAGACGGATAACGGAAAAAGCTCACACCCAACCGCTGCGCTTCCCACACCAACTCGTCGTATTGCCCGCCGGCCGTGTAAAGCTCGCGGAAAAAGATCGCGACCTCGGAGGCAGGCGACTGGCGCTTGATCTCGGCCGCTTGCCGGAAGGTGGTCAGGCAGCAAGAGTGCAGGCAGGTCTGTCCTTGCATCATGTCGCACAACACAAAGGCCGTGTGGAGAGTGGAGGGTGGAGAGTGGAGAGTGGAAGGTAGAGCGCCGGGTTGCCCGCCCGTGGCGACGATAATCGCTCCGGCTTCAATCGCGTGGCCATCACTCAGCGTGACCTGGTAGCGCCCCACCGGCCCACTGACATCGGCAACTTGCATATTGGTCAATATCGTGACGTTCGAGCGAGCCTGGACAGAGGCAATGCAGCCGGCAACTAGATCGGCGGTTTCACGATCATCCGGGGAACGGCGCGCCAGTCCGCCCAATTCCGGCTCGCGCTCGACGAGTGTGACGGGGATGCCCGCCTCGCTGATGGCAAGCGCCGCCGTCAGCCCGGCAACGCCCCCGCCGATGACGGCGGCGTGCGGCGTGATGTGCGCCACGCGCGGAGCGCCCGGTTGACGCGCGCCCAAGTCTGCAATCGCCATCGCGATCTGAGCGTGCGCTTTGCTCATCGCCGCCGGATCATTCTGATGCGGCCCGGCGCACAGGTCGCGGAGGTTCGTCACGTTGACGAGCGTCGGATTCACGCGGCCATCGAGCGCGCATCGGAAGTGCGACTCGTGCGTGCGTGGCGCACACCCGGCAATCACCACGCGATCCAGGCGCTGCTCGGCGACGATGGCCTTCATGCGCTCCAGGCCATTCGGCAGGCACCAATAACCGGCCTGCCCG
>CAYHAR010000399.1:0-2965 GCA_964354595.1 uncultured Anaerolineae bacterium | reverse complement strand
GTGGCCAGGCTGAAGGTGAACGTTGCTCCGTGTCCGGGGGCGCTTTCCACCCAGATGCGCCCGCCGTGCGCCTCGACGGCCAGCTTGCAAAAGGCCAATCCCAGCCCGCTGCCACGACCCGTTTGCCGGCCGGTGACAAACTTTTGGAACAGCTGGCTTGCAATCTCTGGCGGGATGCCCGGGCCGGTATCGCCGACGGCCACCAGGATCACCGAGCGCTGTTGTTTTTCCTCGGTCCTGGCCGACACGCGAATCACGCCGCCGGGCGGGGTGAACTTGATTGCATTGCCGATCAGGTTTTGTAACACCCGTCCGATCAATCCCATGTCGGCCCAGGCGGGCGGCAGGGTGGGTGGCACATCGCTTTCCAGGTGGATGTCTTTCCCGCCGGCCAGAGTCGTCTGGAGTTGCAACGTGTCGGCCACGAGTTCAGCCACGCTGAACACTCGCCGGTCCAGCGGCATCTGCCCGCTTTCCAAGCGGCTGACGTCCAGGATGGCACTGACCAATTCGATCATGCGAAAGGCGCTGGATTGCGCAATGTTCAACACCTCGAGCTGATCGGGCGGAAGCGACCCTAACATGCCGCCGGTCAAAACTTCCAGTGAGGCCGAGATATTTCCCAGTGGGTTGCGCAAGTCGTGCACCATCGTATGCGTCATGTCTTCGCGCAGCCGCTCCACGGCCCGCGCGTCGGTCACGTCGCGCAGCACCACCAGCCGCCCCTGCGGCATGTTGCCGGTGAGCACGGGCAGGTTCAACCAATGGACGGCGTGCGGCGAGACTTCGTACTCGCCTTCGCTGGGCGGCTCGCCCCCGCTTCGGATGCGTCGCAACTCGGGCAGGGCCACCCGCAGAATCTTGGGAACAAAGACGCGCAGCACAGCCAGCGCGGCTTGAACCGGGCGGCCGCGCCATTCTTCCGGTTGACCGGGCAGGTGCAACAATTGCAGCGCGGGCGCGTTGACGACCAGGATATGCCCGCTCGTTCCGATGAGCACGATCCCGTCTCGGCTGGATTTGATCAGAGCTTGCAGTTGGCTGCGCTCGTGCAGCGTGGTCTGGAACATGCGCGCGTTTGCCACAGCGGTCGCCACCTGTTGGCCGAGGGTGGTCAGCAGCGCCAGATCGTAGGCTGAGGAAGGGCGCGGCTCGCGGGCCAGCAGCGTTATCGCGCCCAGGGGTTGCTCCTGCTGCAACAGCGGAATGCCGACGTAGGCGCGCCAACCTTGGGCCTTCAAGTCGGCAAAGGCCTGGCTGACCTCCGGCGGCGCTTCTTGTTGACTCTCTCCGAGGACCAGGCTCTCTCGCCGGTTGTAGACGTAGGCTGCGAGGGTGCTCTCTAGACCCTGACGACGTATGCGCTCCAGCAGAGCGGAGGAGAGACCGCGCGCTGCGGCCAGGCGCAAGCGATTGCTGTCTGGCTCGGCCAGGACAATCAACCCGGCGCCAAAGCCCAGCAATGTGATGGCGGACGACAAGGCTTGCTCGAGCACATCTTTCAGCGCCAGCGAGCGGCTGGTCGTGCGGGTAATGGCATACAGCGCGCTCAGATCGGTGGTGTGCCGTTGCGCTTGAGCGTACAACCGGGCATTGTCCACCGTCAGGGCAATCGCATCGGCCAGCGATTCGGCCAGCAAAACGTCATCCGAATCAAACGCAGCCAGCCGGTCGCTTTCCAAGTTGAGCACGCCCACCACGCGCTCGCCCCGCTTGAGAGGGACGGTCAGGCAACTGCGCGTGGCCGGGTCTCCCACCAGATAGTCCGGGTCAACGCTCACGTCGGACACCAATTGAGTTTTGCCGGCCTTGAACGTCCGGCCCGTCACACCTTTATCTATGGGAGCTGTCATCCCGGCGGCGTGCAAAAGACGTCCGCTGGCGGCGCGGATGACCCAGTGGGTTCCCTCCTCGTCGGGCATGATGATGGAGGCTTGGGACCAACCGGTGAATTTGAAAATGGCTTCCACGGCCAATCGAGCGACGGCGTCGAGATCGAGCTGCCCACTGACCGCGCGGAGCGTCTCGTACAAGGCGGTCTGCCGATTCGCCATGCGGCGCAGCTCGGCTTCGGCCCGTTTGCGCTCGGTGATGTCACGAAAAACGCCAAACGCGCCGACGAACTGTCCGTCCTGAATCTGCGGAGTGGCGGTGACGATCAGGTTGCGCCTCTCGCCGTCTGGGCGTATGACCTCGATTTCACAAGTGCTCTTTTCTCCTGTCTGGCGCTGTTCAGTTTGCTGTTGTATAGCCGCGAATTGCTCCGGGGTGAGAAACTCGGCCAGACTGCGACCGACCAACCCGCCGGGGGGAACGCCGAAAATATTTTCGGCGGCCGGGTTGGCAAAGGTAAACTGTTCTTGTGTGTCTACGACGCCCATGCCTTCCCCCTGGCTTTCCACCAGGCTTTGGAAATGTTCCTCCCTTTCTCGCAGCGCCGTTTCCATGCGCTTGCGCTCGGTGATGTCTTGCACTTGCGCCAGATACCCACGCACGTTGCCCTGGGTCTCTAGCACCGTGATCATCACGTCAAGGTAACGTCGGCCCGATTTTGTCGTCCGGTATAGGGCTTGGCGTTTGACCAGCTCAAAGTCAAACTCGGCCTCGTATCGCACGATCTCGCCGTTGAGCAGTCTTTCTTTTGCGTCACGGGGCAGGTTGGGGTCTTGAAACAACTCGAACCCTTTGATGTCCTCTTTATCTACTATGCCGAACATGTCCAGGCAAGATGGATTGGCGTCCAGGAGGCGCCCCTCGGCGTCGTACAACTCGATTCCGATGGGCGACTGGGCTAAAATGCCCCTCAACCGCTCTTCGCTCTCGCGCAGCGCCTCTTCCGTCTGTTTGCGTTCGGCTTCCGAGGTCTCTAACTCGGCCATCTGCCGGCGCAATTCGGCCAATTCGCCCGAGAGTTGAGCTTTGGTCTTGCTCTCACCTGCACTTGCGGCAGGTGCAAGTGTGTCAC
>CAYHAR010000398.1:0-2972 GCA_964354595.1 uncultured Anaerolineae bacterium | reverse complement strand
ATCACGCATCACGCATCAGCAGTTGAATGGCCGGCTCCAACCCTTCGCATCCCGCCGATTGCCGAAGATAGCGCAAATCGCGCAGCGTGCCTTTGAGGACGGTCGGCCCGGCGAAAATGCTCATCGCGCGTTGATAGATTTCGACCGCAGACGATAGACCGTTGACCGTGGACGACGGACCGCCAACCGCCGCTTGCCCGGCCAGCGCCGTGCCGTAAGCATAAAGCGCCTCATACAGTTCCGGCGTTTTATCCAGCAGCTCGCGGCATTTGGCGATGGCGAGGTCGAAATAGCGCGCGGCGTCCGATAGACTTTGGGATTGCGCCGCCAAAATACCCAACCTGATCGCGGCGCTATAGGCCGTCTCTGGCATATCCAGCGCGAGCGATTGTTCGGCGCAGGTGCTGGCCTGAGCGAAATCGCCAAGTGTCTGATGAGCCTCGCTCAAATTATACAAGTCAATGCCTTCGCCACTCCGGTCGCCGATCTCGCGACGAATCGCCAAGGCTTGCTCACAGAATTCAATCGCCCGCCGCGTCTCGCCCAGGGAATAGTACGCATTGCCCAGGTTGCCCAAGCTCTTGCCTTCGCTGCGCCGGTCGCCGATCTCTATCGCTACCTCTTTCGCTTTCTCGTAGAATTCAATCGCCCGCTGCGTCTCGCCCAAGGCCAAGTACGCACTGCCCAGGTTGCACAAGTCTGCGCCTTCGCCGCGCCGGTCGCCGATCTCGCGGTCAATCGCCAACGCTTGCTCATGGAATTCAATCGCCCGCCGCGTCTCGCCCAGGGAATAGTACGCACTGCCCAGGTTGCCCAAGATTGCATCTTCACCACGCTGGTCGCCGATCTCGCGGTCAATCGCCAACGCTTGCTCATAGAATTCAATCGCCTGCCGCGTCTCGCCCAAGTCCAAGTACGCCAGGCCCAGGTTGCCCAGCCACGCGCCTTCGGCTTGCCGCTCGTGATCGGCGCGGGCCAGCTCCAGCGCTCGCTCGTAACATTCAATCGCGCGCCGCACCTGCCCAATGTCTCTGTAGCACGTGCCAATGTATCCCCAGTTCCTTCGTTCAAGCGTCCGACTGGCGTGATGCCCAATCAGCTTTTCCCGCATCTCGATCACGCGCAGCGCGTGTCCCCACAGTTGCAGGTAGTTAAAATCAATCTCATCCAACAGCCAGCCCGCGCGGTCATAGTCGCCCGCGCGCACGCGGTGCTCAAACTCGGCCAATTGCGGCTGCAGGTCGTCAATCGTCTTCCATTCCTCTTGCGGCTTGCGCGTTTCGGCGTAATACGCCGCGGCGCGCAGTTCCAGGTCGTGCGCATGTAGGGGCGAGGCATGCCTCGCCCCTACATCTTGCAATCGTTTATACGCCACCTCTCGGTCCAGCGGGTGCAGCGCAAATGTGCCGGTGACGCGGTTGGCGGTGACAAACATTTCGCGCGCCAGGCGGCGCAGCTCGCCGGCCACGTCTACCTCGGGCGCAAAGGGCAGCAGCAGGTAGCGCGCGGCGGTTTCCGTCACGGGCCGGTCAAACACGGCCAGCGCCTCTATCACGCGCCGCGCGGATTCGGTCAGGCGCGTGTAGCCATACTCGGCCAGGTTCTCGATCACCTGCCCGCTAAACAGGTCGCGGTCGGCCAGCAGCCGCTCCAGGCTCAAATCGGGCGTGGCGCGCAAAATGCCCGCGATGCGCTCGATCGCATACGGCACGCCGTGCACTTTGACCGCCGCCTGGCGCAACAGCGACTCGGGCGCGTCCTTCAACCCGCCCGCGCCGTCCGGGTCGAGTTGGCGCAAGAGCGCGATGGCGTCGTTTTCCGGCAGGCCCTGGTCCAACCGCACGCGGCGCGCGCAAGCCAGCGCGGCCGGGCTGAGGGGAACGTCTTCGCGGCTGGTGATGACGAGCTTGACGCCGTGCCCGGCGCACAGGCAGGCTTCTACAAAAACGCGCAGGCCCTCGTCCGCAATCGCGCCATCGGGCAGCAGGACGCTTTCCAGGTTGTCCATCACCATCAGGTAAACGCCCTCGCGCAACCGGCTGAGCAAAAAGTGCGCCTTGTCCGCCAGCGCGCCGGGCTGCTTGTAAAACGCGGCCAGCTCGTCCGCCGCGTCCGGGCCGAGCATCCGGACCGCGCCCGCGTAAAGGTGCTCTAGCGTGAGCTTGTCCTTGTCCAGGTAGAGGATAAAGGGGCTTTTTTCCCTCTCCCGTTCCGAAGGGACGGGGGAGGGGGGGCCGGGGGTGGGGGCAGGCCACTGCCCGTGCTCGATTTCCGCAAACACCTTGCTCACCAGCGCCGTCTTGCCGATCCCGCCGCGTCCGACGACGCTGATCAGCCGCACGCCCGCGTCGGCCAGGTGATCACACAAATCCTTCATCTCTTTGGCGCGGTCTTTGAACGTCTCGCGCACCGTCGCGGGCGGCGGGTTGACCACGCGCTCGAATTTCCGCTCGCGGCGGCGCTGCGCTTCTTTGGCCTGCCGGTCGCGCTCGCGTTCCAGGTCAAGCTCGACCGAGAGATACTTGGCGTAAAGGCCCGGTCGCTGGCGCTCGACCTCGTCGAGCAAAGCCTGGAGCCGCACACCGCGCTCGAAATGCTCGACGATTTTGAGTGACAGCGCCTGTGTGCCGGTCTCGCCTCCGGCGAATTTTTCCAGCTTTTCACCCAGGTCGAAACACAGGATGCGCAGCTCGTCAGGAGAAAAGTGATCGGCCAGCAGCTTGCGTAATGCGACGGTATTGATCTCGGTCATCGGGCCTCCGCGCGGAACGTGAGGATAGCACGGATTATACTCGCCCCGCGTCAAAATGAGAAATGAGGAATGAGAAATGAGAATGACCCATCTCATTTCTCATCTCTAGTTTCCAATTGTGATATAATTACTGCAACAAGACGACGAGGCAAACCATGACGACACTGTTCCTGATCCGGCACGCGACCAACGACAGCATCAAGGATGGCATACTCGCCGG
>CAYHAR010000397.1:0-2978 GCA_964354595.1 uncultured Anaerolineae bacterium | reverse complement strand
TGGTCGTCGGGGCGTTCTGTAGGGGCGTTCGGCCGAGCGCCCTTACAACGCCTTTACAGTATATCCCCAAAGGCCGATTTGTGTCAACAGTTAGGCGGGGCGTGTCCTCGTGATTGCCGTCCCGGTGGTGTGCCGCAGGCGTCTGGCGTATCCTCTGCTGCAAGCGCCCCGCAAAGATCGCCTGCCCGGGCGGTTTCGATTTCTCCTCGCCGTTCCTGTCCGGGCGCACGCGGCTGGCCTGCATCGTCGCCATCCCCAGCCCCGCCCGCGACGCCGCCAGTGACCGGTCCAAACAGAGGGCGCGGCATGCCGCGCCCGCATGGATCAGTGCGAGGCCGGCGAATCGCGGTCAGGCGATTGAAACATTGAACGAGGGTAAAAGCGAAACCACCACATCCTTACTTGTGGTGGTTTCTGAGCAAGTCCTTGTCCAACCGGTTGCGTTTTTCCAACTTCTTTGACGGAGAGGTAAGGCCCTCTTTGGCTATAGCTTTTAGATTTCTCTCCCAGCCTTTAGCCTGGCTTACGGCTCATCGTTTGCAGTGTCTGACAATGTTGCGGTCAGTCTTGCAAAAGAAGGAGAGCGCCTGCCGATGGGTCTCGGAATGTGTCGTTCGAGTGAAAAGCTTCTTATTCTCTCTCTTTACTTTTCATTCTCGCGACTTGTCTCGTTGAGACATTCCTTTGACTTTAGGGCTGGAGCTTGCAGCCTCTCTGTTGCGCTTGCGGTTGTTCAGGTGCTTGCTGTGCCTCTACTATACATCCACTTCTACGTGAGTCAAGTATGAATTTACCGCCGATTGCCCTACGCGGCAGCCTGGCTGATCTGACCCGCCGGACTGTTCAGTCTTGCGCTACCTGTGGCGGTACTGCCGTGAACCCATCTCCCGCCTGTGGGGGCGAGCGGCCAGCCTGTCTGCCGATTCCACTCTTTGGTTAGAATAAGCGGGGCAGTTGAGGGCCGTGTTCTTGTGTTGATTTAACAAATCTGTGCTATCCTCTACCTATATTCCCGTTGAGGAGGAGAGTCCATGTCGCAAGAGACCCAGGAATCGTTCGAGTTTCGCGCCGAAATCCAGCAATTGCTGAGCATCCTCATTCATTCGCTCTACCGCGACCGCGAGATTTTCTTGCGTGAGCTGATCTCGAATGCCTCGGATGCGCTGCGCCGGATACAGTTCGAGCTGCTGACGAATCGAGATGCGCTCGACCCGGACGCCGAGCTGGCGGTTCGCATCACGTTCGACGGCGCGGCCAAGACGTTGACGATCGGCGATACCGGCATCGGCATGACGCGCGACGAGCTGATTGAAAACTTGGGCACCATCGCGCATTCGGGCGCGATGGAATTCTTGAAGCGATTGCAGGCAACCGACCAGCCGATTCGCACCGACTTGATCGGCCAGTTTGGCGTGGGTTTTTACAGCGTGTTCATGGTGGCCGATGAGGTCCGCGTCACTTCGCGCTCGTATCGGCCCGAGGCGCAAGCGTGCGTGTGGATTTCGCGCGGCGACGACACCTACACGCTGGCTGCCGCCGCAAAGCCCACGCGCGGCACGACGGTCGAGATCAAGCTCAAAAAAGATGCCGCCGAGTTTGCCGCGGCCTGGCGATTGGAGCAGATCGTCAAAAAGCATTCGGACTATGTCGCTTTTCCGATTTACGTGGGCGATAACGCGCAAGCGGTCAATCGCCAGACGGCGCTGTGGCGGCAGTCGCCGCGCGAGGTCACGCCGGAGCAGTACGACGAGTTTTACAAACACCTGACGCTGGACCCGGACAAGCCACTCACGCACGTCCACCTGGTCACTGACGCGCCGGTGCAGATGTACGCGGTGCTGTACGTGCCGGCCAAGCGCGAACGCGGCCTGTTCTATCTGCGCACCGATCACGGACTCGAGCTGTACTCGCGCAAGGTGTTGATCCAGGATTACTGCAAAGACCTGCTGCCCAATCATTTGCGCTTTGTGGAGGGCGTGGTAGATTGCGAAGACCTGCCGCTCAACATCTCGCGTGAGACGATCCAGGCCACGCGCTTGATGGAAAAGATGAAAAGCAATCTGACGCGCAAGCTGGTGGACGAGCTGGAGCGCATGGCGACCGAGGAGCCGGACCAGTATCAAAAATTCTGGGAGCAGTTTGGCGTGTTCATCAAGGAGGGCGTCGCCACGGACCCAACGGGACGCGAGGCGCTGCACAAGCTGCTGCGCTTTCGCTCGTCCAAATCCGGCGAAGGGTGGGCCTCGCTGGCGGATTACGTCGGGCGGATGAAGGACGACCAGAAGGCGATTTACTACGTCTTGGGCGATAGCCTTGCGTCGGTGGCGCGCAGCCCGCACCTGGACTATTTTCGGGCGCACGACATTGAAGTGCTGTACTTGACCGAGACGATGGACAGCTTTATGGTGTTGGGCCTACGCGCGTTCGAGGGCAAGCCAGTCCAAAACGTGGACGATGCCGGGCTGGATTTGAAGGTTGAAGCGCCGGCTGCCGATCAACTGCCGGCCGACCGGTTCAGCGCGCTGGTCGAGCGATTCCGCAAGGTGTTGGGAGAGCGCATCACGGGTGTGCGTGAATCCAGGCTGCTCACCGATAGCCCGTGCCGGTTGGTCTCGCCTGAAAACGCGCAAGAGCGGGACATGGCGCGCGTGCGGCGCTTGCTCGATCAGACATTCGAGGCGCCTAAAAAGTTGTTAGAGATCAATCGCGGCCATCCGTTGATCAAGAACCTGGCGCGACTGGTGGCCGACCGGCCCGGCGAGGCAACGATTGACCTGTCTATCGAGCAGTTGTACGAAAACGCGCTGCTGGTGGAGGGGATACATCCCAATCCGGCCAATATGGTGGGGCGTATCCAGGCGTTGATAGAGGCGGCAGTCGGCAAAGCAGAAGGATGAAAAATCCAAAGCTCAATGCTTCGGAGCTTTTACGGCGCCCAGGAGATGCGCTGATCTTGCCAGGCCGGCGCGCGCGGCCCC
>CAYHAR010000396.1:0-2980 GCA_964354595.1 uncultured Anaerolineae bacterium | reverse complement strand
TACGTCTGCGATTCGCTGCTATGCCCGTTGTGGCTTTACAATCTATGGAATTGATCCGAAGGTCATCTACTACAACAACGTTTTTTAGAGTTGCTTATGGCAAAGCCAATCTGACAAGGTATAGCCATCGAGCGAGTCGGTTTTCATTATCGGTGAGTCAGGCGTAGAGAGCGTGGGGCTTGAAGAATTGTAGGATGGGGCCTAGCTCTGGTCAGGGAGGCGGTCGCCCGCCCCGCCGCCGTTCCACCCTTCGGGCCGCGCGCGGCAGATGCAATTGCCGAAATCAAACTATGGTGTAGGAGCCGGCGAAACGAGGGTAACGGTTGGGCGAGGAGTCGGCGTCACGGTCGGCTGAGGCAGCGGCGGCGCAAACAACGTGACCAGGCACGCCAGCGCGAACAGCACGCCGCACGCCAGCGCCAACAGGCGATTGGTCACGAACGCTTTGCGCCAGGCGGGCCGACCGACCGGGGCAACAGCAGATAGAGTTTCTTGACCCAGCAGCTCGGCCTTGAACGCGGCGACGCTGGGCGGACGCTCGTTTGGGTGCATCGCCAGCGCGTGGAGAATCGCTTTTTCCACGCACGGCGAGATTTGCGGGTTCAACTCGATGGGTGCGGCCAACGCTTCGGGATGGAGAAAGCGCTGCTTGGCGTCCACCGGCGGCTGGTTCGTCAACAAGTGGTAGAACGTCGCGCCGAGCGAATAAATGTCGCTGCGAACGTCGGTGTGGCCGACCTCGCCGCCATATTGCTCCAGCGGCGTATAGGCGACCGTGCCGCGCCCCTGCAAAACCGTGATCGTCCGATCGTCGCCGGAAGCGAGCAGCTTGACCAGCCCAAAGTCCACCAGCTTGATGCGCCCATCCGGCGTGAGCTTGACGTTGCTGGGCTTGATGTCGCGGTGGACGACCGGCGATTCTTGCGTGTGCAGATATTCGAGCGAGTCGCACAGTTGCGTCGCCCAATTGAGCACGTCGCGCTCTTGCAAAAAGCGACCGGCGCGCCGGGCTTCGTCCATGATCTCTTTCAGGTCGCGGCCCGGCACAAAATCCATCACCAGAAAATCTTGGTCGCTTTCGGAAAAGTAATCCGAGACTTTGGGGAGATTGGGATGGTCGAGGCGCGCGAGGATGCTGGCTTCGCGGTGGAATTGTTCCTGGGCCTGGGTGCACGCGGTCTCGTCCATGCTCGGGTCGAGCAGGATTTCTTTGATGGCGCAACGGCGGCCTTCCAGGCGCAAGTCCTCGGCCTCGTAGACCGCTCCCATTCCGCCTGATTTTACCGACTCGATAATCTTGTACCGCTCGCGCAGAACGGTCCCAGGCTGAATCACGGTGCTCCTCACAGGTCGGCGTGTCGCAGCGCGGGGGCGTGCGACCCTGTAAAAGCCCGAACGAAAGACGTATGGGTATGGGGATAGCTTAGACCACAACGCAGAGATTGTCAAGGCGAATCGTCGCCTCTCACAGGAGACTCACCGATGGAAACACAAGAAGCGCCTTTGTTGATGGTGCAAGAAGGTCAACTGCTCAACCACAAGTGGCCGCTCGACCGCGACGTGATGACGCTGGGGCGCGGCGACGAATGCGACATGGTCGTGCCGGAGCGCCAAGTGTCGCGCGTCCACTTGCGCATCACGCGCGACGCGCGCGGCTATCTGGTGGAAGACCTCGATAGCAAGAACGGGACTTGCATCAACGGTCGCCAGGTGCAGCCGGGCACGCCGGTTCACCTGCAAGATGGCGACGAAATCCAGGTGGCGCTGTGCGTGCGGCTGTTGTTCGTCGGAGCCGAATCCACCGTGCCGCTGGCCGGGCGCGAAGCAGGGCCGGTCGTCTTGGGCGGACTGCGGCTGGACAAGGCACAGCGGCGCGTGTGGATTGACGACCGCGAGCTAGAGCCGCCGCTCAGCCTGGCGCAGTATCGGCTGCTCGAGATGCTGGCCGATGCAAGCGGAGGCGTCGTGAGCCGCGAACGAGTCATCGCCACCGTATGGCCGGAGGCCGCCGAAGAAGGCGTCTCGGAGCAAGCGATTGACGCGCTGGTGCGCCGCCTGCGTGACCGCCTGGCCGAGCTGGACCCGGAACACGAGTACATTGTGACGGTGAGAGGTCACGGGTTCCGGTTGGCGGATAAACCGGCCCGATGAGATCCGTCGCAGTTGCAGCGTGTGTGATTCTCACCCTCGCCGGGTTGAGCGGCGCCGCGTCCGCAACACGGAACAATTCGCCCGCAGCAGTCGCCACGCCCGTGCCTGTGCCCGTGTTTGGAATGACGCCCCGGGCATTCCTGCCGCTGATCTCTGCCTCGACCCAATTCACGATCCTGCCCCCCGGCTCTGTTTTGCCTTCCGGCGCCGAGTGCGCCGCTCGTGTCAAGCGCCAGCCGGAGAATAAGCGCGTGAATGCGCTCTACAACGCGACGCCAGGCAGCCAACAACTGGCGAGCGATTTCTTTGGCGGAAGCGATCCACGCGCCAACACCGAGATTGCCGTCCGCGTGACCGGCGCTTTTACTGGCACGACAGACGAGATTTTGCAATGGGCCGCGTGCAAGTGGGGCATTGACCCGGATATGGTCCGCGCGCAAGCCGCCGTCGAATCGTGGTGGCATCAACCGGCTAAAGGCGATTGGGGCGCTGACCCCGACCGGTGCCCGCCGGGTCACGGGCTGGGCGTGGACGATCCCGTCTACCATCCTGACGAATGCCCCGAAAGTTGGGGGCTGCTTCAGACGCGCTACCCGTATCAGCAATCGGCATGGCCGGGCATGGCGGACTCGTCCGCGTTCAACGCGGACACGGCTTACGCGATCTGGCGCGCGTGCTACGAAGGATACGAGTGGTGGTTGAACGAGGTCGAGCGGGGCCAGGACTATGCCCCCGGCGACGCGTGGGGCTGCGTGGGCCGCTGGTATGCGGGCCGTTGGCGCACCGCGCCTGCAGAGGCTTATATCGCCAGGGTCAAAGATTATCTGAC
>CAYHAR010000395.1:0-2987 GCA_964354595.1 uncultured Anaerolineae bacterium | reverse complement strand
GCCGCTTGCGCCAGCCACTCGGCGGCGGCGGCGTGATACGCGCGCTGCTGCCGTTTGACCAAGCTGTCGTACACCACGTCGCGCAGCATGGCTTGCGCGAACGCATACTCGCGGCTGCCCGCCAGGGCGCTCGTCGGTCGCTCGTAAATGAACTCGCGCTTTACCAGCGCCGCCAGCGTGTCGGCGAGTGTCAGCGTCACACTGTCGCCGGCTTTCAGCGCCGCCACCGCGCTATCCCAGAACACGCGGCCCACCGTCGCCGCTCGCTGCAAGGCCACGCGCTCTGGGTACAACAAGCTGTCGAGCCGCGTCTGCAACAAACCCACCAGCGTCGGCGGCACTGACCGCTGCCACGCCTCCAGCCGCGTCTCTTCGACCGTCCAGACCTCGCCGCCTTTTTGGATGATGCGGTCTTCGATGAGGGCCTTGACGAGTTCTTCGGTATAGTACGGATTGCCCTCGGCCCGCTCCACCACCAAGTCAAGCAGCGCTTTGGGCACCTCGGGTACCTTTTGCAGAATCTCGCGCACCAGCATCCGCTCTTCGCGCTTCGAAAGTGGGCGCAAGTCGAGCCGCACATCGTCATGCCCGCTGCCCCAGGCCGGGCGGCGTTCATACAATACGGGACGCGCCGCGCACACCACCAGCAGCCGCAAATCGCGGTGGGTGTGAACCAACTCGTCGAACAAGTCGAGCGTCGCGTCGTCGGCGTGATGCAAGTCTTCCAGTTCGACGACGGCGGGTTGGTTTTGGCACAGCGTGGTGAACAGCCGCAAAAAGGCCGCGCGAGCGCGCTTGACCAGTTCTTGCGGCTCTGGCAGCAGCGGTTTGACGTGTGGACTCTCAGCCAGGTCAAAGCCGGCCAGTTGCCCGATCAGGTGCGCGGTCTCGGTCGCGGTATCGGGCGCGAGTTCCGCCACGCCCTTTTCCAGTTTCTCGCGCGCCACCGCCGGGCTGTCGTTGTCGTGGATTTCAAAGCGATAGGACAGCACATCGCGCAGCAAGCCATAAGGCGGCATCTCGGGCGCGGCTCGCCCTCGAAAGAGACGGAACCTTTCCGGGCGCAGTTCGGCCCACTTGCCGAACTCGAATAACAGGCGGCTTTTGCCCAGGCCCGCCTCGCTCACCACCGTCACCAATTGCGCCTCGCTGTCCTCGACGGCAGTGAGAAAAGCTTCCTGCATCTGCTTGAGTTCAGCTTCGCGCCCAATCAGTTTGATTTCGATGCCTTCAAAGCCCCGCGCTTCCCGTCGAAGAGAACGAGCTTTGGCCGCCAACACGCGATACGTTTGTAAGGGCGCAGCGCGCTGCGCCCTTACACGCCCACGTACTCTGATCGGCTCGTCCGGCTCGATATCGAACACGCCGAGCACCGCTCGAAAAGTATCCGGCGCAATCAAGATGGCGCCTTCCGCGTTTTCGGCTAGTCGGTTAGCCAGGCTGATGGTCGCGCCACTGGCCGTGTATCCCCGCTCTGTTTCCTGGGAGGGGGTGAGCAAGGCGAAGCCGGTGCTGACGCCAATCTTGAGCGGGAGTGGCTCGTCTTGGCTCTCTTCAAACACGCCCGCGCCCAGCCGACGCAGGGCGGCTTGAATTTCAAGCGCGGCGCGGGTCGCTCGTTCGGGATCATCCTCGTGCGAGGTCTCGGCGCCCCACAGCGCCAGCAGCGTATCTTCGGTGCGCGTAAAGACCTGCCCGCCAGACTGCCCGACGATTTTTTCGGCCTCGGCCCACAACTCGCCGATGGCGCAGTGCGCGTCGTCCACCAGCGCGGCATAGTCGGCGGCGTTCACGTACATCGCCGTGACCACCTTGTTCTGCTCGGTCGGCGTTTGCTTGTCAGGTGGGGTCTGCCCGCTTTCTCGTTTGAGGCGTGCAATGACCGCCGACTCTTGTACGGCGGCGCGCAAGCCGGTGGGCGTGCCAGCGACCGCGCCTCCTAATGCTTCCACCACGGCTGCAGCCAACTCGCCCGCCGACGAATATCGCTGGTCCGGCTCTTTGGCCAGAGCACGGGCCAGCACGGCATCTATCACGGGCGGCAAGTCGGGATTCACGGCAACGGCGCTGGGGATGGGGTCTTGCAGATGCTTCATCAACACCATCGTTATCGTCTCGTGCGTGTACGGCAACTGGCCAGTCAATATTTCAAAGACCATCACACCCAGCGAGTAGAGGTCAGCGCAATGGTCTACCGCTATGCCCTTGACCTGCTCCGGGGACATGTAGGCCGGAGTGCCGAGGAACGAGCCGGATTGGGTCAGGCCAACTGCGCCGACTTGATCGGCGCTGGTGGTCAAGCGGGCAATGCCAAAGTCGCTCACCATCGCGTTGCCCTCGCGGTCGAGCATGATGTTGGAGGGCTTGATGTCGCGATGGACGACGCCTTGCCGGTGGGCATAGTCGAGCGCCCCGGCCATTTGCCTGAGCAGGTGGCCTACTTCATCAAACGGCAATCGTCGAATGCTCAACACATCTTTGAGTGTACCGCCATCCACGTAGCGCATGACGATGTAAGGCGGGTCGTGCGCGCCGTCAAAGTCATACACGGGCAAGATGTGGGGATGTTCCAATCGCGCGATGATGCGCGCCTCACGCCGGAAGCGTTCGAAAGCTTGCGCATCCTCGGCAATGGATTTGTGGATGACCTTGACCGCCACGTAGCGATCCATGCTGGGCTGGTAGGCGCGATAGACCGTGGCCATGCCACCCTTGCCGACTTGTTCGATGATTTCGTATGGACCGAGATGAGTGCCGATCATGGTCTACTTTTTATCCCATGTGCCTTTGCGTCTTTGCCCTTGCAATTTGCTATCAGCCATCGGCCATCCGCTACATGTGAATGGCCTGCCCCGTCACCGCGTGCGCCGCTTCCATCATCGCTTCAGACAGCGTCGGATGCGCGTGGACAGAGCGCGCGATCTCGTGCGAAGTGAGCTCCTGGTTGCGCGCCAGCACCCACTCGGGCAATAGCTCGGTCACTTCCG
>CAYHAR010000394.1:0-3020 GCA_964354595.1 uncultured Anaerolineae bacterium | reverse complement strand
TCAAAGTTATGGAAATATCGGTGAAACATTAGTGAAACATTTTTGAGCGTAATTTGACCACTTTTCTCCCCGGCCGGGGCGCTCACAACAACAACCGCGCTGATTATCGCATGATCTGCGACAATCAGCGCGGCTCGAGACACACGCAGCATGGCGTACCGGCACGGCGCGCCACGAACGCTCTATTCGTTTCAGAATGACACTTTTACAGACGCCCCATCAAGCCTCCGGCAAGGCTTGCACGTCAACGCCTTGCCCGCTGGCCCATTCTAGCGCCTGTTGAATCGCGTCGTTCTCGCCCTCAATGTCCACGATCAGCCAGGCCTCTTCTGCGCCGACGCTGGCTCGCCGGATATTGGTTGCCAGATCGAAATCTTTGATCAGCCGATACAGGATAGGCTGATCTTGCAGCGCGGCCGGATAAACGAGTTTGACGCGACGCCTTGCTCTCATGCTGGCCTCCTGCCGGTAGCCTGATAGTCGAGTAGCCGAATAGCCGTATGGTCTGCCAAGACTGATGGTTAATGTTAGCATCGGCGCGTGGGCTTGTCAAATGCCGAACGTCACAGCCCGCACAGCAGATGGTCATGCTTGACAGGCAGGAGTATAATTGAAGCATGATCGCATCAACTGGAGGCAGAGTGTGATGAACAAGTTTTGGCGCAGCATGTTGATCGTCGCGTGGCTGAGCGCGCTGTTTGCGGCCGGCTTGCCCGCGGGCGCCGCTCCGGCGCATGACGACGCTCCCTGGCATGCCGAATACTTTAACAACGTGAGGCTCTCCGGCCCCCCCGCGCAGGTGCGCGAGGAGGTTGCGATTGATTACGACTGGGGCGTCGGCTCGCCCGGCCCCGGCGTGCAGGCCGATGACTTTTCTGCGCGGTGGACGCGCACGGTGTCGTTGGGCTACACAGGCAACTATCGCTTTTACCTGAACTCGGATGACGGGATGCGCGTCTGGGTGGATGGCATCTTGCTCTACGATCAATGGTTCGACCGGCAGGACGCCTGGTTCACGGCCGATATTTTCCTTGCCGAGGGAATACACAACCTGAAGGTAGAGTATTACGAGCACACCGGCGCGGCATTGGCGCGAGTGGTGTTCATGCCGGAAGACAAGGGCGCCGGCGCGAACTGGCGCGCCGAATACTTTGTCAACCCTGATCTGGAAGATGATCCTGGCCTGACAGAGTCAGTAGCCGATATTGCGTTCAACTGGGGCGACGCAAGCCCCGGCGAGTGGATTCCGGCACACTGGTTTTCCGCGCGCTTTACGCGAGACGTGATCTTTGCCGCTGGCGCATACCAATTCGTCGTCACCACCGAAGGCGGTGTGCGGCTCTACGTGGACGACGCGCTCATCCTCGACCAGTGGCACGAGACGGACAAGACCACGCACACGGCGAATGCGAACCTCACCGCTGCGGTTCACCGGATCAAGCTGGAATACATGGACACTTGGAAGAATGCCAGCGTCACTTTGCGTTGGCAGCCCGTCGTCGTCAACGCCAACAGCTGGAGGGGCGAGTACTTTGATTCCGAGACGCCCGGCGCGACGCCGACCTTGGCGCGAGAAGACAAGACGATTGATTTCACGTGGGGGAATGCGCCTTTCACGGGAATGCCGCGCGAGCACTGGTCGGCGCGGTGGACGCGCACGTTGAGCGTTGCGCCCGGCTATTATCGCTTCACCACCGTCACCGACGATGGCGTCCGCTTGTGGGTGGATGGCAACCTGTTGATTGACCAATGGGTTCCTAATGACAGTACGTCGTTCTTTGGCGACGTCTACCTTGCCGCCGGGCCGCACAACGTCAAGATGGAGTTCTTTAATCTCACGGGCGGGGCGCGGGCGCGCCTGACGTGGCAAAAGATGAACACGACCGCCGCTACGGCGATTGTGAACGATGGCGAAGTGGGCTTTACATCCGGCGGCGCGGCCTCGGGCTGGTACACCTCGTATTATGGTCAGGGAGGCCGCTCGCGCTGGACGTACAACCGCGCCGGATTCTGGGCGCGTTGGGTTCCGGCGCTGCCCAAGTTGGGGCATTACGAGGTGCTGGTCTACATCCCCGGCGGGGTCAATCGCACGACGGCGGCGCATTACTATCTCAAGCACGAAGGCGAGGTGATCGAATTCACGCTTGACCAGCGCGCCAAAGCTTGGCAATGGGTAAGCCTGGGGACGTTCACGTTCAACGCGGATGGCACCGAGTTTTTGCATTTGGAAGCGGCGACGAGCGAGCCAGCCGGCACGCGCACTATCGGCTTTGACGCGGTCAAGTTTGTGTACCGAGAATAGATCAGCCAACAACCGGCCCGAATGCAAAGCCGTCCAAGAACACGTGCTCGTGATATAATTGTGAAAGAATGGGGTACGCACGATGCTCAAAATGTCACCGTTACCCGAGACAGGTTATCCGGTGCAAGCCATGACGATGGCGCGCACGGCTTTGGGCCAACCGCTCTACACAGTCAAGGTGTATGTCGTGGACGGCTGGCTGGTGGATTGCGGCCCACCGGCGACGAGTGGCGAGATCGTTCGACTGGCGCGCGAACAGGGTCTGCGCGGCGTGGCGAACACACATCATCACGAAGACCACGCTGGGGGCGATGCGGCGCTGCGCCGCGCGCTCGGCTTTATCCCCCAAGCGCCAAGCCTCGCGATCCCCCTCCTGGCTGCGCCGCCGAGGCTGGAATTTTATCGCTGGCTGGTCTGGGGTCAGCCTGCTCCGGCGCAAGCTGAGGCGATGGGCGAGACGTTCGAGACCGAGCAGCATCGCTTTACCGTCGTCCCCACGCCGGGCCATTGTCCCGATCACGTCTGCTTGCTAGAGCCAGGGCCCGGCTGGCTGTTTTCCGGCGACTTGTTCATCGCCGAGCGCGTCAAATTCTTGCGCGCCGACGAGAACGCGCCGGCTACATTGGATTCATTGCGCCGCGTGTCGGCGCTCGATTTCGATACGCTGTTCTGTTCGCACGCGGGCATTGTGCAGGATGGCAAGGCGGCGCTCCGCCGC
>CAYHAR010000393.1:1517-3022 GCA_964354595.1 uncultured Anaerolineae bacterium | reverse complement strand
GCCACGCTGGATCCCATCATGTCGCTCAGCCAAGAGATCGAGTTGGCCCCACACGAGACGACGCAGCTCACGTTCATCACGTTGGCGGCCAGGTCGCGCCAAGAAGCGTTGGCGCTGTGCCGTCGTTACCAGACCTCGCGCGCTATCAATCAAGCCTTTGATCAAGCTCGCTCTCGTGCTGAAGTAGAGCTGCGCCAACTGGGTCTGGCCACCACAGACCTGGAACACATCCAACAACTCTTATCCGCCCTGGTCTATCCCCATGCGGCGCTGCGCGCCGACCCGGCCGTGCTCGCGGCGAACCGTAAGGGACAATCCGGCTTGTGGGGCTGGGGCATCTCGGGCGATTATCCGATTCTCCTGGTGCGCATCAACAACTCGGAGGAACTGGGCCTGATAAATCAAGTGCTTCAGGCGCACACGTACTGGCGCGATCGGCAGCTCAAGATTGACCTGGTCATCCTCGACATGCAAGGCACGGGTTATGGACAGGAATTGCGCGGACAGTTGCAGCGATTGCTCGTGCGTACCCACAGCGAAAGCTGGCTCAACCGGCGCGGCGGCATTTTTATCCTGAATGCCGATCAGATGAGCGAGTCCGACCGAGTGCTTTTGGAGACAGCGGCGCGGGTGGTGCTCGACGGGAGCCATGGCACACTGGCCGAGCAACTGGAACCGCTGCACCGCCAGCCAACTCGCTTGCCACCTTTCACGGCTACCCTGTCCGAGTCCAAGGATGTGGAACCCACACCTGCGCTCGCCCGCCCGACAGGGCTCTTGTTTGATAACGGGCTGGGCGGCTTGACCGGCGACGGGCGCGAGTATGTCATCTATCTTGAGCCGGGACAATGGACGCCCGCCCCATGGATAAACGTCATCGCCAACCCCACGTTTGGCTTTCTGGTCTCCGAGGCAGGTAGCAGTTCGACCTGGTCAGTCAACAGCAGCGAAAACAGGCTCACTCCTTGGTCGAATGATCCGGTGACCGATCCGACGGGCGAGGCGCTCTACCTGCGCGACGAAGAAACGGCGCAGGTCTGGTCGCCTACGCTGCAGCCGGCCCGCGCGCCAGCGCCCTACCTGATCCGACACGGCGCCGGTTATTCGATTTTCGAGCACCACAGCCATGGCCTCAAACAAGAGTTGAGACTCTTTGTGGCTCAGGACGCGCCGGTC
Organism: uncultured Anaerolineae bacterium; assembly: GCA_964354595.1. Classification (GTDB taxonomy): domain Bacteria; phylum Chloroflexota; class Anaerolineae; order Fen-1058; family Fen-1058; genus JBGLNJ01. The sequence continues at coordinate 1,846 of CAYHAR010000393.1, read as the reverse complement.
AAGGTGATTCAATTGCGCCTGGAAAATGTGTGGGAACGTGGCCGGCGGATCACGGCGACCTTTTACACGGAATGGGTGCTGGGCGTCGCGCGTGACGCCTCCCAGCAGTACGTCGTGTCCGAGTTCGACAACGACAGCCAGGCGCTGCTGGTTCGGAACGCTTATAACGCCGAGTTTGGCGAGCGAGTGGCCTTTGTGGCCGCCAGCAAAAAGCTGCATGGCCTGACGGCGGATCGCGCCGAGTTCCTGGGGCGCATGGGCAGCCTCAACTGCCCGGCGGCGCTCGAACGCATCGGGCTGGCCAGCGCCGTGCAGCCTGGCCTCGACCC
>CAYHAR010000393.1:0-1417 GCA_964354595.1 uncultured Anaerolineae bacterium | reverse complement strand
ACAGGTCAAGGCCGCGTGGGAATCGGCCAGTGGATTCTGGGAGGATGTATTAGGCTCTGTTCAGGTGCAGACGCCTGATCCGGCGATGAATGTCTTGCTGAACCGCTGGCTGCTCTACCAGACACTGGCCTGCCGGGTGTGGGGACGTTCGGCGTTCTACCAAGCTAGCGGGGCGTTTGGCTTTCGCGATCAGTTACAGGACATGATGGCACTGGTACACGTTGCGCCACACCTGGCCCGCGAGCACATCCTGGAATCGGCGCGGCAGCAGTTCGAGGCCGGGGACGTGTTACATTGGTGGCATCCACCTTCGGGGCGCGGCGTGCGCACGCGCTGCTCCGACGATCTGCTGTGGCTTCCGTTTGTCACGGCAAACTATATTATGGCCACCGGCGACGAATCCATCCTCGACGAACGGGCGCCGTTTCGCAAGGCCGCTTCACTGGGAATGGGAGAAGACGAGCGCTATGGACAGGATCCGCCCACTGGCGAAATCTATACACTCTATGAACATTGCCGCCGTGCGTTGGAAAAAGGAACCACCGCCGGGCCGCACGGCCTGCCGTTGATGGGCAGCGGCGACTGGAACGACGGCATGAACCGAGTAGGCAGCGAGGGCAAGGGCGAAAGCGTCTGGCTGGGCTGGTTCCTGTGCGCTACCTTGAACCACTGGGCCAGCCTGTGCGACCGCCGGGGCGAAAAGACACAGGCCGCCGCGTACCGGCAGCGCGCCGACGAGTTGCGTAAGGCGATAGAAGCCAATGCGTGGGATGGCGAATGGTATTTGCGCGCATTTTACGATGACGGCACGCCTCTGGGCGCGGCCGGGAATCTCGAATGTCAGATTGACTCGATTGCCCAATCGTGGGCTGTCTTGTCCGGGGCAGGCGACCCGGCGCGCGCGGTGCAGGCCATGCAGTCTGTCGTCAATCGGTTGGTCAACGGCGTTGAGTACAACAGCGTTGACGCAGAGCGCAACGGCGTTGCGCTTGCGCGCAGGACACCCTTAAGGGGTGTACCCAACGCTGGCGACGCGCTGCGCGTCGTGCTGCTCTTTACTCCGCCGTTCGACAAGACACCCCAAGACCCCGGTTACATCAAAGGGTATCCGCCGGGCATCCGCGAAAACGGCGGGCAATATACTCACGCCGCGCTGTGGGTCGCATGGGCCTTGGCCGAACTGGGAGACGGGGATCGCGCCGAGGCTCTATTCCGGCTGCTCAACCCGATCTATCACGCCGATACGCCAGAAAAAGCAGTACGTTACAAGGTGGAGCCTTACGTGATCGCGGCGGATGTCTACAGCCGACCGCCGCATACCGGGCGCGGCGGCTGGACCTGGTATACGGGTTCAGCCGGTTGGATGTATCGCCTGGGACTAGAGGCCATTTTGGGAATACGCCGGGTGGGCCAGGCA
>CAYHAR010000392.1:0-3029 GCA_964354595.1 uncultured Anaerolineae bacterium | reverse complement strand
CTACTCAGATGGCACGCATTTTACCCTAAAAACTTTTGAAATCGTCCTCTAGTTTGAGGCTTCGCCGCAGTGAAGGACACGAAAATCGGCATCCTTAACCGCCAGATATGGCGGTTAGTACTTGAAGCACGGCCCTATCTGGTACTAGCACCATTCGTTAGTATACGAATTTATTCCTTCTACTCCGCCATCTTCCATTTTCGCAGATTTCCCCCTGGAGGAGAGTAGTCGGAATGCCATCCGCTTTTGTCCCCTGTGGGCAGTATGGGCGGAAACGGGTTTTGGCAGCAAAATGCGGAAAAGGGTCTCTGCTCCGGAGAGTGGAGCGATTCGAGCGGGCCATCAGGCGGGTGCACGGTCGGCGTCTCCTTTGCGTTGGCTGGCAAGACAAGCGGGTAAGCAACAAAAGTATAACCCCAAAAAGCGATTTGTCAACGCGGCGCAGCGGTGCCCGGCTCAGGGCCGGGCAAGAGTCTTGCGGATTGGAATTCATCCTGTAGCCAGTGAGCTAGTTTTCGACCGGTCATGTGTGGCACGGTTCTTTTGCTCACCTGCAATTCTCGCGCTGTCAGGATAGTTCATCTGATGCATCACGCCTCGCGCACCAACTTCCTCAACACCGCCGGCAGGATGCCGCCGTTCCTGTAATAGTCTACATCCACGGGCGTATCGAGCCGGGCAATGACGTTGAACGTGATGACCGTGCCGTCATCTTTCGTCGCCCTGACCGTCAGTTCTTGCCGAGGCTCGCGAAGCGTGTCGTCGCCGATGCCCTCGATGTCAATGACCTCGCGCCCGGTCAGGCCGAGGGATTCAGCATTCTGACCGTTTTGAAAGGCGAGCGGCAAAACACCCATGCCGACGAGGTTACTGCGGTGAATCCGCTCGAACGATTCGGCGATAACGGCTTTGACGCCGAGCAACAATGTGCCTTTGGCGGCCCAGTCGCGCGAAGAGCCTGCGCCGTATTCTTTGCCTGCGATGACGACGAGCGGCACGCCTTTGGCTTGATATTTCATCGCCGCGTCGTAGATTGTCATTTCGATTCCCCCACCCCCAGCCCCTCCCTCCGATGGAGAGGGGAGATACAGCGTGAGGCCGCCCTCTTTGCCGCCCAGCATCAAATTCTTGATGCGGATATTGGCGAACGTCCCGCGCGTCATCACGCGGTCGTTGCCGCGCCGCGTGCCGTACTGGTTGAAATCTTGCGGCTGGATGCCGCGCTCGATGAGGTATTTGCCTGCGGGCGAATCCTTGGCAATGTTGCCCGCCGGAGAAATGTGATCGGTCGTGATACTGTCGCCAAACACACCTAGCACGCGCGCGCCGCGAATCTCGGCCAGCGGCGGAAGGTCGAGCGAGAGATTCTCAAAGAACGGCGGGTTTTGGATGTAGGTCGAAGCCTCGCTCCATTCGTACAGCTCGCCGCCGCTGACGGGAATCTCGTTCCACGTCGGGTTGCCGCTAAACACATTTCCATACGACTTTACAAACATCTCGGGATCAATCGAGGCGGCCATCGCGTCGGCGATCTCTTTTTGCGTCGGCCAGATGTCGCGGAGAAAAACGGCTTGGCCGTTTTTTCCGTAGCCGAGCGGCTCGACGCTCAGGTCAATGTCCGTCGTGCCCGCCAGCGCGTACGTCACCACCAGCGGCGGCGACGCGATCAAGTTGGCCTTGACCTGCGGATGCACGCGCCCTTCAAAGTTGCGATTGCCCGAGATGACGGCGCTGGCGACCAGGTTGCCCTCGGTCACGGCTTGGGCGACCGGCTCCGGCAGCGGGCCGCTGTTGCCGATGCAGGTCGTACAGCCATACGCCGCGATGTGAAAGCCGAGCTGCTCCAGGTATGGCAGCGTGCCGGATTTCTTTAGATACTCGGTCACGACTTTCGATCCAGGCGCGAGGCTGGTCTTGACGTAGGGCTTGACCCTCAACCCCGCTTTTACGGCTTTCTTGGCCAGCAAGCCCGCGCCCAACATCACCGACGGATTGCTCGTGTTGGTGCAAGACGTGATGGCGGCAATCACGACCGCCCCATGTCCAATCTCTAGTCTCTCATCTGTAATTCCTGGTTTCTGATCGCCATAGCCCAACCCGACGAAAACCTTTTTGCCGAGGTCGCTTTCGGCGAGACCGTAACCGCGATCTGAAAGTGGGGCAGTGAGTGATTTGCGGAAGGTGGCTTTCAAGTCCTTGAGCGGCACACGATCTTGCGGGCGCTTGGGGCCGGCGAGACTCGGCTCGACATCGGCCAGATTCAATTCGAGCGTGTCGGTGAATGTGGGGTCAGGCATGTCGTCCGCGCGGAACAGGCCTTGCTCTTTGGCATAGCGTTCAAGCAAATCCGCTGACTGGCCTCGACCCGTCCGGCGCAAGTAGCGCAGCGTCTCGTCGTCGGTCGGAAAGAACCCGCACGTCGCGCCGTATTCCGGGGCCATGTTGGCTATCGTCGCGCGGTCGGGCAGCGACATGGAAGACAGGCCCGGGCCGTAGAACTCGACAAACTTGTCCACCACGCCTTTCTTGCGGAGCATCTGCGTCACGGTCAGCACGAGGTCGGTCGCGGTTACGCCCTCGCGCAAGCCGCCCACGAGCTTGAAGCCAATCACCTGCGGCGTCACCATGTACAGCGGTTGGCCGAGCATCACCGCCTCCGCCTCGATGCCGCCGACGCCCCAGCCCAGCACGCCCAGCCCGTTGATCATGGTCGTGTGAGAATCGGTGCCGACGAGCGTGTCGGGAAAGATGACGCCATCACGGGTCAACACCCCTTGCGCCAGGTATTCAAGGTTGACCTGGTGCACGATGCCCGTCGCCGGCGGCACGACGCGCAGATTGCTGAACGCCTGCGCGCCCCAGCGCAGGAACTCGTATCGCTCGCGGTTGCGCTCGAACTCGGCCTGGGCGTTGCGAAGCAGCGCGAGTTCTGTGCCAAAGTAATCCACCTGCACCGAGTGGTCAATCACCAGATCAACCGGCGCGAGCGGATTGATTTTCTTGGGGTCGCCGCCCAGCCGCTTGACCGC
>CAYHAR010000391.1:0-3037 GCA_964354595.1 uncultured Anaerolineae bacterium | reverse complement strand
CCGGAGAACGCCGCCGTCATGTTCATCGGCGAAGGGCCGGGCTTTCACGAAGACAAGCAGGGACGTCCTTTTGTCGGCGCTGCCGGTCAGTTTCTTGAGGAACTACTTGCCGGTATCGGGATGAAGCGCGAGGACGTATTTATCGGGAACGTCGTCAAGTGTCGCCCGCCCGGCAACCGCGACCCCATGCCCGACGAGATCGAAGCCTGCCGGTTCTACCTCGACCGGCAGATCGAGCTGCTCAACCCCAAGGTCGTAGTGACGCTGGGACGCTATTCAATGGCGCGTTGGTTCCCGAACGCCAAGATCAGCGCGATTCACGGCCAGCCGCGCAAGATCGAAGGTCGCCTGATTGTGCCGATGTTTCACCCGGCGGCGGCGCTGCATCAGCCTTCGCTGCGTAAAGACGTCGAGGCCGACTTTCGCAAGCTGCCGGAAATCCTGGCGCAGTTTGAGCAACTGGATGACACCCAACCACCCCCACCAGAAGCCGAACAACTGAGTCTGTTCTAGTTGACAGCCTTCCCTTCCCCCATTATAATCTCTACCCATGACGCTCAAAACGAAACTCCAAGATGAGATCAAAGCGGCTATGAAATCCGGCGACAAGCGCCGGCTGGCCGCGTTGCGACTGACACTCACCGCTATCAAGACCACCGAGACCGCCGAAAAGCGAGCCACGCGCGGCGACCTGACCGACCCAGAAGTGGCTGTGGTGCTCCAGACCGAAGTCAAACGCCGGCGCGACACCATCGCCGAGCTGGAAAAGGCCGACCGGCCCGTGCTATTGGCCGACGAAAAAGCGGAACTGGAAATCTTGCTCGAATATTTGCCCCAGCAGATGGGCCGCGAGCAAGTCGTCGAGGCGGCGCGAGCCGTCATCGCCGAAACGGGCGCGACCGGTCCCGCGCAAATGGGCGCGGTGATGAAGCAATTGATGGCGCAACTCAAAGGCCAGGCCGACGGCAAACTGGTCAACGAGGTCGTGCGCGAGCTGCTGACCGCGCGATGACCCGACGCCGCCGCGTCCGCCGTGGCCGCCACATCGCCAAGAACACATTCCGAGGGAGCCACCAGAGGCTCCCTCGTTGTGTTGAATTCCCATGATGATTTTGCCGGACTCTGAACGCAGTCCGCTCCAAATCGCCTGGCGCGTAGCGCGCCTGTGGTTCATCGGCGTCGCATTCACCCTCGCCCTGGCGGCAGTGCTGGGGTTTCCACTTCTGCCCATCGGCCAGGTAGTGCTCGAAGTCGGCGACGTCGCCGCGCGCGACGTGCGCAGCCCGCGCCGCGTCACATACATCAGCGACCTCCAAACCGAAGACGCGCGCAAGCGGGCCGAGGTCAGCGTCGCCTCCATCTTTACGTTGCCCGATGGTCGTGTGGCCCGCCAGCAGAGCGCCTACGCCCGCGCCGTGGCCAATTTCATTCGCGCCGTCCGCGCCGACTCGTATGCTTCCCCCGTGCAAAAGCAGGCGGCGCTGGCCGCCATTCGCGGCATCTCTCTTTCGAGCGTGCAGGTCGAGCGCCTCGTCGCCTTGCATGACGAGGCGTGGTCGAAAATCGAAGCCGAGGCGCTGGCCGTGCTCGACCTGGCCTTGCGAAACGAAATCCGCCAAGACGATGTGGCCCAGGTCCGCGCGCGCCTCCCCGCCATGGTCAGCATTGGTCTGACGGAAGAGCAAGCCGCGCTCGCCAGCGCGCTGGCTCAGCAATTTATCGCGCCCAACAGCTTTCTCGACGCCGAGGCGACTGCCGCCGCGCGAGTCAAAGCGCGTCAATCGGTTGAGGCGGTGCCGCGCACATACGAAGCCGGCGAAATCGTCGTGCGCGAAGGCCAGAGCGTCACGCCGCTGGATGTGGAAGCATTGGACCGCCTGGGGCTGCGCCAACCCAAAACCGGCTGGGGCGATTTAGCGAGCGCCTTGTTGCACGCCGTCCTGGTCACCCTCCTGTTGGGACTATACCTGCGGCGATTCGAGGCCGCCATCTGGAATCGCCAGCGCAACCTGGTGCTGCTGTCCGTGCTCATCCTGCTGTTCGCCGTAACCGCCAAAGCCATGATCACCGGGCGCACGGTGTTGCCCTATCTCTTTCCGGCGGCTGCGCTGCCGATGCTCTTGACCGTCCTGGCGGGGCCGCACCTGGCCGTGGTCGTGGCCGGGGTGATGGGCATACTGGTCGGCGTGCTCAGCGGCGGATCGCTAGAGTTAGGCGTATTCGCGGCCGTCGGAGGCCTGGCCGCCACGCTGGTGCTGGAGCGCATCGAGCGGCTGAGCGCCTTTTTCCGCGCCGGGCTGTACGTGGCGCTCTTTAACGTCGCCGTCATCCTGGCGTTTCGGTTGCCCGGCGGCGTCACCGACGCAGTCGGCATGGTGACGCTGGTTTTGACGGGGATCATTAACGGCGGCGTGGCAGCCAGTCTCTCCATCGGCGGGTTGTATCTGATTGGGAATCTCTTTGACGTGACCACGACGCTGCAATTGTTGGAACTCTCACGCCCCAACCATCCGCTGCTGCAATTGCTGCTGATGAAAGCGCCGGGCACGTATCACCACACGCTGATGGTCGCCAACCTGGCCGAGCAAGCCGCCGAGCGCATCGGCGCAGACACGCTCCTGGTGCGCGTCGGCGCGTTTTACCACGACATAGGCAAGACCGCGCATCCCTACATGTTTGTCGAAAATCAAATCGAGAGCAGCAACATTCACGAAAGACTGGACCCGCGCGCCAGCGCCGAAATCATCACGCGCCACATCAAAGACGGGCTAGCCCTGGCCCGGCGTTACCGGCTGCCCAGCCGCATCTGCGCGTTCATCCCAGAACATCATGGCACTATGCGTATCAGTTTCCTCTATCAAAAAGCCGTCCAACAAGCCGGCGGCGATGCGTCCAAGGTGGACGAGCAAATGTTTCGCTACCCAGGCCCCAAACCCCAAAGCAAAGAGACCGCGCTGGTCATGTTGGCCGACGGATGCGAAGCGGCTGTGCGCGCCATACGTCCCGCATCGGTCGAAGAGCTGGGCGAGGCCATCCG
>CAYHAR010000390.1:0-3056 GCA_964354595.1 uncultured Anaerolineae bacterium | reverse complement strand
CGCCGCCTCAGTCGCTTTGTCCAGGCTGCGCGCGCTATTGCGTATAGTCTGCAAAAAAGTCTTTTAATGTCCGCTCCAAAGCATCTATCTCGATGGGCTTGGGCAGAAAGACATTTGCCCCGGCCGCGTAGACCTGATCTATCACTTCATTTTGAGCTTCGGAAGACATGGCGATGATGAGGGTCTTGGCGGTGCGCGGTTCACGGCGGAGGTAACGGCAGACCTCTACTCCATCTACGCCCGGCATGTTGATGTCGAGCAAGATGACGTCCGGGACGCGCTGGGCCACGCTTTCGGTGGCCGGGCGCGCGCCGTAGGCGATTTCCGTTTCATAGCCCAGCAGTTCGAGCGTCTGCGCGATGCTAGTCGCAGCGACACGAGCATCGTCAATAACAAGCGCATAACGTGGCATGGCTTTTACTTTCGTTGCGCCGCCAGCGCTACCTCAATCGCCTCACCCAGGCTGCGTGCGCCGACGACGTCCAGCCCGGCCGGTTGATTTACCACGCGCGACTTGAGTCCCTTGGGAACGAGGCAGCGCCGGAAGCCGAGCTTGGCCGCTTCGTTCAGCCGCGCGCCGAGTTGACTCACGGCGCGCAACTCGCCTGAAAGCCCCACTTCGCCAATGATCGCCAGGTCGGGCGCGACGGGCAGGTCGCGCATCGAGGACGCAATCGCAAGGGCAACGGCCAGGTCGGCGGCCGGCTCGCCGATCTTGAGTCCTCCGATGACGTTGACGAACACATCCTGATCGCCCAGCTTGAGCCCGATACGTTTTTGCAGCACCGCCACCAGGAGCAGCAGCCGGTTAAAGTCAACGCCGTTGGCGGTGCGGCGCGGCAAGCCGAACGACGTAGTGGACGAGAGCGCCTGCACCTCGACGAGCAGCGGGCGCGTGCCCTCCATCGTCACCGCAATCGCGCTGCCCGGCGCGGCGGCCAATCGCTCGGCCAAAAATGCTTCGGAGGGGTTCGACACTTCGACCATGCCGTCGCCGCGCATCTCGAACACGCCCACTTCGCTCGTCGCGCCAAAGCGATTCTTGACGCTCCGAAGGAGGCGGTACGTGTGAAAGCGGTCGCCCTCCAAATACAATACCGTGTCCACAATGTGCTCGAGCACTTTGGGTCCGGCCAGCGCGCCGGCCTTGGTCACGTGGCCCACGAGCATCGCCGCGACGCCGGACGACTTGGCCATGTTTTGCATCCGCGCGGCGCACTCGCGCACCTGGCTGATGCTGCCCGCCGCCGAGGTCAGCTCGTCCAGGTACATGGTCTGGATCGAATCCACGACCACGAGGCGCGGTTTGATCTCGCCGATGTGGCCGAGGATCACGTCGAGGTCGGTTTCGGTGACGAGGAACAGATGCTCGGTGGACATGCCCAGCCGGTCGGCGCGCATCTTGAGTTGCTGGACGGACTCTTCGCCAGAGACGTACAGCACGGAGCAACCGGGCGTGGCGAGGCTGGCCGCCAGCTGCATCAGCAGCGTGGATTTGCCGATGCCCGGGTCGCCGCCGACGAGCGTGAGCGAGCCGGGCACGATGCCCCCGCCCATCACGCGCTCGAATTCTTGCATCTCTACGCGCAGGCGCGCCATGTCGCCAAGCGACACTTCAGTGAGCCGCTGAGGACGAACGCCCGGCGCGGCGGACACGCTTTTCTCGCGGGTCTTCGGCTCGGTCACCTCGACCAGGCTGTTCCACTCGCCGCAATCCGGGCAGCGGCCCATCCACTTGGGCTGAGCGCCGCCGCATTGCTGGCAGACGAATTGTGTGCGCGATCTGGATTTGGGCATCTGCTCATCTCTAAAAAACATCCGAGGTTTTTTCAACCTCGGAGGTCTCGACTAAGCCTGGTCTATCTTGACCTGAATCTTGCCCGAGGACACGTCCTCTTGAATCTGGCGCAGCCGCGCTTGAAGCTCTGGCGTGACGACGCGTGCCACCTCTGGGCGGAAGGGGGCCAGCGTCAGACCATCCTCCGCAAAGCCGTAGCTGTGGATGCTGCCACCCTGGAACGTCCTGTCCGCCACGGCGGCCACTACGTCGTACACCGTATTGTCCACGCGCTTGACGCGGCTGGTCAGCACACTTTCGGGAGCCAGCTCGCTGTGATCCGCGCCGGTGCTGATGATGTATCGCCCGAACGACTTGGCGGCCTCTATCGCGCCCAGCCCGCACCGCCCGGCGGCTTGAAAGATCACGTCCGCTCCGGAGGCGTATTGCGTTTCCGCCAAGAGTCGTCCGCGCGCCGGGTCGTCGAACACGCCGACGTAATCTGCCAGGAGGCCGATGTGCGGATTGATGTGCGCCAGGCCCTGGGCATATCCGGCCTCGATGCGCCGCACGATGGGCGTCGTGCCACCGCCGACGAACCCCACGCGATGTGTCTGTGTGACGAGACCCGCCAACGCGCCCACCACAAAGTCGCCTTCGTATTCGCGAAAGATGATGGACCAGACGTTGGGCGCTTGTACGACGGTGTCTACGATGGCGAAACGCTGCTCGGGACGCTCGGCGGCCACCTGCGTGATGGACGGGCCGTGGCCGTACCCCAAGGCAATGATCAAATCGGTGCCGGCGTCAGCCCATTTGCGCAACGTGGCAAGGTTCTGGTTCAGCATCCCCCAGGTGTCGGTGGAAAACTGGAGGTTGTACTGGCCCTGAGCCGCCAACAGGCCCAGGTAGGCCGAGTCATTGAAGGACTGGTCGCCCAGGCCGCCCACGCCCATCAACAAACCCACACGAATCGGTGACGAGTCTGCGCTCATGTGTCCCCCTTTTAGCAAATCGCTTATCGCGCGTTGCTTATCGTCTCACGAGACATTTCCGTAATTCACCGGTTGGCTGTATCTGGGTTGCACGGCCAACCGCTGGCGAGTCTCTTTACCCAGCTTTTGCCAATATTCGTCGCGATCCTTGACGCCATACACCCACTCGTCCAGCCACCTGGCGGTGGCCGCCGGGTCGGTCGTGATTTGATCCCATTCGAGATAGAACGGGTTATCGCGGTCGTAATAGCCCTGTGCATAAGAGGGATGGCAGCAGTGCGGCG
>CAYHAR010000389.1:0-3061 GCA_964354595.1 uncultured Anaerolineae bacterium | reverse complement strand
AGCCGGTCAACACCACCTATCTGCGCGTGGCGATGCACCTGGCCGAGATGCCCGCCGGAACGATTCGCAACATTGCCGAAGGGCTGCTGGACATCACCTATTAAGTTTCGGATCTCGGATTTTTTATTTCAGAGCGGGCAATCCGAGAACCATCATTTGCAACTGGATGGCGAGGCGATAATGCCGACTGCTGACGAACTCGAGAACCAAGGAATAGAGCACTACCGCGCGGGGCGGTTCGAGGAGGCCATCGCCGCGTTCGCGCAGGCGCAGCCGGCGTTCCTTGCCAAGGGCGATACCGCGCAGGCCGCCGAGTGCGCCAACAATCGCGGCGTGGCGGCGCGGCAAGCCGCTTGCCTTGACGAGGCGGAGGCGGCGTTCACCCAAGCGCGCCAGTTGTTTGAAAAACTGGGCGACCGCAAATCGCAAGGCATGGTGGCGGGCAACCTGGGCGCGCTGGCCGAGTCGCGCGACCAGCGCGAGCGTGCGGTGACACTTTACAAAGAAGCTATCGAGCTATTTGAGGCGGCGGGCGCGGCAGATTTATCCGCCGAAACGTGGCGCGCGCTCAGCCGCTTGCGGATGAAGCAAGGCCAGTGGTTCGCGGCGATGGGCGCTTACGATACCAGCCTGGATAGCGTCCAACATCCGACCGCGACTCAGCGCGCGCTGCGCGGCCTGCTCAAACTCTCGCGCCGCTTGATGAGCGGGTGATTCCTCCTCAACAAAAAAAAGACCTCTGAGGTTTTTCCAACCTCGGAGGTCTGCGTTTCCTACTGCTCACTGACTACTGAGCACTGATCACTCTTTGGCTTCTTGCTTTTCCTGCTTGGCTTTTTCGATGACGCTGGGCGCGATGTAGCTGGGCACCTCTTCATAGTGATCCAGCTCCATCGAGTACACGCCGCGTCCCTGCGTGATGGAGCGGAGATCGGCGGCGTATTTTTGCACCTCGGCCAATGGCACGCTGGCGGTGATGACGGTCCTGGTGCCTTGCTGGTCAATTCCCAGCACGCGCCCACGCTTGGTGTTCATGTCGTTCATCACGTCGCCGCTGTAGCGTTCGGGAATGGAAATCTTGATAGTCATGATCGGTTCGAGCATCACCGGCCCGGCTTCCCGGAAGCACTGCTTGAACGCTTCGCGCCCGGCGATCTCGAACGCGATGGGCTTGCTGTCCACCGGGTGTTCCTTGCCGTCAATCACCGAGCACTTGACGTCCACGACGGGATAGCCCGCGATGACGCCGGTTTCCAGCACGGCCTTTATTCCCTTTTCAATCGAGGTCTGGAACGAGCCACTGACCGCGCCGCCGAACACATCCCACGAGAACTCGTAGCCCTTGTCGCGCTCGTTGGGGGAAATTGCCATTTCCACTTCGGCGAACTGGCCCGCGCCGCCAGTCTGCTTCTTGTGGCGGTAAGTAGAGGCCGCCTCGCGCGTGATCGTTTCGCGGTAGGGCACGCGTGGCGTGCTGGTAAGAATCTCGACGCCAAACTTGTTGTGCGCGCGCTTGATCGCCACGTCCAGGTGGCTATCGCCCATGCCGGCCAGGATGGTCTGCCGTGTGGAGGCTTCCTGGTGCCAATGCAGCGTGGGGTCTTCTTCCGCCAGGCGAGTGAGCGTCGGCCCCATCTTGGCGCTATCGGCCTTGGTCTTGGGTTCGACGGCCACCGTCATCAGGGGAGCCGGATACGTCGCTGGGGGGAGAACGACCGGGTGGCCCTTGTCGCACAGCGTGTCGCCTGTGCCAGTGTTGGCGAGCTTGGCCACCGCGCCAATATCGCCCGGCTTGATGGACGCCACCGGGATTTGCTCCTTGCCGCGCATCACGTAAATCTGGCCGATGCGTTCATCCTGGCCCTTGATCGGGTTGAACACCCGGCTGTCGCTGGCGAGGAGGCCGCCATACACGCGAAAGTAGGTGAGCTTGCCCACGTAAGGGTCAGCCGTTGTCTTGAAGACGAGCGCAGCCAGCGGCGCGTCCTGGCGCGGGGCGATGTCTTCTTCGGCTTGTGTGGCCGGGCTCTTGGCCTTGGCGGCGCTCAGATCGAGCGGCGAAGGCGCGAACGCGATGAGCGTGTCCATCAATGCGGCCACGCCGATGTTGCCCGTGCCCGCGCAGCACAGCACGGGAACGACGCTGCCCTTGACAATCGCAATCTTGAGCCCGCGCTTGATCTCGTCCTCGGTCAACTCCTGTCCGTCGAGGTACTTGACGATGAGTTCGTCGTCGCCTTCGGCGGCGGCTTCCATCAGCTTGAGCCGAAACTCGGCCACCTCGTCCTTGAGCGCGGCGGGCACGTCGCCCACGTCGCCCTTTGCGCCGCGCCTAGCCCTGAGCGTCACCAGGTCCACCACGCCCTCAAAGTCGGCCTGGCTGCCGAGCGGCAGTTGCAGCGGGACAAACTTGTTGTCGGAGAAAGATTGGACCAGGTTGTCGAGCGTGTTGCGAAAGTTGGCGTTTTCGCGGTCCATCTTGGCGATCACCACCATCCGAGGCAGCTTGCACTCGTCGGCATAGCTCCACGCCATCTCGGTGCCCACTTCCACGCCGGCCACGCTATCCACGACGACGAGCGCGCAATCGGCTACGCGCGCCGCGCCCTTTACCTCGCCGCCAAAGTCAGTGTAACCGGGCGTGTCGAGCACATTGAGCTTGTGGCCGGCCCACTCGACCGGCAGCAGCGCCGTCATCAGCGAGATGTGGCGGCGAATCTCTTCGTCGTCAAAATCCGAGACGGTCGTGCCGTCGCCGACGCTGCCTATGCGGTTGGTCGCGCCAGTGTCGAACAGCATCGCCTCGCCCAGCGAAGTCTTGCCCGAGCCGCCGTGACCCATCAGGACGATATTGCGGATGTTTTCGGTCTTGTAGTCTTTCATTTTAGTCCCGTAGTCATATAGTCTTGTAGTCACCTAGTCGCCCAGTCTTCTAGTCACACAGTCTTGTAGCCGGACGCTGCGCCCGACTACTGGACTGGCAAACTATTCGACTACTGGACTAGCGGACTAGTCAGCCGAAGGCTGATTGTAAACGAGAAGGGCGGAACTGTCAAAGCGA
>CAYHAR010000388.1:0-3071 GCA_964354595.1 uncultured Anaerolineae bacterium | reverse complement strand
CGAGAGATCTTGAACTTGACAACCGTCCTTCGCGCAAGTACACTATCCATCCATGACTCGAACTGGAGGTGTGTTGTGAAAGCAGTCCGTCTGGTCGCAGTGGGACAGCCGCTTCAGATGCAAGAGGTGTCTTGGCCGATTGTGGGCGAAAGAGATGTCCTGGTGCGCGTCAAGGCTGCTGGCATCTGCCACTCGGACGTGCATTACCGGGCAGGCGCTTCGCCAGCAGGCCCGCTCCCCTTGACGCTGGGGCACGAAGTCGCGGGCGTGGTGGAAAAGACCGGCGCGCAGGTCGCCCACGTGAAAGCAGGCGATAGAGTGTGCGTCCACTACTTGGTTACCTGCGGCGACTGCGCCTATTGCAGCCGGGGCAACGAGCAATTTTGCGTAAAAGGCAAAATGATCGGCAAGCACCGCGATGGCGGCTACGCCGAGTACATGGTCATGCCCGCGCGCAGCGTCGTCATCTTGCCGGACGAGATTCCCTTTGAGCAAGGCGCGGCGCTGATGTGCTCGTCGTCCACCTGCTTTCACGCGCTGCGCAAAGCGAGAATGCAGGCCGGCGAGACCGTGGCGATTTTTGGAGCCGGGGGATTGGGCATGTCGGCGATTCAGCTTGCCAAAGCGTTTGGCGCGCTGGAAGTCTACGCGGTAGACATCGTCGAGGAAAAACTGGAGCTGGCCGAAAGATATGGAGCCATTCCAGTGAACGCTACCCAAACCGATCCCGTCGCCGAGATCAGGCGATTGACCAAGGGCAGAGGCGTGGATGTGGCCCTCGAACTGGTTGGCCTTCCGCAGACAATGAGACAAGCAGTGCTATCTCTGGCGGTGCTGGGTCGAGCGGCGCTGGTGGGATTGACCAAGAAATCCTTTGAGGTGTATCCCTACACCGAGCTTTTAGGCAAAGAGGCAGAGGTCATCGGTTCGTCGGACCATCTTTTCTCAGAACTGCCGTTCCTGCTTGAACTTGCCCGCCGGGGAAGGCTCAACCTTTCAGACGTGATCACTCGCACGGTGCCGCTCGACGCCCTGGCGATCAACGCGGCGCTGGACGAGCTGGAGCGATTCGGCGGCAACGTGCGGACGGTCATTACGCCATGAGCCAATCAAATTCTTCTCCTCCCGTTAGCATTGTCATCTTGGGCGCGTCGGGCGATCTGACGCAACGCAAGTTGGTGCCCGCCTTGCATAGCCTGACGTGCGAGAACCTCCTGTCCCCAGAGACTCGGGTCATCGGTATAGCACGCACGCCTCTTTCGGATGAGGCCTTCTTGGATCGGCTCTACGAAGGAGTGGCAGAATATGCGCGGCTCAAGCCGGGTGTGTGCGAACGCTGGTCTCAGCTTGCCGCGCGCTATTCTTACCTGGCGGGCAGCTATGATGATCCAGAGACCTATCGCCGCCTGGCCGCACGACTGGCCCCGCTTGGCGCTGGCGCAGGTGGCCAGGAAAATGTTCTTTTCTATCTGGCCACCCCACCTGAGCTATACCCGGTGATTATCGGACAGTTGGGCCAGGCCGGGTTGAACCGCAGCCAGCACGGTTGGCGGCGGATCATCATTGAAAAACCCTTTGGGCACGACCTGGAGAGCGCCTGCCAGTTGAACCGGCAGGCTCATGCCGTCTTTGACGAGAGCCAAATCTACCGCATAGACCACTACCTGGGCAAAGAGACCGTCCAGGACATTTTGACCTTTCGCTTTGCCAACGCGATCTTTGAGCCGCTGTGGAATCGGAACTATGTGGACCATGTGCAAATCACCATGGCGGAAAGCATCGGCGTCGGCCACCGTGCCGGATACTATGACGAGGCCGGCGTTTTGCGCGACATGTTTCAAAACCACATGCTCCAGTTGTTGACGCTGACGGCGATGGAGCCCCCGGCCATGTTCGAAGCCGATGCCTTGCGGGATGAAAAAGTCAAGGTGCTGCAGGCGATTCGCCCCGTGGTCTGGAGTGTGCGAGCGCAGTATCGTGGCTACTGCGAGGAGCCGGGAGTGAAAACCGGCTCGCAGACGCCGACCTATGCTGCACTGCAGATGTTTGTGGACAACTGGCGTTGGGGTGGCGTCCCCTTTTATCTTCGCTCGGGCAAGCAGATGGCGACCAAGTCCACCCAGATCACGATCCAGTTCAAGTGTGTGCCACACATGATGTTCCCCACGCTGCCTGGGGAGCGGATCGTCCCCAACGTTCTCTCATTGTGTATCCAGCCCGACGAGGGGATCCACCTGCGTTTTCAGGCCAAAGAGCCCGGGGCTGGTATGCGGCCCCGTTCGGTCGAAATGGATTTTCACTATGCCGACGATTTCGGCGCGAGCGCGCTTCCGGAAGCTTACGAGCGGCTGCTGTTGGACGCGATCAATGGGGACGCTGCCCTGTTTGCCCGGGCCGACGAGATCGAGCTGGCATGGGGATTGGTGGATCCGATTCTGGCAAAATGGCAGCAGCCCGATGCGCCGCCTCTGCTCTTTTACGAGCCAGAAAGTTGGGGGCCCGGCGAGGCGGACGAGCTGCTGGCCCGCGCGGGTTGGTCGTGGATTAAAAGCTGCGGCGGGCACCAAAACGATGACAGTTGAAATCAAGACCTATCCAGACGCTTCCAGCTTGGCGCACGCCGCAGCAGACCATTTTTGCGCCCGGGCAAACGCTGCAATGTCCGAACACGGCCAGTTCACAGTGGCCCTTTCGGGCGGGTCAACTCCACGCACGCTCTACTCATTGTTAGCCACCCGACAGTTCGCCGCCCAGGTGGACTGGCCGCACGTTTACGTCTTTTGGGGCGACGAGCGTTGCGTCCCTCCAGATCACCTAGAAAGCAATTATCGAATGGCTCGTGAGACCTTGCTCGATCACGTGCCGATTCCCCCGTTCAACATTCACCGCATACCCTGCGAGCAGGAACCCGAGCCAGCGGCCATAACCTACGAGCGGACATTACGCACGTTCTTTGTTGGCAACGTCCGCAAGTCGCCATCACCCTGTTTCGACCTTGTCTTGCTGGGGATGGGTGACGATGGGCACACGGCTTCGCTCTTTCCGGGCAGCGCCGCGCTCGATGAACCAAC
>CAYHAR010000387.1:0-3074 GCA_964354595.1 uncultured Anaerolineae bacterium | reverse complement strand
ACGGATACACGGATCGAGTGTAATTCATGGGC
Source organism: uncultured Anaerolineae bacterium (assembly GCA_964354595.1). Taxonomy (GTDB): domain Bacteria; phylum Chloroflexota; class Anaerolineae; order Fen-1058; family Fen-1058; genus JBGLNJ01. The sequence continues at coordinate 3,042 of CAYHAR010000387.1, read as the reverse complement.
GCCTCGGAATGCAGAATGCAAGTGGATCGCGGAGCGCAGGCCGCCCCCTGGCCGGGGTCAGCGACAGATGGCGGGCCGCGTCATGCCGGATGTGTAATTGTGTAATTGTGTAATCGCCGGGAGGAATAAAGTTTTGGAGAAACGAATCCGGCAGGCGAGCGGCGCGCAGGGCAAATTGGCTGGGGGCAGTTGGCGGCCCGGCAGGGTGATCCCAAACGAGCTGGGAACTCGGTCTGATCGAGCGCCGGGCGCTGTGCGGCGATGACCCGGCCGGGCTGGTGGAATTGACGCGAATGTTCATTCGACTCCTTGCCTGTCCTTTTAATCTGGACATAGACGCATCAGGATACTTGTCATTTGGGTACCTATTTTTTGCCAAAGGTAACTGCTCAGCCGGTTTAACAGGATATACAGGATTCACACGCCTTCGGCGAAAGGCGGTAGTTACCCACAAAGGCTCAAAGGCACCAAGTATTACTTGTGCTTATCCTTTATGCTTGTAACTGGTCAGCGACTCTGGCCGGTGGGCCTGGATTTGCGCGCGGCGTCCGGGCTGAGTAGTGGCCTGTTAAAAAGCGACGGGCGGCAATAGTTTTGCCGCCCGGAAAAACCTATTGGAATATGCTATTCTGTTTGGCAGTATGATAGCACAAAAGTTCGGTTTTGTCAAGTTGTTTTCAGCGAATCGGCGAAAGAATGGGCGAGGAGCGATTTATTGTTGCGGCGGAGTGGGGATGGGATTAGAACAAGCCGAGGCAAAAGGCAAGCCGGGCGTCCATCTCTTCCATCCGATGCGGCGGCAATTGACCGATGAGGTTCTCGGCCAGATTCTTGTGGAGCGTGCGCAACCGGTTGAGAAAGATGACGGATGGCTGAGGCAACCCGCCGTCGCCAGCCTCGAGCACCAGATCAGCGGCATAGTTCACGCGATGCAGTTTGGCTTTATCTTCGGCCTTGAGGGAGTGTACCGGCGCAACCACGAGGTAATTGTAGCGCGATTGAGTGTTGTAGAAATCACTTTACGACGAGCACCGGGCGAAGCTTGAAGGTGAGCGCCCCGCGCAATTCACCGGCCTGCGAGCGGCGTCCGGCAGGTAAGGGACGTCGGCCCAGTAAAGCTGACCGCGCAAGAATGTAGAGGTGGGCATTGCGAAACCGTCTCAGGCGTAGAGCTCGTGATCGAGCTCTACCATCAGGGGGGAAACGATTTGCCAATACTCTTCCCGGCGGTCCGGCTCGTATAGGCCAAGCGCCGTGGCGCGCTCACGCAATTGCGCCTGGCGGATCGGCCAACCTGTCGCGTCGGGCAAGACCTGATCCGCCGGATGGAGTTCAAGTCCTTGAGCCGAGACGACAACTTGCAAGGATGTCCCTTCCTGCCATCCGGCGCGCTGCGCCAGATCGGCCGGCAGGCTGATGACCGGTTCGCTGGATAATCGCAGAATCAAGGCAGACATCGTACCCTCGCCGGGACAGAATAGCACGCTTTGCGCCGCTCGTCAACAATCGAACACCGCTTTGCGGCTCAGGATGACAGAACGCGGGAACTGGTCAACGGGAATCAGACAAGTGCGGCCCCACACCAGCGCAACACAAAGAGCGCCAGCACTCGCGCCACGTTCGCAATGCTCGAGATCGAGACCCGCTCGTCGGGAGCGTGTATACCCTCGGCCGCGGGACCGTAGGCAGTCGCCGGCGTGTTCCAATAGTTGTTGAAAAAGCGCTCATCGGTCGTCGCCGTGGAAGGCTTGAAAGCAAGCGACTGGCCCACCACGGCCTGATGGCAGCCAGCCAGCACCTGCATCGGCGGGCAGGCCGGATCGGTCAGCGAAGGCTCGCAATCCAGGCCAAAGAACTCGACCTGCGGCGGGTGCTCGCCCAACCAGGCATCCGCCCGCGCCGCGTTCAAGATGACCTCGCGCAGCTCGGCCTTGGCCTGCGCCACGGGCGTGCCGGGCAAACAGGCAAACCGAGCCTCCAGCACACACTCGGATGGGACGCTGGACGGCCAGTCACCCGCGCGGAGGGTACCGAGGTTCAGGTTCATCGGATGGGGCACAACCTGGTAAGGCGCCGGATGCTCGCGCGCGTTCTTTTCCGCCTCAAACCGCCGCAGCGCGCCGATGAGGGGCAGCATCGCCTCGATCGCGTTCACTGCCGAGCTGGCGGATAGCGCGTGACTGCCGCGCCCCTGCACCCGCACCCGGAACCAGAACACGCCGGCCGCCGACAGGCTGGCGGTGAGCCCTTCCGGCTCGGGGATGATGGCCGCATCGGCCTTTAGCCCGCGCACTCCACAGGCGAGCGTCCCGTTGCCGCTGCATTCTTCTTCGATCACACTTTCGAGGATGACATCGCCGCGCAGCCCGACGCCGGCTGCCTTGACGGCTTCCACGGCCAGCAGCATCGCAGCGACCCCGGCCTTCATGTCGCCTGCGCCGCGCCCGTACATCCAATCGCCCTCCACTTGAGCGCCCCACGGGTCGTGCTCCCATTGGCGGGTGGGTTCCGGGCTCACCACGTCAATGTGGCCGTTCAAGATGACACTCTTGCCGCCGGGTGCAGCTGCCGGCCAGAGGGCCGTGACGTTCGGCCGGCTCACGTAGCTGATATCCAGCCGGCCAAAGCCGGCATAGTTCCGCAGCACCTGAGGGTCCAGGTCCCACATCTGCGCGTCCAGCCCCATGTGCCGGAACTGGTTCAGCACCAACTCTTGCGCGCCACGCTCGTTGCCGAGCGTACTGGGCTGGCGGACCAGAGCGCGCAGAAACTCGACCGCCTCGCCGAACCGGCGGTCAACCTCGGCCAGGACCCGCTTCTCAATCGCTTCGGACATCAGGGCTCCTTTGTCAGGCGCAATTCCTGCGCTCAAAATCGGTTGTTGCTGTTCGGACAAATCGCAGGCTCGGCGCGGCGGGCGGCAAGCCTTACGGCACGCTGGTCGAATTGACCAGGTCTTTTAACGTTGCCAGCCACATGCCACCCTCGCCGCCAATCACGGTCGCCGTGGCGTGGGCGCTGATCGGGGGCATCATTTGGGAG
>CAYHAR010000386.1:0-3082 GCA_964354595.1 uncultured Anaerolineae bacterium | reverse complement strand
CTCAGGCTGATGGCCCACTCGGTCAGGCCGAGCTCTTGGGCGCGGGCAGCCGCTCGACCAGAGAGCGCGACGACGGGTTTGCCGAGCGGGTCACGCAATGTCTCTACTTCGTGGAACTGGACTCCAAAAGGCGACATGACGCGCATCCCCACGCCGAGCGCCTTGGACACGGCTTCCTTGGCGGCAAAGCGAGCGGCCAGCTCGTGCGCCATGCCGCGCGATGCAGCCACCTCGCGAGGCGTGAATACTCGCGCGATGAATCGCACGCCATGACGCTTGAGCGCCGCCTCGACGCGGGGGATGTGAACAATGTCAACGCCGGTGGTGATCAACCTGCGCTGACCTCCGGCCCGGCAATGGCGAGCGCGTAGCGATCCGGGTCGAGATATTTTTGCGCGGCGGCCTGGATGCGCTTGGGCGTGATGGCATGGATCATGTCCGTGTAGCGTTGCAGGTAATCCAGCCCCAAATTGAACAGTTCCATGTCCAGGATGATGCCCGACACGCCGTCGTTGGTTTCCAATCGCAGGGGGAGCGTTCCGGTGACGAACGATTTGTTGTCGGCCAGCTCTTTTGCGCCCACGAGCTTGTCGCGGATGCGACGCACCTCGGCGCGCATCGCCTCAGTCGCGCGCTCGACGTTGCCTGGGTTCACTCCGGCGGCCATTATCCATGGTCCTGGCCCCAGTCCGCCTTCGACGCGGCTAGAGGAATAGTAGGCCAGGCCGAGTTTGTCGCGCACGTTTTCGCCGAGGCGGCCCATCAGCCCGAACACGCCCAAGACGGTATTGCACAGCGCCGCGTCCATAAAGTCCGGCTCGGCGCGCGCCGGGCCGATGCAGCCCATGATAATGTCGCTCTGCGTCTTGCCGGGGACGGCCACAAATTCACGGCGCACTACATCTACCGGGAACGCGGGCGGAATCGGCGCGCGCCGGCTGTGATTATCTGCGCCATGCCACGCTTGCGCGCCAAATGCGCGCTCCCACGCTTGGAATGCCGCTTCGGCTTTGACCGCGCCGACGATGCTGACGATCATTCCGTTTGCGCCATAGTGCGTCTGGTAAAAGCTTGCCAGCTCGTCGCGCGTGATCGCCTGGACAGTCTCGGTGTAGCCTTCCACGCTGCGGCTATACGGATGACCGTTGAGATACAGCAACTTGCGAAAGGTCAGCCCGGCCATCCGCCGCGTGTCATTGACGCGCTCTTCCAAATCTGTCAGGATTTCGCCGCGCTCTTTTTCCACTTCGGCGGGAGGAAACGTCGGATGCTGAAGCACGTCGGCCAAAAGGTCAACCACCGTCAGCAAATCTTCGGCCAGCGACTTGGCGCCAAAGCCGGTGGTGTTCAACCCGCCGCCCATGTCCACCGATGCGCCGATGGATTCGATCTCTTCGTAAATCTGCTGAAATGTCCGGCGCTCTGTCCCGCGCATCAGGCACGACGCCGTAAAGGCCGAGAGTCCCGCCTTGTCGGCTGGGTCGTCCGCGCCGCCCACGCGCAGCAATCCATCTATCACCACCGAAGGGCTGGAAAAGTTTTCGCGCACCAGCACTGTCATCCCATTGGGATACTCGCGGCGGAAAATGTTTTCAGGCCCAGGAATGGATGTCATATCTTTTTCCTCTGATCACTGACCACTGGCTACTGATCACTGATCACTGCTTGGGAACATACCACCCGACCGTGCGGTTGCTCTTGCCCAGGTATTCCTGAGCGGCGCGCTGCACGTCGTCCACGGTGACCGCCGCCAACCGGTCGAGGTACGACTCGAACCAGGTGTAATCGGCAAACACTTCGGAAAAGCCGTACCAGAATCCCTGGTTCGTCACCGATTCGCTGCCATAGGCGAACTGCGCTTTGGCCTGCTTGATGGCCTTGGCGACTTCTTGTTCGGTGACCGGTTCGGCCACGGCGCGAACCAGCTCTGCGTCGAGCGCGGCTTCGACTTTAGCGGGTGTGTGGCCCGTGCGCACGGTGGCCGAGATGCCGTAGAGGAACGGATCAACTGTCGTCCCCAGTCCGCCGGAAACGTCCGTCGCCAGCTCGGTCTCGACCAGCGCCTTGTAAAGCCGCGAGCTGGCATTTGTCGCGCCGCCGCCAAACACGGCCAGCGACGATGCGCCGGCCAGAATTGCGTCCAGCACGACGAGAGCGGGAAAATCAGCCTGCACCGCATTGGGCGCGCGATACGCGACCTGGACGTAAGCCGTTGTCCCGTCACCTTCGACGGTGACGCGCCGCTCGCCTTTTTGCGGCGGCTCTGCTCGATTGATCGCAGGCAAGTCTGGTCCCGGCTTGGCCTTGCCGAACGCCGCTTGGATCTTTTTCATAACGTCGGCGGCTTGGAAATCGCCCACGGCCACGGCGACCGCATTGTTGGGCGCGTAATAGGTTTTATAGTGTTGAAAGAGCTGCGCGCGCGTCATCGTTTGCAGGTCGCACAGGTCGCCGATGACTTCGTGATGATAGCCGTGGACGCGGAACGCGGCGGCCTGTACTTCTTCAGCCAACAAAAAGCCCGGATTGTTCTCGTTGCCCTGTCGCTCGCTGATGATGACCGTGCGCTCCGACTCGACCTCTTTGGGGTCAAAGGCAGCGTGCGTCATCCGGTCAGATTCGATGCGAAACGCCAGGTCAAAACGGTCGGCGGGCAGCGTCTCAAAGTACGTGGTAAAGTCCAGCCACGTAAAGCCGTTCCACACGCCGCCCTCGCGCGAGATCAGGCGGTCCAGCTCGCGCTTGGGAAAGGTGGGCGTGCCTTTGAACAGCATGTGCTCGACCCAGTGGCTGATGCCGGTGATGCCCGCGCGCTCGACGCGCGAGCCGACCTTGTACCAGCACCAGAACGTCGAGACCGGCGCGTTGTGCGATTCGCGCACGATGACGGTCAGGCCGTTGTCGAGCACGACTTTGGTCGTGCCGTTGCGGGCCAGGATTTTGAGACGGCGCGCGGCAGGTCGCTTTGTGCGGGAAATGGACCGTTGTGGCATGCCTCCTCCTTGGGTTGAGATTAGACGTAACTGCTCAGCCTGGATTGACAAATCCAGGCTGGAGGCCGCCTGGCACGCTGCCGGATTTG
>CAYHAR010000385.1:1737-3092 GCA_964354595.1 uncultured Anaerolineae bacterium | reverse complement strand
CGGGCGAAATCTTTGGCCTGCTCGGCCCCAATGGCGCGGGCAAGACCACGACCATTTCCATGCTCGCTACCCTGTTGCGCCCAGATGAAGGTGACGCTTTTGTGATGGGCCATTCCATCCGGCGCGACCCGATGGCCGTCAAATCCGTGCTGGGTGTGGTGCCGCAAGAGATCGCCTTGTATGAAGACCTCTCTGCCCGTGAGAACCTGACCTTTTGGGGCAAGATGTACGGCTTGCGCGGGGCAGGACTGCGCCAGCGGGTCAATGAGGTGTTGGAGCTCATCGGCCTGAGCGACCGCGCCAACGGTCGCGTGGGCACCTTCTCGGGTGGAATGAAGCGCCGCGTCAACATCGGCGTGGCGCTACTTCACAAACCAGAAGTCATCTACATGGACGAGCCGACGGCGGGCATTGATCCCCAATCGCGGCGCAATATCCTGGACAGTGTGGTGACCCTCAAGAACCAGGGCATGACCGTGCTCTACACCACCCATTACATGGAAGAAGCCCAGGAACTCTGCAACCACATCGCCATCATGGATCACGGACGAGTCATGGCCTGCGGCACACACGAAGAACTGGTGCGACTGGTCGGGGAGCAAACGCGCATTGACCTGACCCTCAACGTGGAAGCAGGCCGCGTGTTGGAGGCCTGGCGGGCCGTCGAGGGCGTCTCGCGTGTCTCGACAGAGAACGGCCAGATCACCGTGCTGGTTGAAGATAGCAACGCAGTTTTGCCGCGCCTGTTCGAGGCGGCCACACGTCTCTCCACCCGCATCACTTCGGTGGACATCCGCGAGCCGAACCTGGAGGCAGTGTTCCTGCACCTGACCGGAAGGGCGTTGCGAGATTAGGGATGCTATGAAAATCCTCGACATTGCCCTCAAAGACCTGCTCCGTTCCTTCCGCAGCATGTTCGCTTTGGTGTTCATGTTCGGCATCCCGCTGCTGATGACGGGGATGTTCTATGTCATGTTCGGCAACATTGCCAGCGGCGGCGACTTTAACCTGCCCAAGACCAAAGTGATCATTGCGAATCTCGACGAGGGCGGTCCCAAGTTTCAGACCAGCGCCAAAAACATCCCCGGCGGCAAGCAAGCCCGCACGATGGGCGAACTGGTCGTCAATGTGCTGCAAAGTAAAGAGATGGCCGACCTGATACAGGTATCGCTTGCCCCCAGCGCCGAATCGGCCCACGCCGCAGTAGATGGGCAGGCGGCCCAGGTCGCCATCGCCATCCCAACCGACTTTTCCAAAAAGTTTGCCGACCCCGATAAGCAAGCCGTCATCGAATTCTATCAAGACCCAACGCTGACCATCGGGCCGAGCATCATCCGCTCGATCCTCAACCGGTT
>CAYHAR010000385.1:0-1637 GCA_964354595.1 uncultured Anaerolineae bacterium | reverse complement strand
ATGCTGCTTCGCATCGTCGGCCCCATCATGGGCGGGATGATGATTTTCTATGCCTTTTTCACCGGCTCATCCACAGCCCAAAGCATCCTCAAGGAAGAAGAAGAGCACACCCTGCCGCGCTTGTTCACCACGCCCACACCGCAAGCCGTCATCCTGACGGGCAAGCTCGTGGCCGTCTTTCTGACCGTGCTGGTGCAGGTGGTGACGCTGATCATTGCCGCGCGGCTGATCTTTGGCATTCAGTGGGGCGCGCCTGTGCCGGTTGCCATGGCGGCGGCGGGCACGGTATTCATCGCTTCGTCGTTCGGCATCTTTATCAACTCACTGCTCAAGAGCACCAAACAGAGCGGCACGGTTTTCGGCGGCGTGCTGGCCATGACAGGCATGCTCGGCATGGTCAGCATCTTTGACATAAACTCTCCCACTGCCGCGCGGTTGGGCAACACCGTCTCGCTGCTGGTGCCGCAGGGCTGGGCCATACGCGGCCTGCTTCAGGCGATGAACGGCGCGCCTGTCGTGGACGTGGTGTTGACCGCGTTGGCGATGCTGGTGTTGAGCGCCGCCTTTTTCGTCATCGGCGTGTGGCGCTTTAACAAACGATATGCGTAGGGAGACATTGTGATACGCATCTTGGACATTACCCAAAAAGATTTGATTCAACTCATGCGCGACCGCAAGACCTTTATGTTCCTGCTCATCATGCCAGTGGCGTTTACGCTGTTGTTCGGCTATGCTTTTGGCGGATTCGGCGGCTCATCAGACTCTCGCCTGCCGGTCGGTTACCTGGATCAAGACAACAGCCGCCTCAGCCAAAAGCTGCACGATTTGCTTGCTGCTTCCAAGGTCATTCGCCTGGACGAGAATCAGGCCCGCTCCGTTTTCGAATTGGAGCAACTGGTCGCGCAAGAAAAACTGGCGGCGGCCATCATTGTCCCGGCCGGGTACGGCAAGACCAGCCTGGCCGGCAAACATGCCCGACTTGTCCTGATTGGCGGCGATGCCTCCACTTCCGTCGGGACGGGCATTCAGGCCGAAGTCCTGGCGGCGGCCAACCGGCTCGATAGCGCGGTGAGCGCGGCGCTCAGCATGGAACAGATCACGCAAGCCAGACTGCCGTTCAATCACGCATTTGATCAGGCTCTGTCGGCCTGGGAAAAGTCGCCCATTGCCATCGCCGAGACGACCAGCACTGCCATTAAACAGCAAGATAACCCGATCACGTCGTTGACACACTTCTCGCCCGGCATAATGCTGCAATTTGCCATCGCCGGGCTGCTGACCGCTGCGCAAGTGATCGTCACAGAGCGCAAGACGCGCGCCTTGCAACGTTTATTGACGACGGCCACGCGCCGGATTCACATCCTGGTGGGGCACTATCTGGCGATTCTCACGCTCATCCTGGGTCAATTCCTTTTGCTCATTCTCTTTGGACAGCTTGCGCTGCGAGTGGATTACGCGCGTGAGGTCGGCGCAACTCTGGTGGTGGCCTTGAGCGCAGCATTGTGTATCGCCGCGATGGGTCTTTTGATTGGGATCTTGGCCCACAGTGATGAACAGGCTGTCATCTTTTCGATTATCCCGATGTTTGTGTTCTCCGGGCTGGGGGGGGCCTGGATGCCGCTAGAGGTGACAGGCGC
>CAYHAR010000384.1:1344-3118 GCA_964354595.1 uncultured Anaerolineae bacterium | reverse complement strand
AGCGGACCCGACGGGAGCAGGGATTACCCCAAGAATTTATGAAATCGTCCTCTAGAGACGCGCCAGCACAAACGAAATCACCAGTCCAACCGCCGGCAGAACTGGCAACATGCTCGTCTGGCCGCTGCTCAACGCTGCGCACAGGCCAAGGACGAGCGGGATACCACCCAAGACCATGAAAGCGCAGATGCCCAGCCCCCACAGCGCCAGCCCGATCCAGCCGATGACGACCCCGGCTTGCGCCATCCCGTCGCCGGTCACCTGGCCGGGCCGGTTGCGGATGTCGCTCTTGGCCGAGTTGCCGGCGATCACGCCGATCAGGCTGCCAATGAGCGGCAGAAAGCCAATGATCCCCAGGATGCTGGCAATCAGACTGATAACCGCCGCGGTGCTCGTCGAAGGAGCCGGGGGCGGGTACTGTGGATACTGCGGCGGATATTGAGGCGGATATTGTGGGGGTGGGTATTGCGGCGGTGGGTATTGTTGTGCCATAAATTCACTCCTCTCGGGCAACGCGCCTAGACATTGAGCACAATGTTCGAGAACACGTTGCCGATAGCCGGCCCCAACAGGGCCAAAATCACAATGACGCAGATCGGTATGACGATGCACGCCGCCAGCAACACTAGAATCACAATGACGACGGCGGGCAGCTTGCTCTTGGCGGGCGGTGAAACGGGTTCGAGATTTTCCATTCTATCATCTCCTCATACTTATGCTCGCGTCATGCGCGCGCGTTGCTGATTCAACAGCCACCAGGCAATCGTCACGACGGCGATGAGCAGCACCAGCGCCAGGATGAACGGGGCCAGCACTGCCAACAGCGAAGTGATGATGGCCACAATGTCCTCCAGCGTGCTGACGATGATGTTCGCGGGAACCGTGGCCGTGCCGCCCGATGGCGCTGCCGTCGTCACCGTCACCGCCGGGCGGATAGCCGCCGACTTTACCAGGTGGACGGACCCGGCGACAAGAATCCCGCAGACGATGGCCAGCACGGGATGAATGTCGGCGAGGGCGTTGGAGCTGGCCGCAAACAGAATCGCCCCCGCCGCCGGCCGGATGACCGTCTGGATCACGTCGTTGATGTGATTGACGGCGGGGACTTTATCGGCGACCGTCTCGACGATGAGCAGCGCGACCAGGGCGCCAATCGTCCACCAACTGGTCAGGGCTGTCCACGGCTCGCGGAGCTGGACGAGCGGCGTAAAGCGGGCCAACAGCGCGACGATGAGCAGCGGCAGGTACGCATTCAGCCCTGCCGAGCCGGAAAGCCCGAACGCCGTAAACACGCCCGCCACACCCCCCATCGCCGTTTCTCCTTTCCTTGTGACTCACACTAATCCGACGTTGGCGCTAGCCTCGCGGTACGCCTGGCCGATGGCATGGCCCATGACGAGCTGGGAATAGAACACGGTAAAGATGACGCCGATGACACACGCGATGAGGCCCAACGCGGCGGCAATCCCCGCGGCGATGCTGATGAGCAGGACCATCAAGTACGTGCCAATGTTCTTTTGCACCAGGCCAAAGACCTCGCCAAAGCGAAACGCCGCGCCGAGTTGACCTTTGGCGGCGTAATTTCCAATCGCCGCCGGCAGCACCACCATCATGAACAGGCTGTAGAGGAATGACAGGCAACTGAAGCATGCCGTGACGACCAGCATGATTGTCAAGATGGTCTGGTCCGGCGATTTGCTGCCAGAGCTAAGCAGTTGAGGCGCTTGCGCTGCCACTTGCGACACGCAACTCAGCAGAATGTTCGGCAGCCCGT
>CAYHAR010000384.1:0-1244 GCA_964354595.1 uncultured Anaerolineae bacterium | reverse complement strand
GGCGCTTGCGCTGCCACTTGCGACACGCAACTCAGCAGAATGTTCGGCAGCCCGTACACCAATCCGATGACGGCGACCAAAAAGCCCTTGACGAGCTTGCCGCCAATGTCGTCCCATTCAGGCAGCGGGCGAGGCTCGTTGTTAATGACGCGCCGGGAGACTTCGAGCGAATAGCCGGCGACGGCAAAATTGAGAATGGGGACGATAGCAATCACGCCGCCCAGACCGATTTTCTTGAGCCAGTCCGGGTCTTCCGACACGTAAGTAAAAGCTTTACCAAAGTCCATGGTGACCTCCTTATGATGGTTGGGGGATGGATAGCGGCACAAGACGAGCGCGGATGGGCAAGCATAAATCCAATGTCACCTCCTTGCGTTGGTTGAGGAAAAAACGGCGGCGCGATACGAGCTAATTATAGCACAATTGTTGACGAGCGACGCGCGTCAAAACGGCAAGCCCAATACACGTGTCAGATAAGCGCGACCAAAATCTATCGCGCTCAATTCGATCAACGCCATCGCCAGCCCGACGAGCATCATCGGCGCGGCATCACGCCACGCGCGAGCGCGATTTTCTCTCTGCGCGGCGATGGTCGCCAGCAGCGAGTTGATGAGCGTGAGCAGCCACAGCACGCTGCCGCTGGAAAGGATTGCCAGCGGATACAGCAGCGCGGGCGGTTCGGCCAGCACGAGGCCCATGACGGCGACGCCCGCCAAGACTAGCACGCCCAACTCGCGCAAATCGCGCAGCGAGTGCTCGTCCGTCGCATCGGCCCACATCGTTTGATTGAAAATCGGCAGCACCACGCTCGCCAGCGCAATGCCTTCCAACGTCCCGGTCGTCAGCCGCAGCCAGTTGTGCGGCTCGTAAAGGTGCGGCAGCCCAGGGAAAAGCGTCAGGTACGAGTTCACTCCATCCGCGCCCCAGGCGGCCACAAAAAGAGCCAGCATGAAGAGAACGATGGTCGGGGGAAGATTCGCCGCGCGGCGGCGGCCCAAGAGGTACAGCACGCCAAAGCCCGTTAACGCGCCCAGGTACGTGCCGCTGCATCGCGCGCACAGCGGCAGCTGTTGCCCGCCGATAAAGAACGACCGCTCGGGGATGCGATGGCACACGGCATAGCCGACGAGGTCGGCGTGGCCCAGCACGCCTCCGGGCATCACCACCGTCCATGCGCCGATCACGATCAGCGACGCGACAAGAACGAGTGCGCCTATCCGGCGATGCGCCGGTCGGGCGCTTGC
>CAYHAR010000383.1:0-3123 GCA_964354595.1 uncultured Anaerolineae bacterium | reverse complement strand
ACGGGCGGCGGCCAGCCGAACGACCGGGGCAAGCTGGGCGATGCGCTCGTGGTGGACGTGATCGAGCGCAATGCGGACGGCGCGGTGCTGCACGTCCTTTCGCAAGACATCGCGGGCGACGAGGTGACCGGCGAGATAGATTGGTCGCGCCGGTTTGACTTGATGCAGCAGCACACTGGCCAGCATATTCTCTCGCAAGCGTTCATCGCTGCGGCCGACGCGGAGACAGTCGGCTTTCACCTGACCGACGACACGCTGACGATTGACCTGGACAACAAAGATTTGTCGCCTCCCGCCACACCCCTTAAGGGTGTCCTGGGGATCGAGCGCGCCGAAGACCTGGCGAACCAAATCGTGTTCGAGGATCGCCCGGTGATCGCGCGCTTTGTCACTGCCGCCGAGCTATCGCAGATGCCGCTGCGCAAGCCGCCTAAAGTCGAGACGAACATCCGCATCGTCGAGGTGGAAGGCTTTGACTGGTCGCCCTGCGGCGGAACGCACGTGGCGCGCACGGGCCAGGTCGGCCTCATCAAGATCGTCAAGCTCGACCGGCGCTCGGACGCGCTGCGCGTCGAGTTCCGCTGCGGTCAGCGCGCGCTCGCGGACTATCGCCGCAAGCATCAGATGATCACCCAGGTCGCCGGCGCGCTTTCGGTGGGCTATGGCGAGCTTGACCAGGCGATTGACCGCATTCAAGCCGAGGCCAAAGACTGGCGCAAAAAGCTTTCCGAGGCCGAAAGCCGGATCATGGGATATGAAGTGGTCGAGCTGGACGCCGCGGCGCAAGAGCGCGAGTTCCGCCTCATCACGCGCGCCTGGGCCGAGCGCGATCCCACCCACTTGCGCGCCATGGCAAAAAAGCTTGCGGCCAAGCCCAAGACGGTCGTCTTGCTTGGCTCGGGAGGCCGGCAGCCCATGTTCGTCTTTGCGCGCTCGTCCGATCTCTCGCTCGATCTTGTGCAGTTGGTTCGCCGCGCCATCGAGCAGATCGGCGGCAAAGGCGGCGGCGGCAAGCCAGATTTTGCGCAAGGCGGCGGCCCTCCCGCTACTGAGGATCAAGTTCGAGCAGTCGTTCAGTCAATCGGTCAATCTGTAGCTGAACGGCAGAGTAACTGAGTAACGGCTATGAAACAAATCGCTCCCCACATCTATGTCGAGCACGGCTATCACGGCGTGACCGTCGGCTGTATCGTCACCGATTCGGGCGTGATTTGCATAGACAGCCCAACGCTGCCCGCCCACGCCCGCGCCTGGCGCGCGCAAATCGCCAAGCACACCGATCGGCCCATCCGTTTTGTGGTGTTGACCGACGGGCAGCGCGACCGCATTGCGAGCCTTCAATACTTGGGGGGCGTCGTCGTGGCGCACAAGGCCGCGTTGGAAAAAATAAAAAACTATGGCGACACTGTGCCCCAAGTTGATGACTCTCTTCCCAATTCCTCCGACGCCGACGACTGGCGCATCACCTTGCCGCAGATCACGTTTACAGACAAGCTGATCTTGTACAAGGACGCCCCCATCGTGATCCAGCGCGTGGGCGGAGCGACAGAGGGCAGTACGTGGATCCACTTGCCCCAACAAGGCGTGCTGTTCATGGGCGACCTGCTGGCATTCCACGCCCATCCCGTGACATCAGAAGGCGACCTTGCCACGTGGCTCGATCTGCTGAATAAAGTCGGCGACAAAAGCTTTGCGGCCAAGACCCTCGTCCCGGGTCGAGGCGGCCCGTGCAACAAGGCAGCGCTTGAGCCAATGGCCGACTATCTCCGCGCGATGCGCGCGCGCGTCCAGTCGCTCCTTCGCCTGCGGCGGCCCCGGGCCGAAACGGCGCTGCTCGTCCGCGAGTTCCTCGCGCGTTACCCGGTATCCGAAAAGGAGCGTGAGTTCGCCGAGCGGCGCATCAAGGCCGGGCTGGATCACATTTACGATATGCTCAAATCTAAAAAGTAAAACAACTCTAATGCAAAAAGCCTTTTTCTCACCGCAAAGACGCAAAGGGATTCAATATAAAACCGTGGCGTACGTGTGACTTGGTTCAAATCCGAATTTTTCAGAGTCGTCAACGTTATACGTGGACTGACGTTTTACGTTTGACGCTAGCGAGGTCATTTCATGTTCAATACCGTCCCCCTCATCAAAGTTATTCGCGGCTCGCGCCTCGAAGCGGTGTATCGAGGCGCGATGGCCGTCGTGGACGCGCGCGGCCGCCTGGTCGCCTCGCTCGGCGACGCCGACCTGACAACGTGGCTGCGCTCGTCGGCCAAGCCGTTCCAGCTTACGCCGTTGGTGGAAAGCGGCGCGGCTGACCACTTTGGATTTTCTGACCGCGATTTGGCAGTGATGGCGGCTTCGCACAATGGCGAAGAGTTTCACGTCCAGGCCGTCTTGGGCATCCTGGCGCGCATCGGCCTGGACGCGAGCGCGCTGCAATGCGGCACACATGCGCTATCGCATCCTCCGGCCGCGCGGGCGTTGGAAAACGCCGGACAAAAGCCTTCCGCGCTGCACAACAATTGCTCCGGCAAACACAGCGGGATGCTGGCGCAGTGCGTGGATCGCAAGCTGCCTATCGCCGATTATCTCAGCCCGCAGCATCCGCTTCAAGTCACGATCAAACAGACCGTGGCCGAGATGACTGACCTGTCGCCCGATTCGATTGACGTGGCGATTGACGGATGCAGCGTGCCGACGTTCGCCCTCCCGCTGCGCAACGCGGCGCTGGCATTTGCGCGGCTGGCGGATCCGTCTGGGTTGAGCGAGCCGCGCCGCTCGGCGCTGCGGCGCATCGCCTCGGCGATGATGGCGTATCCAGAGATGGTCGGCGGAACCCAACGGCTTGACACAGACGTGATGCGCGTGGGCAAGGGAAATATTGTCGTCAAGGGCGGCGCGGAAGGGTATTACGGCATCGGCTTGTTGTCGTCCGGGTTGGGCATTGCGATCAAGATGGAAAGCGGCATGGAAGACGGCGCCGACGGGCGCGGGCGCAATGCCGTCGTCGTCGAGGCGCTGCGGCAGCTCGGCGCGCTGGACGATGAGCAAGTGACCGCGCTGGAGCATTACGCCGCCGGGCCGATGAAAAATCATCGCAAGCTGATCGTGGGACAGGTGCAGCCCTGCTTT
>CAYHAR010000382.1:2029-3124 GCA_964354595.1 uncultured Anaerolineae bacterium | reverse complement strand
TAGTAGCGACTGGCGTACGCACGGCAAAAGTCGTCACTACGAAACTGTGATCTACCGAGTCTAATCTGTGAGCGGCAACTTGACAGGCGCATTCGCGCGCGCCGAGCGATAGATCGCCTCAACTAGCTCGACGCTGCGTCGTCCTTCGCGTCCGTTCACCAGCGGAGGTCGCCGCTCACGAATGGCCGCGATAAAATCTTGGAACTGGGCCGTGTGCGCGGCAGCCGTGATGTCCATCGGCTTGGCCGCGCCACTGCTGACGCCCGCCTCGTCCACGCGATCCTCGCGCGGGTCAACCCGATGCCACTCTAATCGCCCCTGGCCTTTGTGATAGATCGCGCTGCCTCGACTGCCGTAAAACTCTAGTCGCTCAGGATAGCCGGGAAATGCGCTCGTCGTCGCCTGGATCAGCCCCAGGCGGCCATCGTCATATTCCAAGAGCGCCAGCCCGCAGTCTTCAACTTCAATCTCGTGGTTGAGCGTCCGCGTCTGCGCCGTGACGCGAGCGGGCGTTCCGGCCAGCCACACCAGCAGGTCAATCGCGTGAATGGCTTGATTGAGCAGCACGCCGCCGCCTTCGCGCGCCCACGTGCCGCGCCACGGGCCGCTGCGATAGTATTCGTCGGTGCGATGCCAGAGCGTGTTGGCGCTGACCCACAGCAATCGGCCCAACTGGCCCGCGTCAAGCGCGGCTTTGAGCTGCTGGCTCAGCGGCTCGAACCGGCTCTGAAAGATGACGCCCAACGTGACGCCGGCTTTGTCGCAAGCGGCGAGCATGGCATCGCATTCGGCGGCGCTGCGAGCCATCGGCTTTTCGCACAGCACGTGCTTGCCCGCGGCCGCCGCGTCCAACGTCATGGGCGCGTGCAGGTCGTGCGGCGCGCAAATCGTCACCGCGTCCACGTCGCCGCGCGCGAGCAAATCGCGGTAATCGGCGTGCCACGTCCCGCCGTGTTGAGCGACAAAGGCTTGTCCTCGCTGCGGGTTGCGCGTCGCAACGGCGACCAGCTCTGCTTCGGGCGCGCCCTTGATCGCAGCGGCGTGAATCGGCGCAATGTTGCCGACCCCGATGACGCCGAATTTGAGTGATGGCAT
>CAYHAR010000382.1:0-1929 GCA_964354595.1 uncultured Anaerolineae bacterium | reverse complement strand
GTCATTCTACCACACGCGCGGCGATTGTCCGCCCACGCGGCCTGTGATACAATGACCGCCACTTTGCCACCAGGAAATAGAATGGCTCAAGCTATTGATGCTAAGCAAACCTCCGCGCCGATCACCGGCACGTTTCAAACAGGTCAAGTGTTGACCATCGCCGGCGGCCACCTGATCCACGACATTTTCACCAGTTTTCTCGCGCCGCTGCTGCCGCTGATCATTCAAAAGCTCAGCCTCTCGCTGACGCTGGCGGGAGCGCTGGCGGCTTTTCAACAGCTTCCTTCGCTCATCAATCCATTCCTCGGTTTGCTGGCCGACCGGGGCAGTTTGCGCTGGTTCGTCATCCTCACTCCCGCCGTCACGGCAACAGTCATGAGTCTGATCGGGGTCGCGCCGGGCTACACCGTGCTGGTAATCCTGCTGCTCGTGGCCGGAGTGAGCACCGCCGTCTGGCACACGCCCACGCCCGCCATGGTCGCGCGCGTCTCGGGCCGGCAAGTGGGGCAGGGCATGAGTTTCTTTATGCTGGGCGGGGCGCTGGCTTATACGGTCGGGCCGCTGCTGGCGGTGGCGGCGGTCTCGTGGTGGGGACTGGAAGGCATCTGGCGGCTTATTCCCTTGGGCGTGGCCGCGTCCGCCGCGCTCTACTGGCGGACACGCGGGATAAGTGATGCGCGACCGGCCACTCACGCCAATGGCTCGTGGACCGAGTCGTGGCGCGAGTTGAGGCAGGTGATGCTGCCCATCGCCGGTATCGTCGTCGCGCAAGGGTTCATGACCGTTGCGCTTTCTACTTTTTTGCCCACGTTTCTTTCTTCGGAGGGCGCCAGCTTGTGGCAGGCCGGCAGCGCGCTCTCCGTCGTCGAAGTGGCCGGGGCGGTGGGCGCGCTGACCACCGGCACGATCAGCGACCGGTTGGGCCGCCGTCGAGTGCTGGCGTTTGTCTTGTTGGTCTCGCCTGTGCTGATGCTCTTGTTTCTCGCCGTGCGAGGTTGGGCCATCTACCCGGCGTTGCTGGCGGTGGGCTTGACCACGCTTTCCACCAACCCGGTGATGATGGCGCTCGTGCAGGAATACAGCCGCCATCATCCCGCCACGGCCAACGGCCTGTACATGGCGACCACGTTTGCCACCAAGTCGCTCATCATCGTCGGCGTGGGCGCGATGGCCGACTATTGGGGACTACGCGCGACGTTTCAATGGTGCGCGCTGTTGGGATTTGCGGGCGTGGCGTTTGTGTTCCTCTTGCCCAAGCGCGTGGCGCCGTCTGCGTGACCGTTCGGTGCTGGTAAAAGAATAACTTAGATTCTTTAGGAAAAGCGTGCGAGGCCGGGTTATGAGAGAGCCGGCGTGCTGCCTGGTTGGGGCGTCGTCTGATCCGACGCAAAGGGCAGGCTATCTCTCGGCCGCTCGCGCACCATGTCGTACAGGTCCGTCGAGCTTAGACCACTCGGAAATGTAAGCTCGGGGAAAGGATCGTACGATTCGGGAGAGTCGGCGCGTGTGTCGTATTCGGTGGTCATGGTCATTTCCTTTCTTGTGGAGACGTTCCGGTGGAACGTCTCTTGATTTGTTCGCATGGCTTTTAACGAAAAGAGCCGCCCCTTTCGGTTGGGCGGCTCTTGAAACCTGGCCTTTTTTGCTTGACTTATCTGTGCTCGACCCGTCGCGCTGCCAGCCCAACCGAAACAAGGTTCTCAAGGGCGAGAACCTCAATAATGACGACGACAAGGCTGGATAGGCTGGGAGATGCGCTAGTCATGATTCCGCTACTCGATAGGGTCTGCACGCTCAATTCGAGAGTATTATAGAGTCTTCTGGAGTGGCTGTCATCATACAATGTGCCAGAAGGTTAGGGGGATGTATTTGTGCAATGTGCAAGTCTTGTTGAATCCGACCCTAGCAGTTTGTCGGATTCGCTTCATT
>CAYHAR010000381.1:0-3135 GCA_964354595.1 uncultured Anaerolineae bacterium | reverse complement strand
CCTTGTCTACTATAAACTAAACACGTCCTTCAGCTTGTCGAGGAACGTCCTGTCGCTCTGTGGGATCACTTCCTTGCCCAGCGTCTTGGACAACTCTTTGAACAGCCGCCTTTGCTCGGCGGTCAGGCTCGCAGGAATCATCACGTCCACGACAACGAGCTGATCGCCGCGACCGCTGGTGCGCAGGTGCGGCACGCCCTTGTTGCGCAGCCGGAACACTTTGCCCGTCTGCGTGCCGGGCGGGATTTTCAGCGTCTCGTCGCCGTCGAGCGTGGGCGCGGACACTTCGTCGCCCAGCGCGGCTTGCGCCACGTTGATGCCCAACTCGAGCACAATGTTGTCGTCGCGCCGGCGAAAGTAAGCGTGCGGCGAGGCGCTCAGCACAACGTAGAGATTGCCCGGCGGGCCGCCGCGCTCGCCCGGCTCGCCTTCGCCCGCCAAGCGAATCTGCGTGCCGCCATCCACGCCGGCCGGAATCTTGACGTTGATCGTGCGCGTGGCCCGGATGTACTTGGCGCCCCGGCACTGCGTGCAAGGAAAGCCGACTGTTTCACCTTCGCCGTGGCAGGCCGGGCAAGTGGTCACGTTGACAAACGAGCCGAGGATGGATTGCTGCACGCGGCGCACCTCGCCGGCGCCGTTGCAGGTCGAGCATCGAATCAGCGTGGTGCCCGGCTCGGCCCCGCTGCCGTGGCATTTGGAGCACGCCTCGGGCCGCTCGATCTCGATCTCTTTCTCCACGCCAAAGACGGCTTCCTCGA
Organism: uncultured Anaerolineae bacterium; assembly: GCA_964354595.1. Taxonomy (GTDB): domain Bacteria; phylum Chloroflexota; class Anaerolineae; order Fen-1058; family Fen-1058; genus JBGLNJ01. Next base: position 2,374 of record CAYHAR010000381.1, on the reverse strand, counting down.
ACGTGATGGTCAGGTCGTAGCGCAAATCCGCGCCGCGCCGCGGAGCACGCCGCTGCGCCGCGCCGCGCACTCCGCCAAAGCCAAAGAATTCTTCAAAAATGTCGCCAAAGCCAAAGCCAGAAAAGTCGGTGGCAAAGCCGCCCTGCGTGCCCGCGTGTCCAAAGCGGTCATACGCCGCGCGCTTTTGCTCGTCCGAGAGCACCTCGTAGGCTTCGTTGATCTCTTTAAAGCGCGACTCGGCGTCCGCGCTCTTGTTCACGTCCGGGTGGTACTCGCGGGCCAGCCGCCGGTAAACCTTTTTGATCTCGTCGCCGCTGGACTGCCGCCCGACGCCGAGCACATCGTAATAGTCGCGCTTTGCCGTCGCCATGGATTGCCATTCATGCAACCCTTGCGAAGGTTCGTGACCTTCGCAAGGGTTAGCTCACACTCACTGCTTGGTATACTCGCCTTCGACCACGTCCTCGCCGCCAGGGCCGCCGGGAGGAGGCGGCGTTGCGCCGCCAGGAGCACCCGCCGCGCCCGGTTGCTCATACATCGCCGCGCCCGCGCGCTGGAGCACGTCGGCCAACTCGCGCGTCTTGCTCTGCAGCTCTTCGACGCTCCCTGTATCCAGAACCGCCTTGAGCGCGTTCGTCTTGCTTTCCAGGTCGGCCTTGACCGGGCCGATCTTGTCGCCTTGCTCGCGCATGATCTTTTCAGCCTGGTAAACGAGTGTGTCGGCCTGATTGCGCGCCTCGATGCGCTCGCGGCGCTTGCGGTCTTCGGCCTCGAACTTTTTGCCTTCCTGCACCATCCGCTCCACTTCATCCTTCGCAAGGCCCGACGAAGCAGTAATGGTGATGTGCTGGCTGCGCCCGGTGGCCTTGTCCTGCGCGGTGACGTTGAGGATGCCGTTCGCGTCAATGTCGAACGTGACCTCGATCTGCGGCACGCCGCGCGGCGCGGGCGGAATGCCATCCAGGATAAAGCGGCCCAGCGTCTTGTTATCCGCCGACATCGGGCGCTCGCCCTGCGTCACGTGAATCTCGACGCTCGTCTGCATCTCCGACGCGGTGGAAAAGACCTGGCCCTTGCGGTATGGGATGGTCGTGTTGCGTTCGATGAGGGCCGTCGCCACGCCGCCCAGCGTCTCGATGGCGAGCGTCAGCGGCGTCACGTCGAGCAGCAAAATGTCCTTCACCTCTCCGCCCAGCACGCCGCCCTGAATCGCCGCGCCCACGCCCACCACCTCATCCGGGTTGACGCCCTTGTGCGGCTCACGCGCAAAGAACTTGCGCACCGCTTCTTGCACCGCCGGCACGCGGGTCATGCCGCCCACGAGCACCACCTCGTCAATATCGGAGGTCGAAAGCTTGGCGTCTTCCAGCGCGCGCTTGCACGGCGCGATGCTGCGCTCGATCAAGTCGCTGGTGATCTGATCCAGCCGGGCGCGCGTGAGGCGCATCTGCAAGTGCTTGGGGCCGGCCGCATCCGCCGTGATGAACGGCAGGTTGATCTCGGTCTCCATCACCGTCGAAAGCTCGATCTTGGCTTTTTCGGCGGCTTCCTTGAGACGTTGCAGCGCCTGGCGATCCCCGCGCAGATCAATGCCCTGCTCTTTCTTAAACTCGTCGGCCACGTAATCCATGATGCGCTGATCGAAATCGTCGCCGCCCAGGAACGTGTCGCCGTTGGTGGACTTGACCTCGAACACGCCGTCGCCCACGTCGAGGATAGAAATGTCGAACGTCCCGCCGCCCAGGTCATAGACCGCAATCGTCTCGTCCTTTTTCTTGTCCAGGCCATACGCCAGCGACGAGGCCGTCGGCTCGTTGATGATGCGGAGAACTTCCAGTCCCGCAATCTTGCCCGCATCCTTGGTCGCCTGGCGCTGGCTGTCGTTAAAGTATGCCGGGGTAGTGATGACGGCTTGCGTGACCGGCTCGCCCAGGTATGCTTCGGCATCTTGCTTGATCTTTTGCAGAATCATGGCCGAAATCTCGGGCGGGCTGTATTCCTTTCCACCCATGACGACGCGGCAGTCGCCGTTCGGCGCTTCGACGACTTTGTAGGGAAGGCGCTTGAGCGCGCGCTGCACCTCGGCATCCTTGAACTTGCGGCCCATCAGCCGCTTGACGGAGAAAACCGTGTTCTCTGGATTGACGACGGCCTGCCGCCGCGCCACCTGTCCCACCATCCGCTCGCTGTTCTTGGGGTTGATGGCAACGACGGACGGGAACAAGCGCGCGCCCTCCGACGATGGGATGACGACCGGCTCGCCGCCTTCCATCACCGCAACGACGGAAAATGTTGTGCCCAGATCAATACCGATGATTTTACCCATTTGATGACAACTCCTCTTGAATTTCGAATCCCCAGGACACCCTGCCCG
>CAYHAR010000380.1:0-3139 GCA_964354595.1 uncultured Anaerolineae bacterium | reverse complement strand
TACACTTTCCAGTAAGGGCGCTCCGGCTCCCATCGCTCGGCAAATCCTTCCGGCGGACGAGCGACGACGGAATCGGCTTCCGCCGTCACCGTGCCATCGGGCAGGCGGATTTCGCCATGCACTTTGGCTCGACTGGCCCCAGCCTGGACAATGCGGCCGACGGCTGTGAGGGGCGTGTCCGTCGGCGTGGGCGCGCGGTAACGGATTTCCATCTTGAGCGTCACGAACAAGTTCTTGAGATCGTGCCCCCGCGCCAATAGCGCCCGACCCGAGACTTCGTCCAAAATCGCAGCGACGATGCCGCCGTGCACGACGCCAGGGTAGCCGTTGTAACGCTCCGGCACCACCACTTGGGCTCGCACGGTGCTATCGCCGTCGTCCACGAATTGTATCTGGAGTCCCACCGGGTTTTGCACCCCGCAAACAAAACAGTGACGCGAGCTAGGTTGTTTGTTCATTGGTTACTCGGTCAATCAGTCAATCGGTCAATCAGTTACTCTGTCAGCCAGTTGACTCATCACTGGTTGACTGAATAACTGATCACTGATCACCGATCACTGGCTACTGGGCGAAGGTATCCACCATCATCTTGACATCGCCCAGCGGATAGAGGATGGGGCACGTGCAGCCGTTGGCGCGATACTCGGCCACCTTGCGGCGCACCTCGTCGGGCGAGCCGGACGCGGTGATAAGCTGCACCACGTCGTCGGGCACCAGCTTCATCGCGCGCTCCACATCTTCCTCGGTGGCGGGCCAGTGCAACACCTTGCCGATCTCGTCGAGCAATTCCTGCGAGACGCCGCTGGCCTTCATAATGTGCGGCTGCTGCCCCAGGTATTGCGTGACGAGCTTGCGCGCGCCGTCGAGCGCCTTTTTGCGGTCGGTATCCACCGAGCAGACGACGAGCTGGGGCCGGTCAATGTCGTCGAGCTTGCGGCCCGCTTTCTTGGCGCCGATTTCCAGGTGCTCGAGCGCTTCCACGTTGTACTTGGGGCTGACCAGGTAGTTGAGCACGACGCCGTCGCCGATTTCGCCGGCCAGCTCCATCATCTGCATCCCCGTCGCGCCGATGTAGATGGGCACGTGGCGCGGCTCGCGGCGACCGTGAACGATGTCGTGCTCGATGCCGGTGACGTTGACAAACTCGCCGTGGAACGTGACGTTCTTCATCGCCAGCAAATCTCGCACGACGGTGACGACTTCTTTCATCGCCTTGAGCGGCTTGGCGCGGGTGATGCCGACGTTCTTGGCGAGCGGGTCCCACCACGCGCCGATGCCGCAGATGACACGGTCGGGCGCGAGGTCGTCGAGCGTAAGGAACGTTGTGGAGATAATGGCCGCGTTGCGCGTCCAGTTGTTGATGACGCCAGAGCCGATCTTGATCTTGCTCGTCACCGCGGCAAACGCCGCCATCGGCACGATGGCGTCGCGCACCAGACGGCTTTCCGCCTGCCACACCGCCTCAAAGCCGCGACTTTCGGCATATCGAACATACTCCATCCCGTCGCGGATGGGATGGGCGTCTTGCAAGTACATGGCAACTCGCTCGGTCATGGGAATTCTCCTTTTTTTCATGCGTGATTCGTGCTGCGTGCTGCGCGAGGGCAAAATCACGTATCACGGACGCGCGGCGCGCATCACGCAAGTCTAGAAATATCCTACTCTGAAAACCAGCGCGAGTCAAGCGAGACTCGCTTCAGATCAACAGGCGTGTCCAGGTCGAGCGCGATGGTGGGCGAGCGGTAAATGTGGAGCGCGAGAAAAGTCTCGGCCTGCGCGCAATGCTCGTAAAAGCTCTGCGGCCCAAAAGCAAAGTGGAGCGCGTCGGGCGGGTGCATGAGCAAAGCGTTGGTGCCTTCACCCCGCATATCCGGCGCGATGACGACAGAGCGCGGCTCGCGTCCCAGCCCAAGCATGGCGGCGATGTCGGCGGGCGTCAACAGCGGCAGGTCGGCGGGGAGAACAAGAACAGCCTGGGCGCCATGCGCCGATGCCCATGCGCGCGCCTGGCTCAACGCCGCGTTCAGCCCCGATTCGCTTTCAGCCAGCGCCACTGCGCCCCGACGGCGAGCGAGGTCGAGCGCAGTGATGTCCCGGCTCACAACACAAGTCGCAAAACGCACATCGCAAAAAGACAGGACATCAAGTGTATGCGATAACAAGGCGCGCGCCAGCGCCGCGCGAACCGGCTTGGACATTACCGGACTCAGGCGGCTTTTGGCGCGGCGGAAGGGCTTGACTGGAACGATAACGCAAATTTCAAATATCATCTGCCGGATTACCAGATAAGTTGGTCGAGGCAAATTCAAGTATTTCGCGGGCCAGGCGAGAACGGTCAGCGGCGTCACGCATCAGCGCATCGGTGACGAGGACGCGCACGTGCATGCGTTCAATGTCGGACTGTTGCTCGGCGTCGGCGCGGTCAATCACAAACCCGTCGAGAAAATCGGCGTAACGGCGCGCGACGGCCAGCGCGGTCGGCTCTTGGCCCAGCTCGCGAAACATTTTGGCCGCCGGCCCCTTGACCACCTGACCGCCGATGATGGGCGACACGGCGACGGTGCAATGTTCTCGCAGTTGCTCTCGGACGCCATCGAGCGCCACGATCGGATCAATGCTGACAAAGGGATTGGACGGGCACAGTACGATCAAGTCGGCGTCGTCGAGCGCAGTCTTGACCTCGATGGATGGCCGGGCGCGCTCAATACCCTGAAAGTGGATGCGGCGAATCACCGGCTGCCAGGCGCGGCGGACAAAATAATCCTGAAAGGCGAGCGTGCCTTCGTCCGTGTCCACCATCGTTGCCACGGTTGCATCCGTCATCGGCAGGATGCGAATATTGGGGTGAATGCCGAGTGACTGGCATAACATCGCCATCGCTTCCGTGATCCGCTTGCCCTCTCGCAACAGTTGTGTGCGGCGCAGGTCAGTTGCCAGGTCGCGGTCGCCGATGCGAAACCACGTCTCGCCGCCGAGCTGATGAAGCATCCCCAGCGCCTCGAACGTGTCGCCCTCGATGCCCCAACCCGTCATTGGATTGGCGATGCCGACCAGCGTGTACATCACCGTATCCAGGTCGGGGCAGATGCGCAGCCCCATCCAATCAAAATCGTCGCCCGTGTTGACGATGATGGTCAAC
>CAYHAR010000379.1:0-3155 GCA_964354595.1 uncultured Anaerolineae bacterium | reverse complement strand
ATCACCGATCACTGAACCACCGGCAACGTTTGGAGAGCGTGAGGGAGAACGAGAACAGAGGCTTGATCGCCGACAATGTCGCGCGCAAGAGAGACGGCCTCATCCATCGTGGCAGCGGGGACCATCTTGCAATCACGCACAACATCGGAACATTCAGCACCCACGATGATGACCGTGTGCTTGAGGAGCACCTGGGCGAGCATATACGCGCGCTGCTCGCCGGCCTGGATGCCGTGTTGACGCAGCTCTTCCAACAATGCGCGCAGATCGCTGGCTTGCGCTAGCCGCTCGAAAAAGCGCTGCTCGCCCAATCCCCGGCCTGGGCCTTCCGGGCAGCGCGCCGGGACAATGATGACGCCGCCTTCGCGCGCCACCGGCGTCGAAGTCAGCCCGACGTACGTCGGCGCGCGCGTGGCCTGGTAGAGATTCTCATCTTTGGGGCTATCAATGTTGGCCACGACGACGTCGTATTGCTGCGGCACGGGGACTTCGTAGAGCTGGCGGGCAGTCTCGACTAATTGCTCGTGCACGGCGATCGGGTGACCGGCCTGCACGGCCACAGCCTGTCTATCGGCGTCCAGCACGACGTTGACGACGAAATCAAGGCCGGCCCGCTTGGCGGCCTGGCGCATCGCCGTCTGGAACGGGTTGCCCATCACGCGCCCCAATCGCACGCGAGGATCGTCCAGAAAAGCCGGGCCATGCGTCGCGCTGATGGTCGCCTCGCCGCCACAGCCCACCGTCACTGTCTTGCCGCCGCCGGAATAGCCCGCGTACTGGTGCGGCTCGACGACTCCCGTGGCAATCAACAGGTCAGCCTCGGCTGCCAGCCGGTTGATGAACACCGGCACATCGGCGGGCAAGTCAATGTGCGGTCGCCCCAGGCTGCCCAGGTTGGCCAGCAACGCCGGATTCTGCGCCTGGTGATCCACCACCTGATAGCGCAGCGCCACCTCCGCGCCCAGCTTGGCAAGCTTTTCCTCAAACGTGCTGGGGCGATGCATCCCCGTGGCGCACAAAAGAATGAGGCGATCATCCGGCACGCCGGCGACCATTAGCTCGTGCAAGATAGACGGGACGAGGGCTTGATCCGGGCAGGCGCGCGTCGTATCGGTAAAGACGACACAGACGCTCATGCTGCGCCGGGCTATCTGGTGCAGCGGCAGCGCGCTGAGCGGCGAAGCCAGCACTGCCTTGACCGCGGCGCGCAAATCGGGCAGCGGGCTGGAAGGATTGGCTTCGATAGTGGTGACGCGCCATCCTGGCGGGAAAACGATATCTGACACTTGCATAGTCATCTTACCTGTGAAGTCACGCTTGAAGCGAGACCTACAGCCTGAGCGCCCCCATCGTCCCGCGAATCAATTCGACCGACTTGGTCAACATGTCCCGTTCCTCGTCGTTCAATTCGACCTCAATGATCTGCTCGACACCCTCGCGGCCCAGCTTGACCGGCACACCGAAACAAATGTCCTTCAATCCGTATTCACCGTCCAGGTAGACCGACGCCGGCACAATCAGCTTTTTGTCTTTCAGAATCGCTTCGACCATCTGCCCGGCCGCTGCGCCCGGCGCATAATAAGCCGAGCCGGTCTTGAGCAAACTGACAATCTCGCCGCCGCCTTTGCGTGTCCTCTCCACGATGGCCGCCACGCGCTCGGCGCTCATCAATTGCGCGATGGGAATGCCCGCCACGGTCGAGTAACGCACCAGCGGCACCATCTCGTCGCCGTGCCCGCCCATCACCGAAGCCTGGACATTCTGAACGCTGACGTTCAGCTCCATCGCGATGAACGTCGCCATCCGCGCGCCATCCAGGATGCCCGCCTGGCCCATGACGCGATGGCGCGGCAGTCCGGCTTTTTTGTAGGCCAGATAGACCATCGTATCCAGCGGATTGGTGACGACGATGAGAATCGCATTCGGCGACGTACTCGCGACGTTGTTGATCGTGTTGGTAATAATGTTCTGGTTGACGCCGACCAAGTCTTCGCGCGTCATGCCGGGCTTGCGCGGGACGCCCGCCGTGATGACGACCACATCGGAGCCGGCCGTCTCGTCGTAGCCCGTCGCGCCGACGACGCGCGTATCAAAACCCAACACCGGCCCAGCCTGCGTAATATCCAGCGCCTTGCCTTTGGGCATCCCCTCCGCCTGCGGAATGTCCACTAACACAATGTCGCCCAGGTCGCGCTCGGCCAGCCACGCCGCGCACGACGCGCCCACGTTCCCCGCTCCTACAATCGTGATCTTGCTCCGCATGAAATTCTCTCCTTGGCCTTGATGCGGTTCGTCAAATTAACGACGGATTACGGCTGCTGGAATTTTTCCTCTAGTTGTCGCAAAAGCTCGGCGGCTTCCACCAGCTTGTCGAGCGGATTGTCCTTGCCCGTAAAATAACGATAGTCGCACGGCATGATGTCGAGCGTCTCGATAATAGACTGGTGTCGCTCGCGAAGCGTCTGCTCGCTAATCTTGTAAAACTCGGCCACTTTGTGCGTCGAGATGGGCCGCAGGTTCACGCGGCGCACGGTAAAGTCGAGCGCCGCCGCCCACGTTTCCGGCTTGCGAATAACCAGCGGCTGCCGCCCGATGGTGATGCGATACTCGAGCCACAACTGGATCGCCGCGCCGATCTCTTCCATCGGCAACCCCGCCGACGTCATCCGCTTGGTCAGCAACGATTCGACGTCGTCCATCGCGTTGGCGAACAGCCGCTCGTAGCGCTCCACCAACTCGGGGTCTTTTTCCACACGAATAAACTCGGCCAGCGCCTTGAGCGCCCGGTCATAGTCGCCGCTGCGAGCCAAAGCCTTGGCGTGATTCAACCTAAAGTCAGGATTATTCGGCATCAATCGCGCCGCAGCCTCTAAATCGGCAACGGCCTCTGGCAAGTTCCACGACTGAAAATGCTCCAGCCCACGCGCCTCTAGCTCCGCCGCGCGGTGCTGATCCTCAGAAGTCTTGCGCGTTGTCTTGGCTGCCACGGTGTCCAACTCCTCTATTCCGAGTGAAGGACAAGGTTGAGCCTTGCCCGTGCGAGATGATCCGTTGATAGGGAAATCCACAAGTATTATACAACAAACCCATCTAGCCGGGTAGTCACACTCCTGGCGTATGCACGCAAACGTTGTCAGATAAACTTGTTCTGCCGC
>CAYHAR010000378.1:0-3173 GCA_964354595.1 uncultured Anaerolineae bacterium | reverse complement strand
TTCGTCAACGTGATATTCGTCGTAATGTGCGCCGGCACAAGCGCCGCGCCTGGCGGCGCCTGCCCGTCCACGCGCGCCGTCATCTCGCGCTCGCCGGAAGGCAGCGTCACCGTCACCACGTCGCCGTCGGCAATGCCCAGCCGGTCGGCATCGGCGCGGGAGAGCGCAATGTACGGCGTGAGCGTGCGCGGGTCGAGCACGTGAGATTGGGCGATGAGCGTGCCGCGATGATACAACCGCCGCACCGGCACGGCGATGATGTCGCCGCGTTTTGCGGGCGGCGCGGGCGGCTCGATCCACTTGACTGCAAAGCGTTCCATCGTCTCGCATTCAGCCGGGTATTGCGCGCCCAGCCCGCCGCGATTGTCGTAAGCTGTGCCGCCAAAGTACAAATCGTTCGCGCCCACGGGCGGCCACTGCGGCTGCGTCTCTGCCAGTCTTGCATACGTCATGCCCGCGTAAGCTGGAACAGATCGGGCGAGATTCTCCATCACTTGCTCGGCGGTGCTGTAATGCCAACTCATCCCCATCCGCCGACCAATGTCCCAGAAAATCTCCCAATCAGCGCGCGCATCCACGGTGACCGGCAACGCCGCATCAAACCGCTGCACGCGCCGCTCGGCGTTCGTGTACGTGCCATCGCGCTCGGCAAACGAGACAGCTGGCAACACCACGTCCGCGCGCCTGGCCGTCTCGGTCATGAACAGCTCTTGTACGATCACAAACGCATCCTTGGGCAACGCTTCGCCATCGCCGACTGGATCCGTCCCCACCACATATACAGTTTTGACAGTAGAGAGTGGAGAGTCGAGAGTCGAGAGTGGAGACAGGTCGGCAGCGCCTTGAGAGTTGTTGTGCGGCAGCAGCCGAAGCAAACCGTTATTGGGCCGAGCGACATGACCGGTAACAATAGCGAGGTTCGCAATTGCTTGCGCCAACGCTTCGCCATCGGCGACGCCCTCGCGGCCAAAGATGAATACGGCATCGGTCGCGTTGGCGAGCGTGCGCGCTGCGTTGATCAATGAATCCTCTGGAACGCCCGTCAGCTCTGCAATCTGCGCTGGTATGCGACTTGCGACCTGCGATCTGAGACTGTCCAACCCGTCAATCTTGGCGGCCACATCCGGCTTGACGAGATTCTCAGCCAAAATGACGTTGAGCAATCCGAGCACCAGATGCGTCTCAGTCCCGTACCGATAGCGCAGCCCGGTCGTGTAACGGTCCAGTTTGGTTGCGCGCCCATTGGCAAGTACGAGCGTCACGCCGCGCTTGATGGCTCCGCGAATACGCAAGAACCACACCGGCGCTTCTTGTTCCACGTCGCCTGCAATGACAAAAATCGCCGTGCCCAGGCCCAAGGTGCCGAGATTCGTGCCGGTCGCCACGCCGTATGGCGTCGCGACTGCGTGCCCGGCTACACGCGGGCGGACCTCGACGTTTTGCGAGCCAAGTCCCTCGCGAAAGAGCCTGGCAAACAGGTACACGTCTTCATTCGCCAGCCGGTCGCCCACCAGCCCCAACACGCGCTCATCAGCCGCCTTCAGATGACCCGCCACAAGCGAGAGCGCATCGTCCCACGTTACTGGTTGCAACACGCCGCTCGCGTCACGAATCATGGGGCCAGACAGCCGCTCTGGACTGGTCGCGTGGTGATGACCAAAGCGGCCCTTGTCGCAAATCCAGATTTCGTTGACCCGCTCATTCTGGCGCGGCATCACGCGCAAGATTTCCCATCCGCCGCCATGCCGGGCGCTGCGGCGCGTGCCCAGCGTGAGGTTGCACCCTACCGCGCAGTGATTGCAGATGCTCGGAACATTCTTCATCTCCCACGGTCGAGCGCGAAAGTGAAAGTCTCGCGTCGTCAGCGCGCCGACCGGGCAAATGTCCGTCGTGTTGCCGGAAAAATAACTATCGAAAGGCGGCTCGGAGAACGTCGTAATCTCCATCATCCGCCCGCGCTGATAAAAGCCCAGCACGTGGTCGTCGGCGATTTCGTCCTGGAAGCGGATGCAGCGCGCGCACTGGATGCAACGCTCGCGGTCGAGAATGATGAGATCGCCCAGCGGCACGCGCTTGTCGAGATGCTGCTTTTCCGAATACTCGAAGCGCGTCTGGCCGGGGCCAAAAGCCAGCGTCTGGTTTTGCAGCGGGCACTCGCCGCCCTTGTCGCAGATGGGGCAATCGAGCGGGTGGCTGGTGAGCAGAAATTCCAGCACTGCGCGCTGTGCGTCCTTCACCACGGGCGTGTTGGTGCGGACGGCCATGCCTTCGCTCACGGGTGTTGTGCAGGCTGTCTGCAATTTGGGATTCCAGGCGATGACAGGCTTGCCCTCGGAATCGAGCACCGGCTGGCGCGTGGCGCGGTCCATTTGCGGCGCGCCGATCTCGACCAGGCACATGCGGCACATGCCGACCGGCTCCAGCTTCGGATGATAGCAAAACACCGGGATGGTGATCCCGACTTTTTTCGCCGCGTCGGCCACCACAGTGCCAGTGGGCACAGAAACCAGCTTGCCGTCAATCGTCAGGTGGATTGCCATTTCACTTGTCCGTCCGGTCCCGGAGCCAAGTCGGCAAATGTCCGACCGTTGAGATAATCCGGGAACGTGTACACGCCGGTAATCTGGATAAAACATCGGTCTGGGAATTTTTCCCAGCCGCGCGCAAGACCAATCCGCAGATAGACCTGGCTTGATTTCAACATGGACGTCAAAGCCGATGAAATCTCTTTTGGTTCTTGCCCGATTTGCCGTTGGTGATCGTGGTAATATCGCCACGCCAGATCGGTGACCGTCAACCGATAAGTTGATCCCGCACCATCAACAAAAACAAGGCGATAACTCCATTTTTCCTCCGGGGACAGTTCGTGAATCGTATGGGTCACTTGCTGCGGTCGAACAGTTCCCAGGGAGCGCGGGCCCTGACCTTCCATGATGTAATAGCCAACATCAGAATAGACCGGCGCTTCAAAGATGGCCTTTGCGTCCGGGAAAAGCGTTTTGTCCAGTACGACTCGTTTGCGCTTCTCGTCCAATCGTTCGACAAACCGGACTGACGTCGGATCGTAACGGCAGTCTTCTGTATGCGGCGGCTGAGGGACCTGCTGCAGCAAGTCATATTCAACCACCGCGAAAGGGAAAACCATGACACGGCCTTGCGAGTACAAAGTGCGT
>CAYHAR010000377.1:0-3185 GCA_964354595.1 uncultured Anaerolineae bacterium | reverse complement strand
CGCGACCCGGCGATTGCGTTGGGCGCTTCGGGCGCGTTCGAAAGCATTTTCGGCGGGCTGACCCAACTGGTCGCATCCGATTGGGTCGCCAAGAATGTGTACTTTCGCGCAGTCCGCTTGCCGGGCGTGACGTGGGAAGTTGTGATGCTGCTCGGCGTCTTTATCGGCGGCGCATTAGGCGCGATTTCTTCTGGCACGTGGAAGCTGCGCTGGATGCCGGAAAAGCAGTGGGCCGAGGCGTTCGGCAAGAGCCGCGTCACGCGCTGGGTATTGGTCTTTATCGGCGCGATTCTGTTGGAATACGGCGCGGGCGTGGCGGGCGGCTGCACGAGCGGCCTGGCGATTTGGGGCGGATTGCAACTGGCCCCGGCCGCGTTTGTGTTCATGGGCGGCATGTTCGCCACCGGCATCTTGACGGCGCTCGTCGTGTATCGGCGGAGGTACTAGATGAGCGTGCCAGAAATCGTCATCGCACTCGTGCTGGGCATCGGCTTTGGTTTTGCGCTCAACAAGGCCGGGCTGACCCAGTATCACAAGATCGTCAACGTCTTTCGCTTCACCGATCTGGCCGTGCTAAAGTTCATGATGACGGCCCTCATCGTGGCGATGGCCGGGCTGTTCGGCCTGGACGCGCTGGGGCTGCTTGCGTTGCCCGTGCCGCCGCAGACCTACATCGTGGGCAACCTGCTCGGCGGCATGATCTTTGGCATCGGCATGTCCGGAGTCGGAATATGACCGGGCACCTGCGCCGCCGGGAGCGGCGAAGGCAAGCTGGACTATTTGATTCCGGGCGTGCTGGGTTTTTTGACCGGCGCCGGCCTCTTTGCCGCCACGTGGAAAGACGTGTTTCCCAAGATCAATCAAATCGCCAACCTGGGCAACACCAGCCTGCCGCAACTGTGGAATTTGAGCAACGTTTTGATGGCGCTCGTGTTCATCGAGTTCACTTTGTTGCTGTTCTACCTGCTGGAGCGCAAACTTGGACAGCGAGCAGACAAGCTGACCCATGGACGTGCTTGATTTGATCTAAAACTGGAGAAGATGAAAATGAAGATTGCCGCTATCACCGAAGACGGGCGCACCATCAGTCAACATTTTGGACGTGCGCCTTTTTACCTGGTCGTGACGGTCGAGAATGGTCGGGTTCTCAACCAGGAAATGCGTGACAAGCTTGGCCACACTCACTTTGCGGGCGAGCCGCACGAAGCCGGTCAACCCGGCCAGCCGCACGGTTTTGACCCTGCCGCGCAGAACCGACACGCACAAATGACCGAGGCTATTGCCGATTGTGAGGCTCTTTTGTGCGGTGGGATGGGGGCCGGCGCGTACCAAAGTGTGGTGGCGCGCGGCATCAAGCCAGTCGTCACCGACATTGCCTCGATTGAGGAAGCAGTACTCGCTTACGTCGAAGGGCGAATTGTGGATCGTGTGGACCGATTGCACTGATCGGTATTCGAGACCGTCTCTTGTCCAAGAAAGGATATTGCGATGAGTATCAATGCTCAACAACGAGCGTACCTGGAAGAAAAACTGGGCAGCCGCGTCAATTTCCGTTTGACAGAGCGTCGGCTGTATGGACACGACATCGGAGCGATGCCCAGCTTGATCAAGCCGCTGATTGGCGATACCACGCCCGACGCCGTGGCGCAGCCCGAATCCGAGGCGGAGCTGGTCGAACTGGTAAAGTGGGCCGTGAAGCACAATATCCCGCTCACGCCGCGCGGCAAAGCCTCGTCCGGCTATGGCGGAGTTTTGGCCATCAAGCGCGGCCTGGTGGTGGACTTTTACCGGATGAACCGGCTCATCAGCGTTGATCCGGAAGCGCAGACTGTCACCGTCGAAGCGGGCATGATCTGGGAAAAGCTGGATCGGGAACTGGCAAAGCACAACTTGACTTTGCGGCTCTATCCCACCAGTTACCCATCCTCCACCGTCGCGGGCTGGCTGGCGCAAGGCGGCGCGGGCATCGGCTCGTACGAAGCGGGTTGGTTCAGCGAGAACGTCGTGAGCGCGCGCGTCGTGCTGCCGGATGGCTCGGTCAAAGAGTTCAAAGGCGCAGACCTGGACATGATCTCGGAAGCCGAGGGCATCACGGGATTCATCAGCCAGGTCACAGTGCGCGTGCAACCGCTTGAGGAATTGGATGTGGTCTCGATTGGCTGCCCGGACGCTCACGACATGCAGAAATTGGTGCAGTCTATGGTTGACGCGCAGTTGCCCATCTGGTCGTTGATCTTTATCAACCCGCGCATGGCCGAGCTAAAGAACAAGTCGCCTCTGATGACGCATAACGGCCATCCGGTCGAAGAGCGCGTGCTGCTGCCAGCTTCTTACATCCTCACTTTGGCCTTTCGCAAAAAAGACCAGCCTGCCATGATGGACAAGCTGCCGGAATTGCTCAAGCCGTGCGAAGCGGAAATCCTCAGCGAGCGTATCGCCCATCACGAGTGGAAAAATCGCTTCAAGTTGATGGTCGTCAAGCGCCTGGGGCCGAGTCTCATCCCGACCGAGGTCGTCGTCCCGCTCAACGCCTTGGGTGACGTGATGACCGAGATCGAGCGCAAGGTGGATCAGCCCATCGTCAAGGAAGGCGTCGTCATCCGCCAGGGCGCTAACGGCCAGCCCGAAGTGGTCATCTTGGGCTTTATCCCCGGCGACGAGCGCAAGTTCAATTATCACTTTGTTTTCAGCCTGTCGCTCACGGTCATCCGCATCGCTCAAAAGCACGGCGGGCGCGCGTATTCGACCGGACTGTACTTTACGGGCAAGGCGCCCCAGATATTGGGCCAGGATCGCCTCAAGCGGCTCAAGGCATTCAAGCGGCAGGTGGACCCCAAATCCATCTTTAACCCCGGCAAGGTCATCGGCGCGCCTCTGATCAGCGGAGTGCTGAGCCTGGCCGAGCCATTCGAGCCGTTGGCGCGCGCGCTCGGCAATATGGTCATCACGCAAACGGATGAACAACCCACTCAGCCTGTGCGCGGCATCCCGGCCGACGTGGCCTGGTACGCTTACGCTTGCTCGCAATGCGGCTATTGCATCGAGGAATGCGATCAGTTTTACGGGCGCGGCTGGGAAAGCCAATCGCCGCGCGGCAAGTGGTACTGGCTGCGCGAGTACATGGAGGGCCGCGAAAAGTGGGACCAGTTCATGGTGGACACGTTCCTGGTCTGCACCACGTGCGA
>CAYHAR010000376.1:0-3190 GCA_964354595.1 uncultured Anaerolineae bacterium | reverse complement strand
CGCGATTATCCCTTCGATACCGACGAGGCATTCCACGCCAACGGCGGGCTGATGCTGGCGATGGATTTGCGCGCGGGCGACCTGGGCGCGTTCGTCGTGGACTCGTATCGGCAGAGCGCCTACCCGCCGGCCTTCTCGTGGCTGGAAGCGCCGGTGTTTTTGATCGCGGGCGCGTCGCCGCTCGCGGCGCGGATGTGCAGCCTGGCGTGTTTGCTTGCGGCGGCGTTGGTCATGTACGCCATCGGCCTGGAGCTGGATGAGCGATTCGGTTGGCTCGTCGGCTTGGTCGCGGCAGCGCTCACGTTGAGCGCGCAGACGATTCTAGCCTACGCCGCGATGGCGATGTTGGAGGTGCCGGGCCTGCTGGTGAGCCTGGCGGCGCTGTGGGCGTATCTGCGCGCGACCAAACGGCCCACCTCGTGGCGGCTCGTGTTAGTCAGCCTGCTGATGGCGTTGACCGTCCTCACCAAATATCCTTACGGAACGGTCGTCGTGCCGACCATCCTCGTGATGGAAGTTGTGAGGGCAGCCCTTGTGGCGGCCTCGCAAAGAGCGACCACAAGGGTCGCCTCTACGATTTCATACAAGCGATGGCTGTGGCTGTTCGGCCCCTTGATCCTGGTGATGCTGGCCTGGTTCGCCAGGCCGTACAAGATCGCCGCGTTTTTCGAATATGCCACGTCCCAGCCGCAGCAGGTGGCATTGTTCAGCGTGGAAAACCTGGTCTATTACCCGCGCAGCATCGCGCTGCACTATGCGCCGTCGCCGGTCTGGGCGCTGTTGACTCTGGCCGGGGCGCTGTGGGCGATTGCGCGCTGGCGCGACGAGCGGCTGCGTCTATTCTTGATTTACCTGGCGATTGGGCTGCTCGTGATGACGGTCAAGCTCCAAAAGCATCCGCGCTTTATCGCTACGATTGCTCCTGCCGCTCACGTCCTGACCGGCGCCACGTTGGCCTGGCTGATTGCCAAATGGCGGGAGGGTCGGGCGCGTGCGCCAAGAGCGATGATCGTCGCGGCTGTTGCGCTCGCCCTCTGCATCGTCGCAAGCGTGCCGGTGTTGGTCGAGCGTTTTACTGCATTCCCGTCGCTGATGCAGATTCAGTATCAAACGGACCCGCATTCAAGTGACCTGGCCGACTGGATCGCCGCGCAAGTGGACGGGCAGCGATTCTATCTCGTCAATCCCTGGGATCAGTTCAGCGCGGCGGCGATAGAGTGGCGACGGGCAGCGCGCGACACACGGCCCGGCGCTCGCTTTGCCGACGTGTTCGTCCCGTCAGTGTTCTTGAAAAAAGCCGAGCCGGAGAATATTGAAGAGTTGCGGCGCGCGATTCGTTCCAGTGGCGCTCGATACGTCGTGGCGCTGGAGGGTGGGCCGGAAGGCGAGCAGGTCTGGCCGGACTATATCGGTGCGATGGGCGATATGCTCGAGCCAGTGGCGCATCAAGAGTTCACGGTTGAGCAGTGGCAGCGCGATATAGTGCAGTGGCTCAAGCGGTCGCTGCTCACGCGACAAGAGTTGGAGCGCAAGTCGGCCAGCCGCTACACCATGCATATTCAGGCGACGGTGTACCGCGTCGCCGAACCGTAAGATGACCCGACCTTCTCTTTTGTCTTGCTTGGGGTATAATCTGTGCCATGCCAGCCTCTACACTCACTGTGATTCTGACTCACGAAAACACCGACTTTGACGCGGTGGCGGCGCAACTGGGAGCGTGGTTGCTCGATTCATCGGCTGTGCCGGTGTTGCCGCGCCGCTGCAATCGCAACGTCCGCGCGTTCCTTTCGATCTATGCCGACGAGCTGCCGTTCGTCGAGGCGAGCGACTTGCCGCGCCGCGCCGTCGGCCAGGTGCTGCTGGTGGATACGCAGGGGCTGGTCACGGTCAAAGGCGTCACGCCGGCCACGCCCGTTCACATTCTCGATCATCACCTGCTGGCGCGCGAGCTGCCTGCGGGCTGGACGTATCGGGGCCATCCCGTCGGCGCGACGACGACGCTGCTCGTCGAAGAATTGCGCGCGCGCAGCATCAACCTCACGCCCGTGCAGGCGACGCTGCTTTTGTTGGGCATTTACGAAGACACCGGTTCGCTTTCGTACCAGACGACGACGGCGCGCGATGCGCACGCGGCGGCCTGGCTGCTGGAGCGCGGCGCGAACCTGGAGGTCGTCGGCGAGTTTTTGCACCATCCGCTGGCGGCCTCTCAACACGAGCTGTTCGAGCGGCTGCTCGAGTCCGCGCAGACACACATCATCGCCGGACATTCCATCGTCGTGTCGGCGCAGTCGGCGCAAGGTTACGCCGAAGAAGTCTCGACGCTGGCGCACAAGTTGCGCGACGTGCTTGACCCGGAGGCGCTCTTCGTGCTCGTCAAGCTGGACGGCAGCATCCAGATGGTGTGCCGCAGCGCCACCGATGATATTAACGTGGGCGAGATTGCGGCCCACTTTGACGGCGGGGGACACAGCCGCGCGGCGGCGGCGCTCATCCGCGAGCGCGCGTTGGATGATGTGATGCGCGAGCTGCTTGAGGTGTTGCCGCAGTTTGTCCGCCCGGCGGCGACGGTGGCGCAGATCATGTCCCGCCCGGTGCAGACGGTGACGCCCGATTCGCTCGTGGCCGAAGCGGCCCGGCGGATGTCGCGCACCGGGCACGAGGGCTATCCGGTCGTGCGTGAGGGGCGCGTTGTGGGGCTGCTCACGCGCCGGGGCGTTGACCGCGCGATGCAGCATGGTCTGGGCAATCGCCCGGTCGAGCGCGTGATGGACAAGGGTGAGGTGTTTGTCACGCCGGATGACCCCGTCGAGAAATTGGAAAAGCTGATGATCGAGCACGGCTGGGGGCAGGTGCCGGTCGTCCAGGAAGAACAGGTCATCGGCATTGTCACGCGCACCGATCTCATCAAGCTGTGGGCGCAGCCGCCCTCGCCGCCGCGCCGTGTGGAAGTGGCGGCCAAGTTAGAGACTGCGCTGCCCGCGCCGTTGCTCGCACTCATCCGCCAAGTCGCCGCCACTGCGCGCGGGATGGGCATGAGCGTCTATTTCGTCGGCGGCATTGTGCGCGATCTGTTGCTCGATTTTCCCATCGGCGATGTGGACCTGGTGGTAGAAGGCGACGCGATTGCGCTGGCCCGGCAGTTGACTAAAGAGCGCGGCGGGCGCGTCAAGAGTCATGCGCGGTTCGGCAC
>CAYHAR010000375.1:0-3196 GCA_964354595.1 uncultured Anaerolineae bacterium | reverse complement strand
CATCTCCACCCAGATCGCTTGAGCGATGTTGTTCATTTTGCGTTTCCTTCATCCACGCTACGCGCGACGAGTCTCAGAAAGTAATGCTCAAGGTCTTCTTGTTCAACATTGAGCATCGTCGGCGCGTGGCCCGCATGGACGAGTCGAGTCGCAATATCATCAGGCCGTTCGATGGCCGCATCGTCCTTGACCTCGATTGCGCCGTCCGATGTAATGTCGGCGGAGAATCCTGCGCTGAGAAGCACGGACTGAGCCGCCTGACCATCTCGCGTGCGTACCACGAGCCGTCGCCGCCGATTACGTTCGAGTTCGTCAACGTCGAGTTCTTGAAGCAAGCGCCCTTGGTGAATGATGCCGATTCGTTTGGCAAGTCGTGACACTTCGCCCAAGATATGGCTCGACATGAAGACGGTGACGCCTTGTTCTTGCGCCAGTTCGCTGAGGAGGTGGCGTATTTCGACAATCCCTGCCGGGTCCAAGCCGAGGGCTGGCTCGTCAAGGATGAGTAGTTCGGGATTGTGCAACAACGCCTTGGCCAGTCCTAGACGCTGCGCATTGCCATGCGATAACGTGCCAGCACGCCGATCCGCATAAGCGATCAAGCCCAGCCGTTCGATGACGCGCTCAACGGCTTTCGGCTCGGCGCCAGGACGAAGACGACGCATGGCTTCCAGGTTCTCGCGCACAGAAAGCTCTGGATACGCGTCCGGTGTCTCAACCATATACCCGACAGAATCCCACGGTTTCTTGTCGCCAACGCGAATTCTTGTTCCCAGCACGCGCGCTTCGCCAGAGGTCGGTCTGACCATTCCAAGCAGCAGGCGAATGGTCGTTGTCTTGCCTGCGCCATTGAGGCCGAGGAACGCATAGATTTCACCCCGGGCCACACGCAAAGATAATCCGTCCACGGCTGTGACATCACCGTATCGTTTCACCAGGTTATTGGTTTCGATGGTTGCGTTCATTTTCGCAAACAGTGCCTATTGTTTTATTGATGCCCAGTGTGTTAGTGGACTGACGAGGCCTTCAAGATCCGGAAGGTCTAGACCTACCAAAGGGTCAACTCATCGTCTTCATCTTGTCCACCGCCAGACCCGCGTTGCCAACGTTCTGCGGATCGAGGCGCGTTTTATCCACAATCACGCCGTCTTAGAAACAGAATCCGGTCGGCGTAGGCAGCGATGCGCGGGTCGTGCGTCACCATCACCACCGCGCGGCTGGCCCGCAACTAGGCCGCTTTACCTGCGGCGACACGGCGCGCCTTACGTTCCCGCTTATCACGCTCCGCAACAGCCTGCCAAAAGTCTTTGCGGGATAACCCTTTGCCCGCTTTGATACTCTGGCGCGATTTATCGAGCAAGTCTTGAAAACGCGGCGAACGCGCCAAAATCAAGCTCTCCAAATCGTTATCGTCTATGGGCGCGAGCAATACTGCCACAGCCCTTCCATTTCGGGTGATGACGATAGGCCCATCTGTCTCGCATTCTTCCAGGTAAGCACTCAGCTTTGCTTTCACGTCTGCCAGTGGTGCGATTCTCATAGCTCAAACTCCTCTCCGCCGATCAACAGCCGATTTCTCTCTTTGACGCCAATTGCCAACGCCTGGACAGATTGTTCGACGTTATCTACTTCGTAGAATACCCGAAAGCGATTGTTAGGCCCGAACCCTAGTTCCCACGTTGCGCCAAAAGGGGAGGGCTGCTCCAGCGGTTTGCGATTACGAGTTTCTTTTTCGGGCGTGTAGGCGAGTTGCTCGTCAATCATCTTTTGAATGAGGCGATGAAATCGGCGCTCGATAGCGCCGAGGTGGTCTACGGTTTCTGGCGCAAAAATCAGTCCGAACTTGGATTGGCGTGGCATCAACCAAAATTATAGTCAGTATTCTGGTAGTGTCAATCCAGCCGATGCAACGACCTGATCGCAGGGGTGAAAACGATGGCGCTTGTGTCCTAGTTCATCGTCTTCATCTTGTCCGCCACCAGACCCGCGTTGCCGACGTTCTGCCCGCCAGGGTCCAGCCGCGTTTCATCCACAATCGCGCCGTCTTTGAGAAAGACGATCCGGTCGGCATACGCGGCGATGCGCGGATCATGTGTGACCATCACCACGGCGCGTCCCCACTCGTCCGCCACCTGCCTCAGCAGCGCCGCGATCTCGTCCGACGCTTTTGAATCGAGATTGCCCGTCGGCTCGTCGGCCAGGACCAGGCTCGGCCACCAGCGCGCGCAATGGCCACGCGCTGCTGCTGCCCGCCCGAAAGTTGATCGGGGCGGCTGGTCAGCCGGTTGCCCAGCCCCACTTTTTCCAACCAGGCGCGCGCTTTGGCCTTGGCCCTTGCGCCGTTTGCGCCGTCGAGCGTGATCGGCAGCGCAGCGTTCTCGGTCGCGTTGAGCACCGGGATGAGGTTGTAGAACTGGAACACAAAACCGATCTTGCGGCGGCGCAGCTCGGTGAGCTTGGTATCCGAAAGGTCGGCGAGCGAGTGACCGTCAATCATCACACGACCTTCCGTCGGGCGATCCAGCCCGCCGAGCAGGTGCAGCAGCGTGGACTTGCCGCAGCCGCTCGGCCCCATCACGGCGAGGAACTCGCCTGCGTCCACGCTGAGGTTGGCGTGATCGAGCGCGGTCACAGCGGTCTCGCCCTTGCCATAGACTTTGGTGAGGTTCTCTGCTTGAACGAGTGACATGCAAGCCTCTGTGCGCTCGGAATGGATAACAGACATCGAGCGCAATGTGAAAACCATAATCCCGTTTGCCGGTTTTGTCAACGGGCGGTCTCGCCACGTGTGCACGCAAAGGTTGTCATGCTTCGGCCCGCTACGCGGGCCGAAGCATGACAAGCCGAGATTCTTCGGGCGCTTTGCGCTCTCAGAATGACACTCCTGACAACTCTTGCGTGCACACTCTCGCCACTGAGAACGCCAAGAGTGCAGAGAAGCCTTGCATAGCTCTCTGCGCTCTTTTTCGATGCTGGATAGCCGTTCACCGATTAAGACGCATTGCCCCTCAGGCGATCCAATTCTTCTTGGGCGGCCTGATTGCCCGGATTGATCTCAATCACGCGGCGCAGACATTCAATGCGCTGTGCGTCGGTGTCCACCAATCGCGCCAGCCACAGCCACACCTGTTCGTTGTGCGGTTCCTGCTCGGCGGCCTGGAGCAGCAAGACCATTGCCTGATCGCGGTTGCCGATG
>CAYHAR010000374.1:1742-3204 GCA_964354595.1 uncultured Anaerolineae bacterium | reverse complement strand
GGTCGAACCATCGCTCGGCGCGTGCATGGTCCTCCGGTCTCGATGGTCGTGCATAGTCAAGGTCGTCAAGATATTCGGCATCCTGGGCTAGCCTGCGTTCGAGTTGGTCGAGGAGTGCCAGCTTGGCCGTCGCATCTGGCTTGCCCTGTATCGCGCGCCGGCACTTGGCCCGGTCTCCCTTGAATTTGCTCTCCAGGACCAGCGCCATCCACCACTCGTTGTAGGTGAAAGGCTCGTCGTGTTCGTCCTCGCCGAACGCGCTAAACCAAAAGGCGGTTTCTCCGCCCTGCGGCTCAGGACGAGCCGGCAGCGTTAACTGGTCCGGCTGCGCGAGCATCGGTGACAGTTCAGACAAGAAAGGCAGCCTGGAAGGGATAAGGTTACGCTGAGCGAGGTGCGTAAAAAACTCGCGAACGGTTTCCGCGCGCGACCGACCCTGATCGTCATCCTCATCTGCCTCATCCTGCAAATATTCTGCAAGGTGAAAGCCGCGCAGGTCTGTGACCGAATGAATCTCATTCCCCGCGTCGAGATGCTCGAACCAGTCCCTCAGCGTCCACCATTCGCCGACGATGTAGTCGAAATCCTTGTCAAAGCGTTCCAGAAAATCTGGCTCAGGACTCAAGCTCGCCAAATAATCGCGAACCCACTCGTACTTCCACCAGGCCAGGCTTTGCTCCGCATGGATGTCCCGTACATCCTCTAACACATCCTCAAAGCTGTAAAAGTTGTCTGTGTCGTCCAAATCGAGCTCTTCTTCGTCCCCGTCGCCGAGTTCAAGCTCTTCCTCATTCCATTCCTCTTCCTCGTCACTCGCCTCGGCAGCTTGCTGCGCAAACCAATGTCTCGCGGTCTCGCTGCGCTCCAGATCGCGCAGGTCAAGCATCAACGGCTTGCCGCTGCGATCCGGCGCCAGGGGCAAATCGCCCAATTCGTCGCGCGTGGAATCCTTCTCAAGAATAGCGGCTGGTGGATGCAGCACCCAACGGTCGATCAGATGGCGCGCCTCGTTGTAATCTTTGGAAAACGCAATGTTGTGCCGACGATTGGCCTCGACCGCGGCCGCAATAGCGGCCTGGGCGCGCGCCAGGCTGATGCGGTACATGTGCAAGTCCATCTTGCGTTCGGCCTTGTCCACCAGCTTGCGCTGGAACTCTTGTGGCGTCATGCCAAGAGTGGCGAAGGCATCTTTGAGCGCGCCGCGCCACGGCGCGCCAAAATCGAGCAAAAAGACCAGCGCCTGAATCACGCCGCCCGCGCGCTCCCAGGCCACCGTCACACTCTGCTGCCAGGGGTGATTCGGATCGGTCATATACGCGGCGTAGAACCGATCTTGGGCGAGGTCGAGGATGACGCGGGTGACCGGCTTGACGCCGCGCGCGGCCAGACGTTCCAGCGCGCGCCCGGCCTCCTGCTGCACTTGTAGAAAAGGAGTGGTGTGCGCCAGCGCGTAAAGAAAATC
>CAYHAR010000374.1:0-1642 GCA_964354595.1 uncultured Anaerolineae bacterium | reverse complement strand
ACCTCCTCGCCCATCTCTTTGAGGATGACCAACACCGTCATCTTGGCGTCGAGCGAAAGCCTGCCGCGCTTTTTGACCTGCCCCCAGAGATAGTCAATCACCTCGCGGCTTTTCAGGCGCGGCAGCAACGACATGAGCGTTTCGCGCTCGCCTTCGGGCGTCCCTTCCATCCGCTTGACCAGCGCGTCGAGCGCCGAAGGTTGGCCGACCTCTGTCATTAACGCGCGCACACCCGCTTCCAGTCCATCGAGATCGAGTTCGCCTTGCGCCTGCCGCTCGAATAGCGCATCGAGGCGTGGGCGGGTCATCACGCGCGGATCAATCTTGGGTGTTTTGGTTTTCTTCGATTTGCTCATCTCGACACTCCCTCGACATACGCTTGGAAGAGTTGCAGCGCTCCATTCACTCCTCGCAAATCAAAGGCCTCGGGATCAAACTCGCCGCCGGCCCATTCTACCATGTCCTCGTGTTCAGGGTGGTTGGGGTCGCGCATCGCTTCCAAAAAATCCTGGTAGCCCCACACCCCGCCGACGTCCTCCGGCGGGCACGCGCACTTGCCATCCGTACAACGAGGATATGGCGCTCCCTTTTCGGGCGGCAGGATTTTCTCGACGACAAGCTCGTGCTCCCAACTATCGCCGAAATCGTACTCGTACACGAAACCCGCCTTGACGTTGGGCGCAATTTGATTCAAGCGCACCTGGCGCTCGTCAATGACCTCGATCATATCTGCAAACTCGGGGTCCGGCTCGCCATAGTATCGCCCGCCCGCCTTGAACTGGTGCAAATGCGAGTTGGTCCAGCCCATGACGATTTGCAGCACCGCGTGCAGCCGCGAGAGTGAAATATCGCCCGGCGCCTGGATGCGCCGCCAGATGGATGGGCTGTCCTTGAGTGTGACCTTGATCTGGTAGATCGAGCTCGGCGCCTCGGATTTGGCGCGGGACGTTTTTGTGCGTTCTTTTTTGGACGCGCGCCGACGCGGCTTTTCGCCGATCTGTTCCAACAGACTGGCGAGCAGCTGGTCAATATCTTGCCGTCCGACGTACACCCAGCCGCCCCGAACCACTTTCTTGTTCAGCTCGGGTTCCCACAGCTCGCGCGTCCAGATTTGCTCCAACGGATCAGGCGGCGTCGAATGTCGGTATTGGCCTGTGGCGAGCAAATGGGAACTGATGTCCCATATGGCGGCCCCCGACGCCGTCCGACGAAAGTAGGCCTGCGCGGCCTGTATCACCTGCTGGTTGCGCGCCGCGATAGCCTGTTCATCCCGCGCCGCGCGCGGCTGAAATTCGACTGCGTACAGGCGCGCCTCGCCGTCGAGCACGCGAAAGATCAGCTCATCGCCCGGCCGAGCCTTGAGCGGCTCGAGCCAACCCCACAGTTCGGGCGAGCCGCGAGTTCCCCATTGAGCTTGGGCAAAATGTTCCAGCGTCAACTCGACAACTGCGCCATTCGGCAATTGGAGACGGGCGAGCGAACGGTCGGCGCGTTTTTGAATTTCAAAAAACGCAGGCCACAACGCATCCCGCAATTCTTCGGTATAGGTGAGTTGGCGCTGCGCCAGATCCGATTCGGACAAGGGGAGGCGAAGCACTGAACCGTTGATGACGCGATATTTCCAGCCATAGCGTCCCTCGCC
>CAYHAR010000373.1:0-3204 GCA_964354595.1 uncultured Anaerolineae bacterium | reverse complement strand
CCCGTACACCAGGTCAATCGCAACGCCGGCCGGGAAATTCACGGATGTCTTGGCGATAGGCTTGTAGACCTCGTAGAGCCTTTGGGCCAGAGGATTGGCATTTATCAGGCCGTCCAGAACGCCGAAAAGGATTCCGCTGACAATGCTGACGATAATGTAACGGACCATTTGCCTCCTCCTCTTCGCAAAGCTTCTCATAGTAGCGGCTTTGGCCGCTTTTGCACGCAAGTCGTGACTAGGAGATACTGCATCACTTGTTGGCCTGTTCCTTGGACCGGTTGAGCGTGTGATACAGATCTCGCAATGAGCGATAGACCTGGCGGTAAGCCGCGTACAACTCGTCGTAGGTGGCGCGCGGCGCAGCGTCAGGCGCGACCACGTGCCCGGCCGGCACCAGCGACTTGGTCGCCTCGAGCGACGGATAGAGGCCCAGGCCGACGGCGGCAATCAGCGCCGCGCCCACCGCCGAGGCGTGGTGTGGATTCGGCGCGCTTTCCAACGTCCGGCCCGTGACGTCGGCGACGATCCGCAGCCAGGGCAAGCCTTGCGCGCCTCCGCCGATGACGCGCAGCGGATCGGGCCGGAATCTGTATAGCTCGTCAATGGATTCGAGAATCCAGCGCACGTTGTAGGCCACGCCCTCGTAAATGGCGCGTGTCATTTGCGCGCGAGTGTGGTTGGCGCCCAGGTTGATGAACGCGGCGCGCACGCTCTCGTCGGCCACCGGGCAGCGCTCGCCGTACATCCACGGCGTAAAGATCAGGCTGCCCGCGCCGGGCGCAGTGCCGGCGACCTCGCGGTCCAAAAGTTGATAGGCCGCCGAATCCGGCTCGGCCCCATACAGTTCTTTGGCGGCCCACTTTAAACACGCGCCGGCCGTCTCGGTTTCGGCGATGAGCAAGAGCTTGTCCGGGTCAGCCGATTGGATAGTGACAATCCCGCGCTTGCCGACCACTCGCTTGCTGGTGAGAATGCCGACAAAGCCGGATGTCCCCAGGCAGAGGTGGCCTTCCCCTTCTTTGACCGCGCCAGAGCCGACCGCCGCCGTCATCGCATCGCCTGCGCCGCCAAACACGGGCGTCCCTTCCAGCAGGCCGAGCGCAGCAGCGGCTTGTGGTGTCAGGCCGCCGACGCGCTCGTGGGATTGAACGAGGGTGGGGAATTTGGACGGATCAAGACCAAAGAAGCGAATCAGCGTCGTGTCCCAGACTTTTTTCTTCAGGTCAAACAGGCCGGTCACACTGGCCGTGCTCCACTCGTAAACCAGCCGGCCCGTCGCTTGATAAAGAAGATAGCTGCTCGCGTCTACAATCGCGGCAGCCTTGTTGTAAACATCGGGTTGGTTGCGCTTGAGCCAGAGGTACTTGGGCAAAAGGTCTTTGCCTGTCATCGCCACGCCGACGAGCATGGCAAAGATGGCCGGGCCGCCCACCTTGCGCATGACGATCTGCGCCTCTTCGCCCGCGCGTCCATCCAGCCAACTGATGCAGGGCATGAGCGGCTGGCACTGCGCGTCAACCGGGAGCGCGTTGACCATTTGCGTGGAAAAGGCCAGGCCCAGAATCTCGGCCGGCTTGACGCCGCTGGTCTCGAGCAATCGCCGCGTGGTGACCGCCACCGCGCGCCACCAATCTTGCGGGTCCTGTTCGGCCCACAGCGGGCGCGGGTAACGAGTAGGATATGGCTCGTGCTCAGTTGCCACAACGCGCCCGTCAGTCGTGACGAGCGCGGCCTTGTCTCCGCTGGTTCCAACGTCGTGAGCGAGCAAGTAGCCCATAGGGCATTCTCCTTTGGAAAGCATCAGACCCGAAAGGCCTCGGAGACCTTTCAGGTCTAGTCTGAAACGTTCCTACGGCCCTACCTGGACAAACGCCCCATCCTTTACCTGAAAGATGAATATCCGCTGCTCTTTCAAATCGCCGCTGGCATCGTAAGCCACCTTGCCCATCGGCGTGGTCAGGTCGAGCGCGCGGATCGCCTCGGCCACACGCGGGCCGTCGAGCGAGCCGGCCTTTTTCGCGCCTTCGATCAGCACCTTCATCGCGCTATAGCCGTTGATGCTGTAGGTATCGGGGTTGCGGAACTCGACCTCCTGGTACGCCTTGATCCAATTGGCCTGCACCACCGCGCGCGGCTCGGGCGCAAAGTTGCTGAGATAAATGCCCTCTGCCGCGCCCTCGGCCTCGTCAATCGTTGCCGAAAGGAACGCGCCATCGGACGCCATGAACGGAACCTTGACGCCCGCATCCGCCAACTGCTTGCGCAGATAGGGCGTCTCGACTTCATAGCCCGCGTAAAAGACCGCGTCCGGCGCAGCCGATTTGATCTGCTGCACTTGGGTGATGTACTTGCTTTGCTCGACCTGGACCTGAAGCTTGACTGCCACCTGCGCGCCGAGCTTGCCCAGTTGATCGGCCATCAGCTTGCCCAGGCCGATCCCGTATGGATCGTCGTTGTGGACGATGGCGATCTTTTTCGCGCCGATCTTGTTGACCAGGTACTCGGCGTCCACGCGCGCTTGCGTGGCGTCGTTGGCGTTGACGCGGAAAAAGTTCTTGTAGCCTTTTTGCGTCAGCGTGGCCTCGCTAGAGGTCGGCGTGATGATGACGATGGGCAGGTCTTTGTAAACCTCCATCGCCGCGAGCGTCTGCCCGCTGTTATAGTGGCCGATGACGCCCAGCACGCGCTTGCCGGCTTTGAGGTCGGCGGCGATGTCTTGCGCCACCGCCACGGCCACGTCGTTGTCGCTTTCGTCATCCTTGGCGACGACGACGACCTTGTAGCCCATCAGCCCGCCGGATTTGTTCACCTCGTCCGCGGCCAGGCGCGCGCCGCCCAGCACCGTCTGCCCGCCGTTGGCCTGAAAGCCCGAAAGCGGCGCAGCCACGTAGACGATCACTTCGCCTTTGGTGGGCGTCGGGCCGCCGCAGGCGGAAAGCGCCAGTGTCAGCGCGATCAAGACGATAACCAGTTTGTTCATTTGCATATCACTTCCTTTATGACGTGGAGCGTGTGACGGAAGGTATAGGATACCGCCCTACTTGCTTCGGCGCTAAAAGAATCCACGTATGATGAGCAAAAAGCCGAAAATGATCAAAGGGATGCCAACGATGGCTCCAATAACCGTGATCGTGAGAATCACTCCCACAATCATCAACACCAGGCCCAAGACGGCGGCGACGAGCCGCCCGGTCAGCTCGATGA
>CAYHAR010000372.1:0-3217 GCA_964354595.1 uncultured Anaerolineae bacterium | reverse complement strand
AAAATCACCCCATTGTGTCAGCTCAAGCTAGCGGGCCGGGGAGCAGCGTTCAGCCCGGACAGCGAACGGATGGCGTGGATTAGCCAGGATGATGTGACGATTGCCCTCCACGCCGCTCACGTTCAGCGCGCTTTTGAATTGACCAGCAAAGGAATGATCGAGGCCGTCTTCGATGTTGGCCGAAGAGCGTACCGCATAGCGCCGGTCGGGCTTGAGCGTTGCGGCCTGCTCCGACCTGAGCTGCTCGATCAAGGTCACATCGTCGGCTGCATAACACAAAAAGGCATCCCAGGTGCACACGTGCGTCACGGGCACGGGAAAGCCTTTTCGTATCAGGAATTGTAGTTTGCTGGCCTTGCTACCGATAGCGGGGTTGAGTGGGGCGGGACCTACCGATAACACATACTCCACGTGTCTTGGCTGCATTCTAGACCGCATACTAAACCTCGTATCATCTTCATCTGCCCAGGAAATCTCATCAACTTACATTGACATGATAATGACTACTCGGAGCCCTCGACACGCCTGAGCAATTCGAACGTCGCGGCGACCGTTTGTTGCTGTTGGGCCGCTCGGCTAAGCGTGGCTTGGTTATCGCCCGCCTGCAAGCCATACCACCCGAATTGCGCGTGATTGCCGCCCTCAATCTTGACCCACATCGTGCTTGATGGAAGCAGCGCGCGCGATTTTTCGATCTTGTCGCCAGTCGCCAATCCATCTCTTGTGCCGTAAATCGAGGTGACCGCGAGACTGCGGCTCGAAAGATTATCGCTATCGGCGGGATATGAAGCCCACAGCACCAAGCCTTGAATGGCCTGTGGGTGGCGATTGATATAGCTGGCCGCCATGCTCCCGCCGAGCGAGTGTCCGCCGATGGCCCATCGCTTGATCGAAGGGAATACCTTGATGACGTCCGAAGCTTTTTCAACGCCAAAGATAGCTAGGTTGAGCGGCATCGGCGTAATGACGACGAGATACCCCTGCGCCGCAATCGCGCGAGCGGCGGGCGCATAAGCGCGGGAGTCAACTCGACCGCCCGGGTATACGATAAACCCCATCGTCGGCTCTGTCATCACAGGCCGAAAGACAATCCACTGGCCCGTTTCAACTTTGACCTGCGCATCCGGCTGCAACGCGGCCAGCGCTTCCGGCATCGGCTGTGATGCGCCGCTGGCCCAGACAACAAATCCGCCCAGCGCCAAAACGAGGACAGTCACCAGGCCAATAAAAATCCATTTGAGTTTGATCATATCCATCGCCTACAATGTCAGGCACGCCTCTGCCGCCAGCCAGAACAAATTCTGGCGCACATCGGCGCGCGTATGCCAGCCGCGCGAGTCCCACTCGCCGCCGCTCACATCGTCACTGCCATAGAGCATTTGCGCGAACGTCACGCCGCGAAATTGCGCCACGGCAAAAAATGCCGCCGCTTCCATCTCGACCGTGAGGCAACCCTCCGATTTGCGCAGTTGCACCTTATCCCGTGTCTCGCGATACGGCGCGTCCGTCGTCCACGTCTTGCCAACCAGATACGGAACGCCATGTTGCTTGAGCACTTGTTCAATCGCAGCAACGCCTTCGGGACTGGCACTCACCTCTCGCCCAGGCGGCAGATAGTGATACGACGTGCCCTCATCGCGCACCGCCGCCGACGGCACGACAAGATGGCCAACCGCAATCTCTTTGTTCAACACGCCCGCGCCGCCGCACGCGATAAACTTGCGGCAACCTAGTGGAATCGTTTCTTCCAATATGCCCGCCGCCATCGGCCCGCCCACTCCCGGATGGACAAAGGCCAGGCGCTTGCCATCCAGGTTGATTTCATAAACCGGATGCGGCCCATCCTCCCAGCGGTGATGGGCAATCACCTGCGCCTGGCGCTCATCGCGCATCTGGGTCACCACTTCTTGAAAGAAACAGATCACGCAATGCTCCGGCGCACCGACCGGTTTGATCAGCCTGGACGGCTCGATGATGGCTTCCGGCGCTGGATCGAATTCGAGGATAGGGTAGGTGTTTTGCACGATTTACTCTCAAGGTCTCATATGTTGATCGCGATGACAGTGTACTTGCGCCCCTGAGATTTGCTCATCAACTCAAACATCACCTTCATCAAGCCATATTTGCGCGTGAGCAGACCATTCACCTTTTTGCTTTCGCTCGCTTCGGCAAAGCGAGCCTGACCTTCTACCCATTCGCCTTTCGGCCCGCCGCGCACATCGCACGGCATCACGCGCACGCGCGAATTGTTACGGATGCGCTTGACCTTGCCCGATCCATCTACTGTTCGGACGTACAGTGTGTTGCCGTCTTGGACAAACCAGACGGGCGTGGGGACGCCTTGCCCGCTTTTGCGAAACGTCTCGACGTTGATGTACGGTTGTTTTTGGAACTGGGCTAATTCGTTATCCATGTTTGCACTCGCACCACGTCACAATTTTCCGATCAGTTCTTCGCGCCGCCGCCGATAATCCACAATCGGCCCGTCGCCTGGGATCATCTTTTCGCCCATGTGCAAACTGGTGCGCTTGGGCCGCTCGGTGATCACTGGCCGCTTGTCCTGGTTCAAAATGACAATGTTGCCCCAATAGCTCACCACATTGAACAACTCGCGCAGCACCGGCACTCGGGCAATGCCCTGGTATTGCCGGACATACATCTGGGTGTTCTCGTCGTCAATCGGCGCAAAGGCGATGACGATGTGAAGCCTGTCGCCCAGCCAGTTGTGCCAGATGTTGGGAAAGTAGAACTGCAACAGCGGGCGGCGGTCGGGCGCGGGCATCTCGCTTGGCTTGAGCGGCTTTTGTCCCGTGTCCACCGCGTTATCGTACCAGATGCTCATCAAGTCGTGTCCCGACTCGCGCTCCTCCAGCGTCCACCGTGGCCCATTGACGAGCGTCTGGTTGCCACGCCCGATGGTGTTGTGATGGACGAACGGCACGTGCACCACGTCGAGTTGATTTTCAATCGCACGCGAATAGTGTGTGGGCCAGTGATCGCGCACCGTGACAAAGGGCAGGGTATCGTCCACCGAATCGAACCACGGGAGCGGCGGATACTCGGCGCGTCGCAGATCCTCGTCAGGGGACGGCTCACCCCACCAGAGGTAGATAAAGCCGTGCGCCTCGCGCGTGGGGTAGACGCGCTTGACCTGGAACACTTTGGGCGGCGTGGCATTCTTGCCATTGGCCGGGATGACGGTGCAGCGTCCCGACGG
>CAYHAR010000371.1:0-3220 GCA_964354595.1 uncultured Anaerolineae bacterium | reverse complement strand
CTCAGGTCTTTGAGCCTGGACAGGCAGAAACCCAGACCGACCGCGAGCAGAATCGCCGTAAGCGCGCTCACCATCGGCCCGGGGTAGGCAAAGTGGGGGCTTTCGTCCATGTAAAAGTGATAGGCCAAAAAGGCGCGCTTGGTCTGCTCCAGCAGCAGCGCGCCGACCGAGTCCACCTGATACTTGTCCATCGAATGCGCGTACACGAGTGGGTCGAACAACGTGACCGCCTTGCCCCGCCCGACGAACCGTGAAAAGTTGAGGGCGGCAAAACCCAGCATAGGGCCAAAGCTCAACAGCGCCCCCGCTATCAAGAGACCCCAGTTCCTCCAGTGGGCCACAGTTTCACGCCGTTGCCACAGCAAGCCCCAGCCTACCAGGGCGGCCACGATGACGGGCGCGATCCGGCCAGAGTAGTAAACTAACACCGCCGACCCGCATGCTATCCCGGCCAGCGCGTACCCAAACCCCTGTCTTGTGCGCAACCCCCGAAAGAGCCAGTATAGCAGCAACGTCACCAGCAGTGTCGGTATGGGAGTAAAAAGAATCCGGCTAAAGTGGATGTGCGTGTAGCTGATCGTCAGCAAAGCCATTGCAATCAGACCGACGCGGCGCCCAAACATCTCGCGGCCCAACAAAAATATAACGGGGAGCGTCAGCGTGCCCGCGATGACCGATAGCATGACCAGCCCATAGTGGTCTTGCCCAAACAAGCGCATGCTCCAGGCCAGCAGTTGGTGATAAAATAGAGAGTGGTCAGACGAGGCAAAGCCGAACCATTTTGTTTGACCGCTCTGGATCATGTCGAGCGAATACGTGCCCATCACGGCGACGTCGTTGTCCACGTGCGAAGGGATCTCGGTCAATCGCCAGTAGCGGAGCAAGAAACCGACGGCCGTGATAGCCGTCACCAGCCACCATTCCCACCATTCGATTCTTTGCAGGTCAGCCTTGATCGCAGAGACTGGCTGCTGGCTCAACAACAAAGCGGCCAGCCCCGCCAACCACAACACCTGAACTATCAAGCCCTCGCCGATTGCCACGGATAATCCCAACGAGGCTGCGTAACATCCCAGGGCGATAGCCAGCGCAATCCGACGAGTGGCGTGTTCAGCCGGATGGCCGCTTGGCTGTGGCCTCTCGTCAGGCCGTTCGTCTTTCCAAAACCGAGACGCCGCCCACGCTGAACAACCTATCGCCGCCAACAGAAAACCAGTGCCCACCGTCTGGCGCTGCGCTGGATTCCAGGTTTCCCATTTGGAGAGCCTGAATGGTTCAGCCGTAAAGGCAGACTGGGCCAGCAAAGCCAGGCCCAGCGCCAATAGAATTGCCCAGTTTTGTGTTCGATGGTCTGTTCGCTGAATGGACATTCCGAGTTGCCTCCTATTGCACCAGAATTAGCTCTCGATCTGTTGCGGCTGCCCGAGGGCACTGTCCTCTCGACGTTCGCCGCGCAAGGCGTCGTATTCGGGCACCGAGATCATTGGCGGGCGCTCGTGCTCTCGGATGTCTTCAATGTCCAGGTAAAAGCGGCCCTCCTCGTGCTGGACGAGTTTCATGGTCTTGTTCACCTCGGCCAACATCGGCCCCTTGCTCTGCTCCAGCCGCCGGATAAACACCTGGAGAATCTGGAACGACATCTTGCCGAGCGCCTGCAACTCTTGGTTCTTGTGGATGCGCTCTTCCAGGTCGCATTGGGCGAGGGCTTGCAGGCCGAACGTCCCCAGCACGTCAATCAACAATCCGGTCTCTACTCCATAACCGGTAAAGAACGGCAACCTTTCCAGCGCCGCGCGCCGCCCGGCGTACTCGCCCGAAAGTGGCTGCACCACGCCCGAAAGCTCGGGGTAAAACAGGTTGAGCATGGGACGGGCGACCAGCTCTGTCACACGCCCGCCGCCTCCGGCTTGCAGCTTGTCGCCGACGCGCAGCGGGCGGCGATAAAAGCCTTTGACGTACTGGATGCGGCTTTCGCGCAAGAGCGGCCCCAGGATGCCATACACAAAACGCGGGTGAATGTTGGTAATGTCCGTGTCTATCCACGCGATAATGTCGCCGCGCAGAACGTACAGGCTTTTCCACAGCGCCTCGCCTTTGCCCTTGAACGCGCCGTGTTGCGGCAAGATTTCCTGGTGGATGTGGACCGGCACGCCCAGGCGCTCTGCGATGCGGCGCGTCCGGTCAGTCGAGTTCGAGTCAATCAGCACGATCTCGTCCAGCAGCGGGACGTTGTCCATCAGCGTACGCTTGAGCGTGGCGATGACACGCCCGACGGTCTGTTCCTCGTTGAGCGCGGGCAGCCCCAGGCTGATGGTCAGTCCTTGCGCTTGCTTGAGCTCGACGAGGCGGCGCAAATCCTCAAACTCGTGGCTGTGAAACGTGTTTTCGGCGAACCACTTGTCCACCAGGACCGAGATGGCCTCGTATCCGGCCGGAGCGGCGGTCGGATGGGAGAGACTCGGCTCAGGCAGCGTCATCTCGCGCCGCGTCTTGACGGCGATGACGGTCACGCGCGTGCTGCGGAGCACGCGCGCGGCGATCTCACCGATCGCCACCGGCTCAGTCTTGGGCCGCGCCGTCGCGCCCATCACGATGAGGTCGTGCTGGCGGGCCTCGAATAGAATCGAAGCCTGGATGCGCTTTTGGAGGGTGACGATGCGCGTGACGTGCGGCAGTTGTTGCAGCACGGGCATCAAGTTGGCGAACGGCGCATCCTCGACCGATTGGGGCGCGGGTGGCGCGACGTGCAGCGCAGTGATTTCGGCGCGGTACGCTTCGGCCAACGCCAGGCTGATCCGCATGGCCAGCTCGGCGTGCGGCCCGCCCCGCACCGGGAGCAGGATGCGCTGAACAGAGGCCGGTTCGCCCGGGCGGACAATCGCCACATCGCAGGGAAGCTGCACGAGCACATCGCGCAGGTCTTGGCCAAAGACGGTCTGATCGTCGCGCCAGCGCAACAGCAGCAAGTCGTACTCGGCCTGATCCACTTGCTGGGCGATCTCGTCCCACGGGGAATGTGTGACCTTGGCGGTGGGCAGCATGTCCACCGACGGGTCGGCGGCGGCCAGCCGCTCCAATTCCTGGCGCAGCGCTTGGGCCGGCAATGCGCCCGCGCTCAACGATTGGCCCTCTGGAATGTGCACAATGCCGAACAACAACACGTGCGCTGACCAGCCTTGCGCAATCGCCTTGGCCAGCGGCAAGAGCGCCTCGGCTTCGG
>CAYHAR010000370.1:0-3232 GCA_964354595.1 uncultured Anaerolineae bacterium | reverse complement strand
CAACCGCGCTCGCGCCTCGTCCGTCGTCACACCCTCGACGCGCGCGACTTTATGGCGTGAGGTGCGCCCGGCGATGATTGTCACGGCGCTCTTGCGCACGCCGAGCCGGTCGGCCAGGAACTCGCACAGCGCCGCGTTCGCCGCGCCCTCCACCGGCGGCGCAGCCAGCTTGACCTTGAGCGCCTCACCCTGCGCACCGACGATCTCGTTTTTCCGCGCGCGCGGCGTCACGCGCACGGCCAACGTCACGCCGCCCGGCACACTCTTGATCGGCAAGCTGTTCATCGGGCTAACGCGCTATGGACAACAAGAGGTTGCTCACCACCGACTGGATAATCGTCAAGATGATGAGCGCGGCCAGCGGAGAAAAGTCCCACATCCCGATAATCGTAAAGCGGCGGAGGGGCGCCAACACCGGCTCGGTGATGTCGTAGATGAAACGCACGATCGGGTTAAAGGGGTCTGCGCCGACGAGGGGCAAAAAGGCGCGCGCGATAATCACCAGCGAATAGAGCGAAAAGAGCATGTTGATCAGTTGAACCAAAAAAGCCATGGTCTCCCCCTATGCCAGCCGCTCGCCAAAGATGGCGCGACCGATGCGCACCATCGTCGCGCCCTCTTGGATAGCGACCTCGAAATCGTCCGTCATGCCCATCGAAAGGTGCCGCCAACCGGCCTGCCGCCTATCGGCGAAGCGCGCCGCCAATTCATCGCGCAACTGACGCAGCGCGCGGAAGACGGGCCGCGCGTCCTCCGCATCCGCCGCGATGGGCGCGACCGTCATCAATCCTTCGACGCGCACGCCTGGCAGCGCCAGAGTCGCTTCCACATCCGCCATCCAGCGCGCCCTGTCCGCCGTCGTCGCCACCGAAAAGCCGTACTTGGTCTCTTCGCCCGAGACGTTGCACTCGAGCAGAATCGGCATCACGCGCCCAGACTCAACACACAACCGGCTCACCTTGTCCGCCAGCTTGACGCTATCCACTGAATGGATCATGTCGAACAGGTCTACCGCCTCGCGCGCCTTGCGGCTTTGCAGGTGTCCCACCAAGTGCCATTGCAGATTTGGCGTTAGGGATTGGATATTGGGTATTTTTTCGATGGCTTCTTCGACACGGTTCTCGCCAAAATCGTGCAGACCCACGCGATAGGCTTCGCCGATGGCCTCGGCGGGAAAAGTCTTGGACACGGCGACGAGCGTCACACCGGACGGGTCACGCCCGGCTCGCGCGCACGCGGCGGCGATGCGTTCTTGAACTTGAAGGATGTTTTCGGCCAAGCCCATAA
Source organism: uncultured Anaerolineae bacterium (assembly GCA_964354595.1). Lineage (GTDB taxonomy): Bacteria > Chloroflexota > Anaerolineae > Fen-1058 > Fen-1058 > JBGLNJ01. Next base: position 1,945 of record CAYHAR010000370.1, on the reverse strand, counting down.
GCTGAGGGTCAATCATCCGAGGCCTTGCTAAAAGACAGCATAGCCGCGCCGGTCAAGACAATGACCTGCGGATCACTGTAGGGGTTGCTTGTCACCTGGCACAGGATCCAATCATCTCTGCCCGCGTCAGCCAGGATGACGGCCGGTCGTAACTTGGCCTGCGACAAGTCGGAAAACGGAAAGGGCACCAGCGCTACAAGGCCGGCTGCAGGTGTGACCATGCCGCGTCCTCCTCTGGCCTGTTCCAATCTTGGAGCGCCGGCTCGCTCAACAGCGCCGTTTCAACGATCGGCGCGACGGGTTGCTCTTCCAAGATCGTGACCAGCGCGCGCCGCGCGACGGGCAGGTGAACAGGCCAAAGCAGACACACCGCGCCTTGCTCATCAATCACCGCTTCAACCGTTTGGATCATAGCTCACCTCCGTTTGCATGGCGTGTCTCACGCCAGACAGCTTTCTGCCTATAGATTATATCACACTGCCTGACCCGACACGACGACGAATTGAGCAAGCAACGAACTCGTTCCAGCCTGAATTCGTTGTTGTGTGTCCGCACGCCCCAAAAGCCTTTCGCTGCGCGGAACCAGAAATCAGCATCCAGAACTAGAACCAGACGCACACACGCAGCGAAAACCCCAGTAGGGGCCCGACAAGGCAGGGTCAAACCAGCGGCGATACGCGCCACGCAAACGGTGAGCAACAAAGTCAAAGGAACCGCCGCGAATAATGCGATATGTCCCAGACGACAGCCCCGGCGGGTTCCTGGAGGGGGAACTGGCGTAATACTTGTCGCCATACCAGTCTGCCACCCACTCCCACGCGTTGCCTGCCATATCCAACGCGCCGTAGGGGCTGGTGCCTTGCGGCTTGCTGCCCACCGGCCAAGTGGTCCCTTTGCCGCAGCCATATCCGCCCTCATCCATCACCGCATAATCGCACGTTGCAGTCTGGTTGCCCCAGGGATAGATTCGGCCATCTGTCCCCCGCGCGGCTTTTTCCCACTGCGCCTCGGTCGGCAACTGCCGCCCGGTCCATTGACAATGCGCTTGCGCTTGGCTCCAGTCCACGCCTACCACCGGCTGATTGTAGGCGTTGTATTTGGAATCGCTGGCATATCTTGATGCTTTACACGTCCCGGCCTGGACGCACTTTTCATATTGCACATTGGTCACTTCGGTCTTGTCAATCCAAAAGGCATCCAGGTAAACTTTGTGCTGGGGTTTTTCGTTGTCGTATGCCAGCGAGTCCGAGTCCGCCGAACCCATCAGGAATTCGCCTGCCGGGACGTATACTATCACCATGCCATCTTTTTCGGAAACGCGGGTTGCGCCAAGGGCAGGTGTTGCCGTTGGTTTCATCGTGGGTGTGGGCGGCAAAGGAGTATTCGTCGGCGGCGTAGGAGTAGGTGGCATGGGAGTATTGGTTGGCTGTGTTGTGGGCGGCGGCCTGGTCGGTTCAGGTAGCTTGGTGGGTGGCACAAGAGTGGCAGCAACAGTCGGAGACTCTGTGGGGCGTGATGTAGGAGGCACTGGCGTCGGTGCAGGTATCCGAGAAATCAAAACGGTTACAACAACAAGTATCACAACACCTGCTCCGGCCAGGGGCAGCAACGGATAAGCGGATGGGGGTCTTGCCGGTCGAGTAGGTGTTGACTCGGCAGGGACTTTGGCCGCTGGTGATCTGGCCGGTAGTGGCGGCGATGGTGGTATTCGTTTATCCGATGCGCTAAAGGCATCCGTTGCGCCCAACTCGGCCAACAGACTGGTCAGACCATCTTGATAGCGCCCCAGGAACGACGTACGCTGATATGCTCGCCACAGCGGCGGCACAGCGCAACGCTCGACCTCCAGCGGGATGAACCGCAGGCAGCCTTCGTGTTGATATTCGATGGCGACGTTCGTCTCGTCTTTGACCCAACTGGACTGGACAGCTTGCGGCGTCAGGAC
>CAYHAR010000369.1:2110-3261 GCA_964354595.1 uncultured Anaerolineae bacterium | reverse complement strand
TGTGCCTGCCCTGGGCGACCACAAGGGTCGCCCCTACGATTTCGTTAGCGGTATCCTGTTTGCCGCGCGGCCCTGCCGAGGCCAGGCGAGCGCGTGCAGGCAGAGGATTTAGCGCGACGCGGACAAAGCTGCGCGGCCGGCCTTCCATCGCAAAAAGACCTTGACGGCTTCGCCAGTGGCGGGCGCTATCAACATGAACGGCGCCATCATCAGCCAGTCGCTCAACTCCAGGGGCATCGTGCCAAAAAAAGTCTGGAGGAACGGCACATAGATCACGACTAGCAGCAGCGCGAGCGAGGCGGACGTAGCCCACACCATCCACTTGTTCGAAAAAGGCCCGATGGAGAACACTGAATAGTATTCAGAGCGCGACGTATAGGCCCGCAATAGCTCCGAGCACACCAACGTGGCAAAGGCGACCGTTTGGGCAAACTCGACGTGGCCCGGGACACGGCTCAGAGCTATCATAAACGCGCCCAGCACCGCAATCGTATCGGCAATCGGAATAGCCACGATGCCCAGCAGCATATCGCGGTTGATGACCGGCTCTTTGGTCGGGCGAGGCGGACGCTTCATAATGTCCGGGTCGCCCTTTTCCAATCCCAACGCCAGCGCCGGAGCGCCATCGGTCACGAGGTTCAGCCACAAGAGCTGGATGGGCCGTAGCGGGATCGGCAGGCCCGCCAGCATCGAAAGAAAGATGATGAGAATCTCGCCAATGTTGCACGAGACCAGGTAGAACACAAACTTGCGGATGTTGGAATAAATGATGCGCCCTTCTTCGATGGCGGAGACGATGCTGGCATAGTTGTCGTCGGTGAGCACCATGTCGGCGGTTTCTTTGGAGACGTCGGTGCCGGTGATGCCCATGGCGATGCCAATGTTGGCCCGCTTGAGCGCCGGAGCGTCGTTCACGCCGTCGCCCGTCATCGCCACCACGTGCCCGCGCGCTTTAAAGGCGTCCACGATCTTGGTCTTGTGTTGAGGCGAGACGCGCGCATAGGCGTCCACCTCTTCCACTATCTCGGCCAGTTGTTCTTCGCTCATCTGGTCAAGCTCTGCGCCGGTGAGCACTCGCCCGTGCGGCGAAAGCGTCCCAATCTCTTTGGCAATCGCCAGGGCCGTCTCTTTATAGTCGCCGGTCACCATGA
>CAYHAR010000369.1:0-2010 GCA_964354595.1 uncultured Anaerolineae bacterium | reverse complement strand
GGACAGCGGACGATAGGCCACGCCCAGCACGCGCAGCGCCTGGCTGGCCATGTTTTGGTTGGCGTTCAGAATCTCTTGGCGCTTGGCGTCGGTCAAAGGCCGCGCTTGCCCGTCCTCGATATAGCCGTCGCAGTATTGGAGAATAATGTCCGGCGCGCCTTTGACGAACGCGATGTAGGGGGTAGACAAGTAGGCAAGGGATGAAGTAGACAAGGCGTCCGCACTCGTTTCCCCTTGTCCGCTGGCGCGGGTTTCCTTGCCTACTTGATGGATCGTCGTCATCCGCTTGCGTTCCGAATCGAACGGAATCTCGCCGATGCGGGGCAAGACCTGGGTGATATTTTCGCACCACAGCCCGGCTTTGGCGGCGGCCACGACCATGGCGCCCTCGGTCGGATCGCCGACCATGCGGTAGGTGATCTGGTCGTTCTCTTGGCCGCTTTGCTCCAGCCGTGCGTCGTTGCACAGCAGCGCCCCGTGCAGCAACAGGCTCGCCGCCGGGTCAGAGCGTGGATCAAACGGCTTGCCGTCGAGCATGAACGTGCCGGCCGGGTGGTATCCCTCGCCCGTCACCTGGAAGGTCCTGCCGCCCGCCCAACCGCGCACCACCGTCATCTGGTTTTGCGTCAGCGTGCCGGTTTTATCCGAGCAGATGACCGTGGCGCAGCCCAGCGTCTCGACGGCCGTGAGCTTGCGGATGAGCGCGTGGCGTTTGACCATACGCTGCATTCCCAACGCCAGGCAGATGGTCACCACCGCCGGAAGCCCTTCCGGCACCGCCGCAATCGCCAGGCTCACCGCCATCATGAATAGCTCGACAATGTCCTTTTGCTCGGCTCTCAGATACGCCAGCAGACCGTCGGTGATCGCCATCATCGGGTGCGTATCTCGGATGACGCCAAACACAAAGATGACGCCGCAGATCCCCAGCGACACGACGCCCAGCCATTTGCCCAGTTGATCCAGTTTTTGCTGCAGCGGCGTCGGCTCTTCTTCATAAGATTGCAGCATTTCGGCGATCATGCCGATCTGGGTGCGCATCCCCGTGTCCGTCACCAGTCCCTTGCCGCGCCCATAAGCCACTAGCGTGCTCATAAAGGCCGAGTTCTTGCGGTCGCCGATGGGGATTTCCTTGTCCAGCACGACGCGCGCATCCTTGTTCACCGGCACCGATTCGCCCGTCAGTGAGGCTTCTTCGATCCGGAGGTTGACGCTTTCGATCAGGCGCATGTCGGCCGGGACATAGTTGCCCGCTTCCAGGAGGACGATATCGCCGGGCGCCAGCTCGCGCGCGGGGAGGGTCGCCTCGACGCCGTCGCGAACGACGCGGGCGTTGGGGGCGGCCATCTTTTTGAGCGCGGCCAGCGCCTGCTCGGCCTTGGATTCTTGCACCACGCCGAGCACGGCGTTCAGCACGACGATCGCCATGATGGCCGAAGCGTCCACCACTTCGCCCAAGAGCAGGGAGACGACCGCCGCCACGATGAGGATGATGACCAGGAAATTGTCAAACTGGTCGAGCAATAGCTTGAACAAGCCCGGGCGCGGACGCTCCATCAGCTCGTTAAAGCCGAATTTTTCCAGCCGGGCCTTGGCCTCCTGGCTGCTCAGCCCCGCGCGCAAGTGTGTTTCCAGTTGACCGACTGCGTTGTCAATCGAGAGGGTGTGAATGTGTTGGGCGCTCATCGCTACTCCGTTGTAGTGTGGTTTTATCCAGGGGTTGATTATACTCACAATTGACGCGACCGCGAGTTGGCATCACCGCGCCCGGCCTCTCCCCCGCGCCGTGGGCGCAGGGGAGTTGTAGAGCGTATCTGAAAGCCGTAGCTGGCCGCTTTGTGCCTTGCCCGCCACCGACGCATCGGGACGCGTCGGCTCAACACAGTTGCGTTGCGGCCCTTTGCTTCGACTGGATAGACCTCGTGCGCCGGCACCAACCGTTTCCTGTCTTGCTTTCGCTTCGAGGTTAGAGAGTTGGCGAGTTTCATCACGCGCAAGGCGAGCTGCTTG
>CAYHAR010000368.1:0-3268 GCA_964354595.1 uncultured Anaerolineae bacterium | reverse complement strand
CACAATGACCCACTCGATTTCGATGGGAGCTAATTCTGGAAAGCCAGGCGGGAAACCCATCAGCGTCGAGCGGAACGCATCCACGCAATAGCTCAAGGGGATGAGCCGCGAAAGCATCTGCACCGGCTCGGGCAAAACGCTGAACGGAAAGAACATGGCGCACACGACGAGCAGCGCGAATTCCAAAAAATTGCCGGTCGAGGTAGCCGAATCACCTGCCACAAGGCTGTAGGCCGCAAAGCAGAACCCCAGCCCAAACGTCCCAGCCAGCGAGCACACGAACACGCCGGCTGCCAGTGGAACGTTAGCGACTGGCAGTCCACCGAAAATCCAAACGACTGCAACCATCGCCAGCGCTGCGCCGGTCGCCGTCAGCGCGAACTGCGGCACAGCGCGTGAAACGAGGTTGGCGAATTTAGGCGCTGGCGTGAGGTACAACCCTTCCAGCGTCCCTTGAATCTGGTCTTGCCGAACACTGTAACCGATGCGCCACAAGCTATCGGAGAGAAAGACGTAGAGCAGGTAACCATAAAACATGGCGCTGGTCAACGTGTTGCCCGCGCCGGACTCGGCTGGCGAAAACATCTGCGTCGCCAGCGCGAGCGCCAACACGCCGCCAAAGCTCACCAACAGCCCCGCCGCCAAGTTGGCCGGATAGCGGCTGATGATGATTGCCTGGGCGCGAGTCATCGCCAAAAAGCTGTGGAGTGTGGAGAGTGGAGAGTGGAGCGATGAATTCGCCATTCGTCACCTACCCCCGCGTTTTTACGGGGGTTCGTCCTTCGCCTCTCAAAACTCGCCCAGGCCCGCGCCGCGTTGAAGCGAGCGCTCGGCGCGACGCAAAACGGCCCACGCCAGCGGCGGGCCGACTAGACACATCGCCACGAGCACGGCCACGTCGCGCGGCCACGCGCCGAGCAAGTAGCCCGTGTCCAAGAGCGCCGCGCGCATTCCGTTCGTCACCCACATCGGCGGGACCAACATCGCCAAAGCGCGCGCCAGCGGCGGCAGCACCGTCACCGGGTAGTATATCCCCATCGCCAGCGAGAATAGCGATTGCGCGATTCGGATGAGCGCGTTGGTTTCCTTCAACTGCAAAACGACCGCGCCATACAGCAGGCTCAACGCATACAGCGGTATCACGCCGACGGCGAGAAACAGCAACGCCACAATATAGTCCCCTTGCAGCGGGTTGACTGCAAAGAGCCAACATCCTAACAAGAAGGAAAGCAGAAAATTGACCAGACCGCGCGCCAGGTTGAACGCGGCCAGTCCGGCCAGAATCCAGCGCCGGTCAGCCGGAGTGGCGTAAAGCGACTCGAGCGTGCCGGTCTGCTGCTCCTTCCGCAGCCACAATCCGATATCCCAGAACGAGCGCAGCGTCATCAGGAACGTGTTGGCGCCGATGAGGAGAAACGCGGCATAGTTGGAGGTGCCTGTCCGTTGGGCAAAGTTCGCCGCCGCACTCGCGCCTCCCACCGCGCGGCCCAAAAGAATCGGGACGGCGGCGATGACGATGGGGATGAACACGTCCAGCAGGAACCAGCCGGCGTAACTCGCCATCTCGCGGTAACGGGCGTAAGCTGACCACGCCGCAATATCCAGGCACGCGCGAAGCGTTCGAGGTCTCACGCTCTCAGTCTCCCTGGCTGCATGTCAGGCTGCTTTGTGCCCGAACATGGAGGAAACGCCACATCGCCCCTCAATCCAGACCGTATTCCACTTGCAGTTCCTGCGCAATCGCACGCAGGTCTGCCGCCACCTTGCGGTTGAGAGGGATTCCTTCTCGCAGATGTCGCTCCACCGCTTCATGTTCCTTCTCGCCGTGGATGTAAATGCGGTCCTGACCCTCCGCCTTGGGCGCATTCCTCAGCAACTGCTGCCAGTCATCCATCGCCGCCTTGAATTCGTCAACCGGCCGGAAGCTATCTATGCGCCACGCGCCGAAAAAGTGTCCAACATTTGCCGGCAGTGACTTGCCGTCAAGAGTCTTGGGATAGGTGAGGTTAGCATAGGCTGCACCAGACAGGATTCCAGAAAAGATGTCCACCCAAAGCGCCAAGCCATACCCTTTGTGACCGCTCAGCCGTTCACCTTCGCCACCTAGCGGCAGCAACCCGCCGCCCGCACGTTTTCTGAATTTTGCCAGTGACTGATGAGCATCATCCGTTGGCAGACCGCGCTCATCTATGGCCCAGCCCAAAGGAATTGGCTGGTCTAATTGGTCGGCTATCTCGAGCTTGCCTAGCGCCACAGTGCTGGTCGCCATGTCCAACACAAAAGAGAGTCCTTGGCCAGCCGGAGCTGCGATCGCAATCGGGTTGGTGCCGAGCATCGCGTTCCGCCCAAAGGTGGGCACCGCCATCGGAGAGCCGTTGGTCATCGAAAAGCCAATACAGTCATGTTCCAGCGCCATCATCGCGTAATAGCCAGCAATCCCGTAATGGTTCGAGTTGCGCACGGTTACAAAGCCGGCACCCACGTCCAGTGCTTTCTGGATGGCTTTCTGCATCGCCCGGTACGAGACCGGCGGCCCCAACCCAGCTCCACCGTCCATCGTCGCCGTAGCCGGGGCTTCCGCTACAACCTTTTCTTGGGGGCGGGCGACAATCGTACCAGCTCGCAGGCCATCTGCATATCGCCAAAGATGGGCCACGCCGTGACTGAAAACCCCGCGCAGGTCAGCCATTACCAACACGTCCGCTGTGATGCGCGCGTCCGTTTCTGCAACGTCTAGTTTCCGAAACACGCGCACACAAAAGTCTGTCAGGGCTTCAGCCTGAACTCGTCGAGCTACCTCGTCTGGCATAGTGTCTCTCCGTTCTGGGTTGCTCAATTCTACACCTACAGCGAAAAACATCAAGACCCGTCGCGTGTGACAGGTCCCGTAGTGTGCCCTGTTCGCGGCGATTGCGATGTTGGGCGCTGCGTGGGTCGCCGTGGGTACGGGGCATCTCGACAAGATTCGCTCGGCCCGGACGCGGATCAGCCTCCACTGAGGCTGTTACACCCCTGGCGTGTGAGGCAGGAGCTGTGCTCAAGAGCCACGCTGTCGAATGGTTGAGGCTGTTTGCTCGCCCAACACAAAGTTATGAAACGCACTGAGGAGTAGAGACATGCGATGGGGGTTCTCGCAATGTGGTCGTAACATAACTGGAATACACCAAAGTGGGTTTCTGTGCTATCACTATTACTACAACGTTACTTTGAACGTGAAATCGGCTCCACAGAGCAGCCATTTTGAACGTAAAGTCACGTTGTAGTACTA
>CAYHAR010000367.1:0-3269 GCA_964354595.1 uncultured Anaerolineae bacterium | reverse complement strand
CTAGATTGAGCCAGTATCCAACCTCCTTTCTAACAGAGTTGTGTGCTCTGCAAGCGCAGGTGGAGCAGGCGCCCCGTGTGGCACAGGCGCGGAGTTGCGACTATTCTACTCAGCCTGCTGAATCCGTCAAATGCCAACGAGAGTTCGTTGTCAGAACCCTCACGGGATGGTATAATCACCGAGTTGCCTTTCTGTGTCATTCTGAGAATCGCCATATCGCCCGATGGTGGTATGCGTGAAAGCAGAACACGAATGTACTTGTCACTCTGAGCGCCCGGAGGGCGCGAAGAGCCTTGTTTGTGTCTTGAGACCCTTCGCCACTTTGCGGCTCAGGGTGACAGATACGAGGGAGAAGCGTGAACGCCTTTAATCGCATCATTATATTCCTGGTCATCCTGCTCGCGTTCGTCGTGTTGACCATCAGCCTGGGCGCCCCATTTGAAACCTTGACGGTCGTCAAAGCCGTCGCAGACAACGCGCTGCGCACACTGGGGCGCATTCGACCGGAATTCATCCTGCCGTTCCGCGCGCTGCTCGTCCTGTGCGCGATCCTGCTCGACGTGCTGCTCATCGGCCTGGTGATACTAGAAGTGCGCGGCCCGGCGCGCCGCACGATTCGCGTTCAAAAGGTGGATGGCGGCATCGTGGCCGTGACGACCGAGGCACTGGTCGAGCGGCTGCAATATCACCTGGATCAACTGGCCGACGTGATCAGCGTCAAGGTCAAGGTCACGCCGCGCGGCGGGAATGTGGACCTGAGCCTGGACGTTCGCACGGGCGCAGAGGTGAACGTGCCCGAAAAAGCCGAGCAGGTGTTAGAAGTTGCACGCCAGGTCGTCGAAGACAAGATGGGAGTAAAGTTGGCGCGCAAGCCGCACGTCTACATCCACGCCACGCCGTATCCCAGCGTGGCCGCGCGACGAATGTCCGGCTCGCCAGTCGCACCGCCCCGAGCGCCAGAGGCCTTGCCGTCAAGTGACCAGCACTTGTAGTCACTTGCTCGTCTTGCCCGTCACCTCTATCTCGCCTTCGCGGACGGTGATGCCAGTCAGCGTAATGTTCTGAGCCTGTGCGGATTGCTTGTCCAGCTCGACTTGAATCTGCTGATTGAGCTGGTCGAGGAGCGGCCCGGGCACCGGCACTGCCCCAAAATCCGCGCGAACGATTTTGATGGTGAGCTTGCCGTTTTGAACCTGAAGCGATACGACGACCAATCCATTGATCTTAGACGATCCGGACTGGAACGTGCCATACACCCACACCTGGCCTTGCGTGAACTTGACCTGCGGATTGGTCACAGGGGTGGTTTGGCCCTGCTTTTGCTGTTGCTGAATCTGCGCGGCCAGATACGAGGTGACTTCGGACTCGGTGAGCATGACCTTGTACTGGCCGGTGGTCTTGGCTTGCGCGGCGGCCTGTTCGAGCTTGGTATTGACTCGCTTGGCCGCTTCTTGCGAGACCGGCACTGTGGCAGCCGGCGCCGGCCCACTCAACTTGGGCACGCCGCACGTGCAGGCCAGCGCCGCCCATCCCAGCACGGCCACGGCGATTGAAAGCATACGCTGACGGTGATTCATCTTGCCTCCTGTTGCTGAGAATTATACACGATGACGACAGATGAGCAATCATCACAAGAACAATCGTTGCCGCTTGCGGCGCTGATCGAAAGCCTGTTGTTCGTCGCCGACGAGCCGGTGACGGCGGCGCGACTGGCCCAGGCGCTCGAGGTCAACGCGGACGCGGTCGAGTCCGCGCTCCGCGAGCTTTCCGCCGACGGCGCGGGTCGCGGCGTGCGCTTGCAGCGCAAAGGCGACCGCGTGCAGCTCGTCACTCGCCCGGAGGCCGCCGAGCACATTGAGCGATTCCTGGGATTGGAGACGACCGCGCGGCTTTCGCAGGCCGCGCTCGAGACGCTGGCCATCATTGCCTATCGCCTGCCGTGCACCCGCGCGCAGATCGAAGCGGTGCGCGGCGTGAATTGCGATAGCGTGCTCAAGAATCTGCTGACCAAAGGCTTGGTCGAAGAGACTGGCCGCCTGGAGACCGTCGGCCATCCGATTCAATACGCCACGACGTTCGCATTCTTGCAGCACTTTGGACTAGAGAGCCTGGACGATCTACCGCCGCTCGAGCCCGCGCAGACGCCGACGCTGACCGAGCCGGGCGCAGAGACCTTCGGCGTACAAGCTCCTATGTCAGTCGAGCCAACGTTTGGGACGTGAAACGACTCCCCCTGAAAGAACTGGAATTTGAACCGCAACCCCCGTAAAAGCGCGGGGGCAGGCGACGCCAAGTTTTATATTGAAATTCTTTGCGTCCTTTGCGTCTTTGCGGTGAAAAAGGGCTTTTTGCAGTAGAGTCGTGAAACGTGAAGCGATGTGGGACAATGCGATAGGCAATAAACGACGTGAGAGGAGATGCTTGTGAGAGTTTTACTGTCGAGTTTGGTTGTCGTATTACTGGTAAGCGCGTGCGCCGGGAGCGCGGCTCCGCCGCCTGCGCCCGCAACGGTCGCCGCGCCGACGCAAGCCGCCGTCGCGCCAACGCCGACCCCGTCATCGCCAGCCGGCCCGACCGTCGCGCCGACTGCGCCCGCCGAAAAGCCGGCCAGCGCCGCGCCCGTCAAAACTTGGACCGAGGTCAAGGGATTCCGCAAGAGCGATCCCAAATACCTGGCCTCCACCGGGCGGCCGCAGCTCGTCGAGTTCTTTGCGGTTTGGTGACCGACTTGCCAGGCGATGCGGCCCATCGTGCATGGGCTGGAAGAAAAGTACAGCGCCAAGATTGATTTCGTGTACCTGGATATTGACGATCCCGCAACCGCCGAGGCCAAGCGCAAGCTGGGCTATCGCGTCCAGCCGGATTTTTACCTGTTGGACGCCAAAGGCCAAATCGTCCAGCGGTGGATAGGGTCTGTGGACGCCAAGTCGTTCGAAGAAGGCCTGGCAAAAGTGATGGGGCCATAAAAGCGCGCGGGCCGGTCGAAATGACCGGCCCGTTTTTTTGTCCTTTTCCGCGCCTGATGCCAGAGCCTGGTCGCTACAGCCCAAGCTTTTTGGCGAAAGGCGACGCCCGCGATCTTGAATTGCCTGACCCACGCATTGAGCGTGGCAAGCGATGCGTCAATCGTCGCCAGGCTTGCCTCGCAGCTTTATGACCAGGGAGAAAATGCCTTGCCCGATGAGCAGGGCGATGATGCCGTACACCCACCAGGGGAGGTTCCGGCCGAAGAAGAGCACGTAGAGAAAAGGCGCCACCGTCGCGCACAG
>CAYHAR010000366.1:1463-3321 GCA_964354595.1 uncultured Anaerolineae bacterium | reverse complement strand
CGCATCTTTGCCGGAGACGTTGGCCTGGATCTGTACACACGGGCCGTGTCCAATTCGTATCAGGACTTGTTCGGCGAAGGGATTTACGTTGGCAAGGGCATCTATGACATAGACGCGTTTGAACTCAGCCTGGCCGGCCGCATGCCGGAAAATGCACTGCTCAGTCACGACTTGATCGAGGGCATTCACGGGCGCGTCGGGCTGGTGACGGATGTCGTCTTGTATGAAGAGTACCCCCCGCATTACTTTGTTTACCTTCGCCGCTCGCGCCGGTGGATTCGCGGAGACTGGCAATTGCTGCCCTGGCTGCTGCCGTGGGTACCCTCCGTTGGAAAAAAGGCCACGCTTCGCGCGAATACTCTCTCTGTCATTGCCCGCTGGAAGATTTTGGATAACCTGCGCCGCAGCCTGCTTTCGCCGGCCTTGTTCGTTTTATTTGTCGCTGGTTGGCTGTGGCTGCCCGGCTCGCCGCTGGTATGGACGCTGGCCGGGCTGTTGACACCCGCCGTGCCTGTCCTCACCGGTTTGGTCGTCGGGTTGATTCAAGGGGTAAATACCCGGTCCTGGCAGAACGCCCTCAGGCCGCTCCAAAACGGCGCGGTGCGTTGGATGTTGGCGCTGGTTTTTCCTCCTTATGAAACGCTGGTCACGCTCGGCGGAATTGTCACTACGCTCTTGCGGTTGTTGGTCACCCGCCGACACTTGTTGCAGTGGACGACCTATTCCGATACCGTGCGCCTGTTTGCCGGCGAGATGACCTGGCAACAGAGGCTCACGACGATGCTTGTAGCAGTCGCTCTCGCCCTGCTGACCCTCTGGTTCAATCCCGCCGCGCTGTTCGTAGCGGCGCCGCTCTTGATCGCGTGGCTGCTTTCCCCCCAGATCGCCTACTGGATCAGCCGCCCGATCCGCCACGCGCCCGAGCCGCTTTCCACCGAACAAAAAAAAGTGCTGCGCAACCTGGCCCGCCGCACCTGGCTCTTTTTCGAGCGCTTCGTTGGGCCGGAAGATCACTGGCTGCCCCCGGATCATTTCCAAGAGTCGCCGCGCGGCGTCATCACGCCGAGTACCTCGCCTACCAACATCGGCCTGTTGCTGCTCTCGACGCTGGCGGCTTATGACCTGGGCTACATCGAGTCATTGGATCTGGTCACGCGGCTGCGCGCCACCTTTGAGAGCATGGAAAAACTCGAGCGGTATCGAGGCCACTTTATAAACTGGTACGACACACGCAGCCTGGCGCCGCTGCCTCCGCGGTACGTCTCCACCGTGGACAGCGGCAACCTGGCTGCGTGCCTGCGGACGTTAGGGCAGGGTTGCCTGGCTTTGTTACACGCTCCCCTCCTGCGCTGGCAGACCTGGGAAGGGCTGCTCGATACATTGGGCCTGCTGGACGACGTCATAGTCATGATTGCGCAAGACCTGGAGCTAACCAGCCCCCAGCCTGCCGTTGCGCCTTTGAAAAATTGGTTGGAGCGCACCCGCCAGCAAGTGTTGGCCGTCAAGCATAACCCCGATGCTTGGTCGCCGCTGCTGAGCGAGCTAACCGGCCCAGGCCAAATTGAGCTTGACCGCCTGCTCATGTCACTGGTCGAATGCTGCGCACAGGATATGGACGTGGAGACACTGCGCCGACTGCGCATCTCGGCCAGCCGGGTGAAGAGCCATTTGGAAAACACGCAAAACAAAATTGAGTTAATGCTCCCCTGGCTGTTGATGATGGGCCAACCGCCCCGCCTGTTTACCCAACCCGACACATCCCCAGCCATCCGCGAAGCGTGGCAGGCTCTGCGAGATGCCCTGCCCACTACCGTGACACTTGACCAATTGCCAAAAGTCTATAGGGCCGGCCAGGTCC
>CAYHAR010000366.1:0-1363 GCA_964354595.1 uncultured Anaerolineae bacterium | reverse complement strand
TGGAAGAAGCACGTGATTGGTGTCAACGACTGACGCACAAGTTGGAGCTCGCCCCGATGACGGCGCGTGTCTTGGCCATTGGCCTGCGAGAATTGGACCAGCAGGCCGAGAGCTATTTCCAGGCGATGGATTTTGGCTTTTTGTTTGACCCGCACCGCCAGATGTTTCACTTGGGCTACAACGTGGACGCCGGGAAACTGGACAGCAACTATTACGATTTGCTAGCCTCCGAGGCGCGCCTCGCCAGCATCGTGGCGATTGCCAAGAACGAGGTTCCCCCAAGCCACTGGCTACACCTGGGCCGCCCGCTCACGCAGGTGGACAACACGCACGCGCTTTTGTCTTGGAGCGCGACGATGTTTGAATACCTGATGCCCACTCTTTTGATAAAGAGTTACGACGGCACACTCTTGCAACACAGTTGCCGCGCGGCCGTGGATTACCAGATCGAGTACGCCGAGCACAAGGGTGTGCCGTGGGGCATTTCCGAATCTGGCTTTTATGCGTTCGATGCCAGCTTGAACTATCAATACCGCGCCTTTGGCGTGCCGGGGCTGGGGTTCAAACGCAACCTGGCGCAAGACCTGGTGGTCGCGCCGTATGCCTCGCTCATGGCTCTCCCCTTGCAGCCGCGCAAGGTGATGGAAAACATTGCGCGCCTGACCGAATTGAACATGTTGGGTGCGCACGGTTTTTACGAGGCGATTGACTTTACGCCTTCCCGGCTGGCGTTGGGAGAAAAACACGCCATCGTGCGCGCGTACATGGCGCATCACCAGGGCATGATCATGCTCTCGCTGATCAACTATTTGCATGACGACGTGATGGTGTCTCGCTTCCACTCTGACCCGCGGGTGCAGAGCGTCGAGTTGCTCCTCCAGGAAAAACTACCCACAGATGTTCCCGTGGAACTCGCGCACCCGGAGGATTCCCAGGCTGTCCGTCGCGTCCAGGGTCAGATCACCATGCATCCCTGGAACGTGACCGTGGAAGCTCCCCTACCCCAAGTTCATTATCTATCGAACGGGCGCTATGGGGTGCTGCTCACCAGCGTCGGCGGCGGATTCAGTCGCTGGCAAGAAACCGACCTCACTCGCTGGCGCGCCGACACGACGCTGGACAACTGGGGCACGTGGATCTATGTGCAAGACCTGGATAGTCCCCACGGCGATCTCTGGTCAGCCACGTATCAACCCACGGCCGTGGCGCCGGCAAGCCAATCGGTGCAGTTTTATGCTCACATGGCCGAGTTTCGGCGCAGCGATCACGGCCTTGACTTGAGCATGCAAGTTGTCGTCGCGCCGGATGACGATGTCGAGATTCGGCGTGTCTCGTTGACCAATCACAGCGATCGCGTCCGCCG
>CAYHAR010000365.1:2252-3335 GCA_964354595.1 uncultured Anaerolineae bacterium | reverse complement strand
CGCGCATTCGTTATCGCGGCCTCACGCCAGCGCTCTTGTTCGGGCAAGAACAATTCCTGGAAATCGTGTTTGACGCGCGCCTGCGCGCCGAGGCTTGCGCCAAACCAATGCTGTTGGTTTTCCAGAATACTGGCGCGCAGGCTGCGCAAGGCGGCCAGCGTCGAATCCCCATACGTGCCAAACTCAAAGCTCGTCGAATAGAGCCGCTGGTCGGGGAATTCGTTCTTGGCCAGCGCATAGACCAAGTCAATCATGTCACCCTGGATGCTATAGAATTCGTCGGGATTGGTCTTGACCACCCAGGGGTACTCGAATCGCTCGGCCAACTCGCGCGAGTCGGTTGGCTCCAGACACGAGTTGACCAGGCTCATCTGATAGCGCGGGCCGTAGCCGGTGTGCATATCCAGGTGGAGGATGCGCTCGTATTCCCTCATGCCAGTCCGGTACAACTCGACCATCGTCCGGGTCTCTTCTTGCCAAGTTTCCCCGCCGTAATAGATGCCTTGAGGAAAGCGATATTGCCCAAGTAACGCGGCTTTACGAAGCGTCTGCGGTCCCACAGCGATCAGGCTCCACAGCAGCCTGAACACGAAAGCGAGATCGCTCAGGAATAGACTGCGGATTGGCCCTTGCGGCATCAACAGCGGCGTCAGCCGCGCGTATTCGGGATTGAGGGACGGATTAAAAGCCGCCGAGTCCCAGCCAAAGTTGCGATTCAAGTCTACGTTGGCTGCGTTCGTCCGCCGCCGATGCTCCATGCCCCAAGGGTTGATGGCGTGGACGAGCAACAAGCCGGTGTCGCGCGGATCGAGCCGGGCGAGAAACTCGCGCAGAAAGAGTTGGAGCATAGCCGAGCCGACGTAGCCTTCGATGCCATGCTCGCCGGTGGTGAATATCAAGAGTCGCGACTGGGTCATCAGCGCATCGGCCGTCATCCAGTCAATCGTGAGGCTTGTGTCGCCGCCGACGGGATGACTGTTCAATCGGGCGTTGGGCCAGAGGCGTTGAACTCGATCAAACTCTTGGCGAAATCTCGCGCGTGATTCCTGGTAGCTTGAAGGAAACAAACGAATCTCTCCAGAC
>CAYHAR010000365.1:0-2152 GCA_964354595.1 uncultured Anaerolineae bacterium | reverse complement strand
ATGCCCAAAAAGACGACGGTGACGGCCAGGACGCCCAGCCACAGCTTGGCCGTCCACTTGAGCCACTGCGGAAAGCTCACCACTGTCAACCCCAGGCAGATCAAGAGCACCGGATTGGTTGGGTATGCAAGATTACTAAAGCCGTCGCCAAAACAGTACGCTGTCACCGTGACCTGGCGCGTCAAGCCGACGAGGTCCGACAGCGGGAGCAGGATGGGCATGAGCAGGAACGCTTTGGCCGAGCCGGAGGCGACAAAGAACTCGATGACCAACGCGAGGACATACACCATCAGCGCAGCGGTCACGGGGCTGGTCTGGGCAAAGGCCCGTGAAGCGCTGTTCAAGAGGGTGTCCATGATGCCGCCTTGCGCGACAATGTGCTTGACGCTGGCGGCCATGAGGATGAGCGGGATGCTCGGCGCGATGCCGGTCATGCCGTCGAGCGCGGCTTTCCATACCTTTCGTCCGCCTGCGCCCGACATCCAGCCTGCCCCGATTCCGCCGATCAGGAATAGCAGGCCCACGAGCGGTAACGAGAACGAAGCGATGGCGGGGACAAATGGGCCTGCCACGAGGGCGATCAAGATCAGAACGAGAAAGAGGGCGAACCAACGGATCGCTTTGCCAAGCTGAGGTTGCGCTTGGGCCAGCGCGTTCAAGTCGAGCGATTTGTATTTTTCTCGCTCGCGGCGGTCCTGCTCAAAGACGGGTGAAGATTGCGGAGCGCGATCCACGCGGCGCGCATAGCGCACCAGGAACACGGCCAGCACCGCATAGATCGCGATAAAAATAGGAACGCGCAGCCACGCGCCGGAAAAGAGCGGCAGTCCCGCAAGCTTTTGCGCCACGCCAATCGTAAATGGATTCGTGATGGCGGCCGAAAAACCCATGTTCGTCGCCAGGATGCTCATCCCCAGCCCGACGAGCGAATCCCAGCCCAGGAGATACGAGAGCGCAATCATCAGCGGGACGAGCGGCACAACTTCTTCAAAGATGCCAAAGAACGCGCCCAACAGCATAAAGAAAAGCGTGACGGCGAGCAGCAAAAGGTACTTTTTCCCGCCGAATGCCTTGACGATGCGGCCAATCGCGGCTTGAAGGATGCCGCTTTTATCCAGCACGGCAAACGCGCTGCCCACCATCAGCAAAAAGACGATGATGGTGATGATCGTGACTGCATCCGGCCCCCACAGGACTTCGACCGGCGCGGTGAGCCAGCGCCAGATGGGATAAGCGGGCCGCGCCACGTACTGGAACGATTGCGGGTCAATGGCCTCGCGGCCTGCTTGCATCGTCCGCGCGTAGCTTCCGGCGGGAACGACCTGGGTCAAGACGCCCGCGGCGAGCATCAAGACGAGCAAGATGACCGACGACTGGACGAACGCTCGGGTGCTGATTTGTGCGCCTGCTTTTTGTTCCATTGTCATCGCCTTTCAGGGTTGTTTTTTTATGTGGTCATTCGACCAGAGCACGGCACACTCTGACCGCCGGTTCGCCCCTACGCGGGTTTGATGCAGTCGGGCGAATCGTTCTTGGGATCGTTGACCAACCGCGAGACGGGGAACGCCGTCATCTGCAAAGCAGGGTAGGGCTTGAGCAGCTTGTCGAGCGCGTCGGGCGTCTGCTCCGCCGGATCGAGCCAGAGCGAATACGCTTCCGGCTTGAGGATAACGGGCATCCGGTCGTGGATCTTTTCCATCAGCGCGTTGGGCGTCGTCGTGATGATGGTGCAGGAGAGAAGCGCATCCTCTTGATCAGGATGCCAGGCTTCCCACAGCCCCGCGAACGCGAACGGCTCGCCGGATTTCATCTTGATGAGCATCGGCGTTTTGGTCTTGCTGCCGGGCGTAGGCTTCCACTCGTAAAAGCCATCCGCCAGGACGAGGCAGCGCCGACGCTTGTACGCCGCGCGGAACGAGGGCTTGACCGCCAGCGACTCGGCGCGTGCGTTGATCATCTTGTTGCCGATGCTGGGGTCTTGCGCCCAACTCGGCACCAGTCCCCACTTTAAAAACTCGACGGCGTTCTTGCCATTATTGGCGACGACAGTCACCAACTGCGATGGCGCAATGTTGTAACGCGGAGCCATGCGCTCCGCGTCGGGGAACGTCAGGCCAGGAAAAGCATCCCGCAGGTCGGCGGGGTCAATCGT
>CAYHAR010000364.1:0-3341 GCA_964354595.1 uncultured Anaerolineae bacterium | reverse complement strand
TCGTGCGCCGATATGCGGCGCCCGGCTGCCGCTGGCTGGATGTGGGGTGCGGACGCGGCGGCGTCGTGGAACTCTTGGGCGAGTCGGCGCGATTGTGCGCCGGGGCCGATCTCGATCTGGCCTCGCTGCGCGAGCACCGCGCGCCTTACACGCGCCGCGTCGTCGCGCCGATAGAATCGCTGCCCGTTGCAGCCGCGTCCTTTGATCTGGTGACTTGCTCGTGGGTCATCGAACATCTGGCCGAGCCGAGCCTCGCGTTTGCCGAGGTCGCTCGCGCGCTGGCCCCTGGCGGTCACTGGGTGTTCCTCACGCCCAACGCGCGCAACGTGGTGACGCTCGCCAACCGGCTGATTCACTACCGCCTTCAGGGTTGGCTCGTGCGGCGACTATACGCCCGCGACGAGGCCGACACCTTCCCCGTGCGCTATCGCGCCAATACGCCAGAGCGCATCGAGCGATTGGCGCGTGAGGCTGGCCTGCGCTGCGTCGGGACACGGCTCGTCGGAGACCCGACGTACCTGGCGTTCAATGGCGCGCTGTTCGCGCTGTCGTCACTGCTAGAGCGCGTCACGCCGCCGGGCTGGCGGGTTCACATCGTGGGGGACTATCAAAAGTAAGGGCGAGTCGGCGACTCACCCTTACCATTATGCGCGCGAGACGACGGGGCTGCTTTCCGTGATGGACGCGGGGTGACCGTGCCCGTTGCCTCCGAATGAAACGGCTTGGGCCGCCGGGACGTACATCTCGGTAGTGTACTCTTTGACCATGCGGTGCGTGCTGAACACAGGCGCCAGCGAGCGGATGGATTCTTTGACCAGGCGCAGCCATCCGCGCGGGGTATAGTCGTCCTCGCGGTTGTAATAGAGTGGGACAATCTCGTTTTCCAAAAGCTCGTACAGCGACTCGCTATCAGCCTGATCCTGGGCTTGCTCGTTCGGATATTCTTCTTCGTCGCCAATGGCCCAGCCGTTTTTGCCGTTGTACCCTTCGCGCCACCAGCCGTCGAGGGCGCTGCAATTGAGTACGCCGTTGATGGCGGCTTTTTGCCCGCTGGTGCCGCTGGCCTCGTGCGGGCGGCGCGGCGTGTTGAGCCACACATCTACGCCTTGCACCATGTAGCGCGCCACGTTAATATCATAGTCTTCGACGAACACGATCCGCCCGCCCAACTCGGGCTGCTTGACCAGGCGATACAGGTCTTGGATGAATCGCTTGGCCGGCTCATCGGCCGGGTGAGCTTTGCCCGCGAACACGATTTGCACCGGGCGGTCAGGCTCATTGACCAGGGCGCGTAACCGCTCCACGTCGCGCAGCAGCAGCGTGGCGCGCTTGTACGTGGCGAACCGCCGCGCAAAGCCGATGGTCAGCGCCGACGGGTCCAACAACACGCCCGACGCCACGACCTGCACCGGATGAATGCCGTTGCCCATCCAACGCTGCCGGGCGCGCTCGCGGATGAACGACGCCAGCTTGCGCTTGAGGTGTTTGCGGACAGCCCACAGCGCCTCGTCGGGAATATCCACCACACGGTCCCACGTGGCCGGGTCGTCAATGTGCTCGACCCAATCCAGGCCCAGGTATTCGTCGTACAGGCGCTTGAGGCGGCCACTCAGCCACGTGAGCGTGTGGATGCCGTTCGTCACCGCGTGGATGGGAACGTCTTCTTCGGGATGCTCCGGCCACAAAAACCGCCACAGCTTGCGCGAGACATCTCCGTGCAGCTCACTCACGCCGTTGTGCTGCCCGGAGACGCGGAACGCCAGCACGCTCATGTTAAAGAACTGCCCCCAGCCCTGGTCTTGCCAGGCCAGGTCCATGAACTGGCCTCGATCCAACCCCAGCTTGTCCCAATAGTCCCAAAAGTATTTTTCGATCAGCCAGAGCGGGAAAGCGTCGTGCCCGGCCTGCACCGGGGTGTGAGTGGTGAACAGGGCGCTGGTCTGGACCTCGCGCAGGGCCGACTCGAACGACTGCCCCGACTCGACCAGCTCTCTTGCGCGCTCCAGGCCGAGGAAGGCCGAGTGTCCTTCGTTCATGTGCCACACGGTCGGTTGGACGCCCAGCGTGCGCAGCGCGCGCACGCCTCCGATGCCCAGCACAATTTCTTGAGCGATGCGTTTTTCCTGGTCGCTTTCGTACAGGCGAGCCGTCAGCTCGCGGTCATACGGCGCATTGGGCGGAATGTCGGTGTCCATCAGATAGAGCGGCACACGACCGACCTGGAGCTTCCAGACGCGCGCGTAAACGGTCCGCCCCGGCAACGCCACCTCGACGAGCACGTCCTTGCCTTCCTCCGTTCTCATCAGCAGCAACGGCTCTTCCGCCAGGTCTAGCTTTTCATAGTTCGCTTCTTGCCAGCCGTCTTCGGTGATGCGCTGGCTAAAGTAGCCTTGCAAGTAGAGAAAGCCCACGCCGACGAACGGCAGTCCCAGGTCGCTGGCTGTTTTACAGTGGTCGCCGGACAGCACGCCCAGCCCGCCCGCGTAGATGGGCAGCGATTCGTGCAGCGCAAACTCCATCGAAAAGTAAGCAATGGTCTGGCCGGGCAAGTCGGGATAGGCGCGCGAGTACCACGTCTCGCGCGGCGACATGTACTCGTCGAATTGAGCCATCACGCGGTCGTACAGGCTGGTGAAGCGCGAGTCGCGCGCGGCGGCGTTCAGCGCCTTGCGCTCGACGTGATGAAGGAACTTGATGGCGTTGTGGTACGACTGTTCCCACCACACGCTATCAATGCGCTCAAAGAGCTTTTGAGCTTCCGGGTGCCACGTCCACCAAAGGTTGTAGGCCAGCTCCGCAAGCCGGCCGATCCGCTTGGGTAGCGTAATTTTGACAGAGAGCGGACGGGTAGAATACACAGTGTTGCCTCCCTTGACAATACCAGCAACGTGACCGCCTCACGGCGGTCACGAAAGAGAATAGTACCACGCCTGAGGTGATTTGGCAAAGCAGATCATTTGGTGATTACCCACATCGTTCGGGCGACAGTTGCGCTGTGCGTGTCGCCATCTGCCCGCAGTACAACTGCGGGCAAACAGACTTGTGGGTAATCACCAGAGATCATAGAGCAATTGTATCGCAAGCTGACGTAACCGGGGCATAACAGAACCGGAGGCGAGATAACAGATGTGTGACAGCGCGAGCCGGACCATTGTGAAAGACGACGGTCTCGGAATGATGTGGATTTTCAAGCGCCTTGACGGGCGATTTAGCTCAGTGTATGATTGGTACGAGTTGACCAGCCAAAGGAGAGGAACGATGCCAGAGGAAAATGGTTTCGGCGCGCGTGACGTATTCGAGACCCGCCAGGGAAAATTTACCTTCTACCGCTTGAGCCGACT
>CAYHAR010000363.1:0-3356 GCA_964354595.1 uncultured Anaerolineae bacterium | reverse complement strand
AGATGTGACAGTAAGACAGCCTGGGGGAGTCTGCACCAGGACTCCCTCGTTGCCCAGGGCCGCGATGAGCGTGGTCCCCCCGTTCTGAGAGAGCAAGACCAGATCATACGGGCCGAGATCCAGCTTCGTCTTGCAACTCAGCGGCGCTCTGCTGAGGTAAGCCTCCATGAATCTCCGTCTGCCCAGTGGCACTTGCCAAACCACTCAAGTCTGGCCGCCATCTGATGAACCTTCCGCTGTTTCATTTGCGCCCGTGATGCGATAACAGGTGTGTGGATTTTCAGTATCGCAGGCGGTAACCGGCAACGAGGCAGGTTGAGCGAGTGGCTGGGTGACTTTCAGGCGCGGCAGAGTTGGCCTACGTTTTCCCGCCATCGTCGCTGCGGGCAACTTGCAGTGTCCCGGGATACTGGCTATTGTTGCTTGCGTACGCGAGGTCAGCATAGATGCTCTGTTCCAAGACCACCAAGCGAGTTACACTGGGCTGGGGAGGGCAAGGCGAGGTCGCTAGCGTCGCCAGCGAGGCCAACCCCAACGCCACATAGGCTGCCTTGCCCGGCGGTTGGTGGCTTGGTGTTTGCTCCAGGTGAATCCACAGTCGCCACGCAGGCCAGAGGAAGACGAGCGCCAGCAGGTCGGTGGGATCGCGCACGATCTGCACCGGCAGACCCAGCAAGGCAGTCAACAACGCCCTCATCACAGCATTCGCCCACAGCCAGGTCTTGATCAGCGTGAACCAGATGAGGGTCACGCCAAAGGCCAGCGCCGCCGTGCGGCGAGATGGAACGCGCAGCCGGTCGAGCGGCAGGCTGAGCAAAGCCGCCAGCAGAAACGGAAAGAAAAACAATCCAGCCAGGTCACTCAGTTTGCCAGTCAGATCGGACGGCATGGCCGCTTTGAGCACGTGATCGTTCAGCAAGAGCAAACCGATGCTGGTCAGCGTGAGAGGGTGCTTGAGGCCGCGCAGGCTAACGCTGAGGCAAGTCATCTGGCGACTTTAACTTGGCTGGCTCTGGCTAGACATATCACCGCCTCCTCCGAGGATGAGATCACTTCGCCTTCGGCGGCTCGCAATGACAAAGTGATGGCGTCAGGATGCCTGCCAATTCCAATTTGGCCGCGTGCAGCCGCTTGTGCTATTCCTTCGCTCCACCTGGATCATAATCGCCCCATTTCGAGCCGACCGCCAGAGCAAAAGCCATATCACTGATCTGTTCCGATTGGGCGACGGCTTGCCGTTTGGCTTCCACGTCCACCAGCGGAGTGCGTACATCCAGCGTCATGCTCAAAACGCGCAATAATGCGACCTGGGAGAAATGAGCCGCCACACCCACCCGAAAACCATAGTCCCCGTCGCGGTGGTGGGGATAGTTGGCATAGCGATACGACGCGCGGGCGGTGACCGTTCAGTGTGTCATTCCGCCTAGCGCGCCCCCGCCGCGAAGCGGCGGACAGGGCGTGAGCGAAGCGAAGAATCTCTACGCCGCACCTTCGGCAGAGACCCTTCGCTGGCCCAGTCCGACGCTCCACTAGAGCGTCGGGGGCCCGCTAGGCGTCGCTCAGGGTGACAAACGGGACTGAGTCTTCATCAAATCTTTACACGACTATGATACAATCAAAACTCTTCCGCTGTGACTGCTCAGCCTAGCCTGTTCGCGGCGGGTCCGCGCCTTTGTGAGCAATGACAGCCTGAGCAGTTTATTTTAATGGAATGAATCGTTGAGGTGAGCTGGCATGGGCATTGAGATGGACTGGCAGATACTTGATGAGGACGAGACGTGGTTGCACGAATCATCTTTGGTCGAGCCGCAGCGGCGAGTACCCCGCCGGCTATGGTTAGCGCTAGCGTTGATTCCGATCCTGGCGATTGCCGTCGCCGTGGCCTACGTTGCGTGGACGTATCAGACCCGACTGGATCAGGTGACTGTGCCGGTGCAGGAGGCGGCCCGCACAGAACTGCGAGCTGTGGCCGCAAACGACAGGGTCTCTTTTATGGCGTTGCAGGACCCGGACGATCCGGCGTGGCGCGCGAGGCAAGAACGAAATTTTCGACAGTTGGAGCGCGTCGGTCTGCCCGAGTTGGGATGGGCGGCAACGGGCGCGGCGCCGCAAATAGGCCGCGTTTCATTGCAGCCAGGCGGCGCGCTGTTGGAGGTGACCCGGCAGTATTCGGTGACGCAGCCCATGCCCGGAGGGCCGACCACCGTCACGCTGCAAACACCCGAGTTTTATAAACCCACTCCGTCCGGATGGGTGCACGCGGCGCCGGGCGCGGACTTGCTCGGACCCGAGCGCACGCAGAGTGGAAAGCGCGTCCTCGCGCTCTATCATCAGCTCGACGCCGGCATCGTCGAGCCTTTGATTCCACGCATGGACGACCTGGTCGCGCGGCTGTGCGACCCCCTGCCCTGCCCGTCGCAGATATCCGTTGTCTTTGAGAACTCGTACTCGGGTCGGGGTTTCTTTAGCGGAACTGCCTTGGAGAACCCTGCTCGTTCGGGTCGGGATTTCTTGGGCGGAACTGCCTTGGAGAATCCTGCTCGTTCGGGTCGGGATTTCTTTGGTGGGCCGGCCACGTTGAGACTCCCTTCGCCATATTCGTTGGCTCTGCCATCCGACGCGAATTCACGCGACGAGTTGTACCGCGCATTCGAAATCCGGCTGGCGCAGATGTTGGTCTCTCAATCGTTGGGGCGCAATTCGTACATGAATCGCCCGGCCTCCCAGGAAATCGTGCAGTGGGAACTGGCGCGCGTGGGGCTGGTGGGGCCGTCCTTTACCGAGGCCGCCCGAGACGCGCTCGCCGCCCAACTCGAGGCCGGCACGGCCCAACCTCTTTCGACCATCCTGCTCCGCTCAAACTCGGGCCGGGTGGATACCACGGGCGCAGCGACCCTGTCACTGGCGTTCGCGTTCCTCGATCAAGCTTTGGGAACGGGCGCCGTGGAGCGATTGATTCCTGCAATGAGAGACAACGCGACATTGGGCGATGCGATTCACACGGCGTTCCACGTAGAGCCGGGGACGTTGGAAGAGGCATGGCAGAGTTATTTGCAGGGTGTTGTAGGACGCCAGGAGCACTCGGTTCAAGGTGTGTGAGGTCGCACTTGTTGCTAGAGGTGAGGAGGGCATGACTATGAAAAGCGTCAAGACTGGGCAGTTTTTGATCGTGGTGTTGTTTTTGTCGGCTTTGCTTTCAGCGTGCGGCGGCCAACCGTCTCCGACGCCGGTGGCTCAAAACACATTCACGCCTGAACCCGCGGCAACGGATACGCCCACCCCGGCGAATACTCCTACGGCGACCGCGACCAGCACGCCGACGCCCGTGCCGCCGAATCCGCTGTCCATCGAGTTTA
>CAYHAR010000362.1:0-3392 GCA_964354595.1 uncultured Anaerolineae bacterium | reverse complement strand
CAACGATGGGCATGCCGTCGCTCGCGCGGCGGATGGGCTGACGCCACTTGGGGATGGACGGGATGGGTTTCACTTGTTCCAGTTCTTGCTCGTCCTCATCCTCATATTCATCCTCGTCGTCCTCATCCTCGTCTTCCCAATCCTCGCCTTGTTCTTGGCTGCGGCTCGACCCGATGGGCGGGGAGACGACGCTCACAATCAGCCGCCAGACCGTCCAGATGGTAGCGAACGTGGCGATCAGGCTGAGGAGTGTAGCTTCGAACGGTGTGAACGGCAAGCGCAACCAGTTGATCAGCGCCCAGCCGATGCCGCTGGCTGCCCAGACGATCAGCCCGCCGACTGCCGCGACGAGAAACAGCGCGACGATGACGAACAACACGATCAAGAGAATTGTAAGCACTTTGTACACGAGTCCTCCTGTCACCGCATCCACAACGCAGCCAGCGTCGCCGCGAACACGGTGATGCTGATGTATCCATTCATGTTGAAGAAAGCAAGGTTGAGCCGCGAAAGATCGTCCGGCGAGACGAGCGAGTGCTCATAGACCAACATCGCCGCGACCGCTGCCAGTCCTGCCCAATACGGCCAGCCCAGACTCATCGTCAGACCGACGCTGGCCAGCAGCGCCACAGTGAGCGCGTGACAGATGCGCGCCAGCGTGAGTGCAGTCGCCACGCTGAAATCCGCCGGGATGCTGCGTAACCCTTCGCGCCGATCCACTTGTACGTCCTGGCAGGCATAGATGAGATCGAACCCGCCGATCCAGAATGTGACGGCGGCCAGCAGCAGCCACGCGGGCAAATCGGCAAAAGTAAAGATCGAGCCGCGCACGGCTATCCACGCGCCGGGCGCGGCCAGCCCATCGGTAAAGCCCAAGACCCAATGCGAAAGCCAGGTGAATCGCTTGGTATAGTGATAGCCCAGCAGAAATACCAGTGCGCCGCCCAGGAGGAGCAGGCACAGCGGATTCAACTGCCACGCGGCCACGATCAGTACAATGAGCGAAGCGACAATATAGGCCACGACAGCCCACGACGAAATCTGCCCACGCGGGAGGGGGCGGCTCGCCGTGCGCGGATTGCGCGCGTCCAGCTCGCGGTCGGCCAGACGATTGGCGCTCATCGCCAGCGTCCGTGCGGCGACCATCGCCACGGTGATCCAGATGAACTTGGCCCATGCGGGCCAGCCGCCCGCTGCCAAGATCATGCCCAGGTAAGCGAATGGCAGCGCAAAGATGGTGTGCTCGAATTTGACCAGGTCGAAAAAAACGCGTACTTGGGTCATCAGATAGGGACCAAGAGGGTCAAGTCTCACCACTGACTGAGGTCAAAGTCAGATGCGAAAGGATTGGCAAAGCGAACGCCTTCGATGACGCGGGCGGAAGGAATGTCCTCGGTAATGACTACCGGCACTTGGTTAAGGCGCGCCGTGGCCCAGATTTGCGCGTCCCAGTAAGCCAATTGATGATCGCGGACGCCGCGCGTCGCTTCCAACACAATCATCGGCGTCAGGTCGAAAACCGGCCACGAACGAATCAGTCGTTCAACCTGCTGCGCGGCAGCGTCGAACGACAATGGCATCTTGATGTGGCGAGTGACAGCGTTCAAGAACTCGGAGAGCGATTGGACAGACAGCGCGCCGGACTCGGCGGCTCTCAACTTGTCGAGCACGGCTAACGCCTGTATCTGCTTGGCTGGCTCGGACCGGTCGTGAGCATAGACAAGGACGTTGGTGTCAATGAGCGCGTTGATGGCCATAGCGGCTCAAACGCTCCTCGTAGAGTTGCTCGCGTGTCCAGGTTCTCTCACCGGAGACAGGGCCTTGCGCAATCAACGCTTCAATGAATGCGCGCGCTTCTTGCCAGGCCGCAGGATCGCGAGCCGCATAGGCTTTTTGTGTCAACCGAATTTGCTGCTCGATGGCTTGGCGAAGGATTTCGGCCTCCGTCTTGCCCGTCTTGCGAGCCAACCGCTTGAGCGCCACACCGGTCCGCGCGCTAAGAGTCACTTGTTTGCGAATCATCTGCGCCATCTCACACCTCGTCCATCACTCTAAAGGCGATTATACACCCTGTCCACTGGCTGACAAGATCACAGTCCATATTCTTTCCAACGCTGGTCTACGAGCGCCTCAATCTCTTCCGACATCTCGACCTCATCCGGCCAACCGCGCGGGTGACCATCCTCCGGGCCCTTGGCCGTGGCATCCACGCCGATCTTGCCGCCCAAGCTGTGAAGCAGGGCGCTGTGATCGAGGTGGTCCACCGGCCCTTCGACAATCGTCACGTCGCGCTTCCAGTCCACGTTGCCCAACACGCGCCAGGCTGCCTCGCTCACGTTTTGGACATCGGTGTCGTCGTCCACGATGACGATGGCTTTGGTCAGCATCAGCAGCCCCAGGCCCCAGATGCCGTACATCACCTTTTGGGGATGGCCAGGGAAGCGCTTTTTGATGCTGACCACGACGAGGTTGTGGAACACACCCTCGGCGGGCATGTTGATGTCCACGACCTCGGGCAAGAACAAGCGCACGAGCGGCAGGAACAATCGCTCGGTGGCCTTGCCCATCCATGCGTCTTCCATCGGAGGCTGACCGACGACTGTCGCCGGGTAAATCGCATCGCGCCGATGCGTGATGGCGGTGACGCGCATCACCGGGAACGGCTCTACCGGCGTATAGAATCCGGTGTGATCGCCGAACGGCCCTTCGTCGCAGTGCTCGTTCGGATCCACATAGCCTTCGATGACGATCTCGGCGTTCGCGGGCGCTTCGATGGGCTGCGTGACGCATTTGCAGAACTCGACGGGTTTGCCGCGCAGCCAACCGGCCAGCAGGTACTCGTCAATGTTGGGAGGCAGCGGAGCCGAGGCGCACCACATCGCCGCCGGGTCGCCGCCCAATGCGACCGCGCACGGAATCTGCGGCTTGTCGCTTTCGCGCGCCACGCGCTCGTGCTCCGCACCGCCCTTGTGACGCTGCCAGTGCATCGCCAACAACGACGGCGCGCCGCTGCCGCCCGGCTTTAACACCTGCAAGCGGTACATGCCGACGTTGCGCGTGTTCGTCACCGGATCGCGCGTAATGACCTGCGGCAGCGTGATGAATCGCCCTCCATCCTTCGGCCAGCATTTGAGGATGGGCAACAGCGAAAGTGAGAGGTCGTCGCCTGTGCGAATCACTTCCTGGCACGGCGCGCGACTCACCAGCGCCGGTCCTAGCCCGATGGAGCGCAGCACGCCGAGCAGGTCGCCCGCCCGGTCGAGCGTGGCCTTCAAGCCCTGCGGCAAGCGCAGGTCAATCACAGCCGCCAGCTTGCGATTCAGCTCGTCCAGGTCATCCACGCCCAATGCCCACGCCATCCGCCGCGCCGAGCCAAAGGCGTTGATGAGCAC
>CAYHAR010000361.1:0-3399 GCA_964354595.1 uncultured Anaerolineae bacterium | reverse complement strand
ATGTGACCACAAAAAGTCGTCCACTACTGCACACCCCACAGCCCCAGCGTGCCATCATCTGACCCTGACATGAGCAGCTTGCCAGCCGGTAGGAAGGCTAGACCGTACACTCGGCCTGTGTGTCCAGAAAGGGTGCACAGTTCGCGTCCGCTGGACACATCCCACATCTTGATGGTTTGGTCACTCGAGCCTGTGGCCAATATTTTGCCATTGGGCGAAAAAGCAACACTCATCACCCAGCCGGTATGCCCTCGCAGTGTGGTCAATTCGCGCCCACTGGAAACGTCCCACAATTTGGCGATCTTGTCCCTCGACCCCGAGACCAACGTCTTGCCGTCGGGCGCAAAGGCCAGGCTGTTCACATAGTCGCCATGCCCGGTGAGAGCGCGCAACTCGCGCCCGCTGGACACATCCCACAACTTGACCGTCCTATCCGTCGCCCCGGAGGCCAGTGTCTTGCCATCCGGCGAAAAGGCCACACTGTACACGGGACCGGCATGCCCGACGAGAGTGCGCACCTCGCGTCCACTAGACACATCCCATAGTTTTACCGTATCGTCGTCTGACGCTGAGGCCAGCAGCTTGCCATCCGGTGAAAAGGCCACGCTCCAGACAGTGCCCGTATGCCCGACCAAGGTGCGCTGTTCGCGTTTGCCGGGCACATCCCACAACTGCACTGTCTTTTCATCCGATCCCGACGCCAGCAGCTTGCCATCGGGCGAAAAGGCCACACTGGTCACCCGGTTGGAGCGCCCGATAAAGATCACTGCCTCGCGCCAGCTCGACGTGTCCCACAACTTGATGGCTTTGTCGTCCGATCCAGAGGCCATCCATTTGCCATCGGGTGAAAAGGCCATACTCGACGCCTTGATTCCCAATCGAGCTAACGTCACGGTCTTGGCAGCGTTATCGGGTGAAATCGCCGCGGCGGGCAGCGGCACAGTCGGCGTTGGCTTTCTTGAAAGCGCCACAGCCACCAGCGCCACGACCACCAGCGCGATCAGCGCCAGCGCCACAATGCCTGCTCCGACGAGCAGCAACACCGGAACGCCACCGCCTGCGCGCGCAGGGCCGGTCGCAACGAGCCGAGGCTGCGCGGCAGCGCGAGGCGCGGGCGTCGCCTGGCGTTTGGGCTCTGCGGGCCGCACGAGCTGGACCGGGGCTGGCGGCGCGACGGGTCTTGCCGGCTGGGACACGGCTTGCTGCAATGCGCTCACAAATTCCCCACAGGAGGCAAATCGCTCAGCCGGAGATTTGGACAGTGCGCGGCTCAACGCGATTTGAACGCCGGGCGGCAAGTCAGGACAGAAAGCTGTCACGGATGGCGGCGGCTCGTTCACTTGCTTGTAGAGGATCGCCGTCGTCGTGGCCGCGTCGAACGGGACGCAGCCGGTCAGCATTTCGAAAGCGATGATGCCCAGCGCATATTGGTCGGTGCGCGCGTCTATGTCCTTGCCCTGGATTTGCTCCGGCGCCATATAGTGCGGCGTCCCAATCGAGACCCCGGCCGTCGTCAGGCGTGACTCTTGTGCGGCCTTGACGATGCCAAAGTCCGTCAGCACCGCCTGGCCGCGCTCGTCGAACATCACGTTGGCCGGTTTCACGTCCCGGTGGATCAATCCCTTGCTGTGAGCATAGTCCAGCGCATCGGCCAGTTGGCGCAGGATTGGCAGCGTTTCGGCGGGCCGCAGGCGACCTCTTTGGCCGATGAGATGGGTGAGAGACTGTCCAGGCAGAAAAGCCATCACAAAGTAATAGTTGCCGCCCTCCTGCCCCACGTCGTGGACGTCAACGATATTCGGATGGCGCAACTGGGCCACAGCGCGCGCTTCCCGCAAAAAACGATCCACGAACGTCTGTTGCCAGACCAGGTGCGGGGCTAATACCTTGATGGCTACCGTGCGGTTGAGGAACGGGTCGTGAGCTTTGTAGACCGCGCCCATCCCGCCGCGCCCGATCTCTTGGATGATTTGATATTTGCCCAGGCTTGGGTATGGAGTTGACATGGAAACCTTACCTCACTTGACGCCCCACAGCCGCGCGATGCGGAGGGAGTGGCATCGGATAGACACCCTCTCCGCGTACTCGGATGCGCGTGACCATATCCGTTTACGCGGAGCGGCTTGCATCCGTTGCATCTATCGCACGCCCCACAGCCGCACAGTGCCATCCGCCGCGCCTGAAGCCAGCAGTTTGCCATCCGGCGAAAAGGCGACGCTCGTCAACGGGCCGGTGTGTGAGAGGGTGCGCAGCTCACGTCCACTTGCCACTTCCCATAGCTTGACTGTCTTGTCTGAAGACCCCGAGGCTATCAACTTGCCGTCGGGTGAGAACACTACAGTCCACACTCGGTCGGTATGTCCCCGCAGAGTGTACAAGTCGCGGCCGCTTGATACATCCCATATCTTCACCATCCTGTCATGTGATCCCGAAGCTAGTAACTTCCCATCGGGTGAGAAGGCTACGCTCGACACGTCGCTACCGTGCCCGGAGAAGGTGCGCAGTTCGCGCCCGCTGGATACGTCCCACAGTGTCACTTCATCGCCACCTGCCGACGCCAGCAACTGGCCGTCAGGAGAGAACGCTACGCTTGTCACACTAGATCCTACAGGCCCCTTGAGAATGCCTAATTGGTTTCCACTCGACACATCCCATAGTCTTATCATCGAGTTAGTTCGCTCTCCCGAGGCCAGCCTCTTGCCATCCGGGGAGAAGGCTACGCTGTATCCTCCGGTCGAGGCTGCCGGGAAGACGTGCAATCCGCGCCCGCTGGACACTTCCCACAGTCTCGTAGCGGCATCAGTCCCTCCCCCCCCCAAAGCGTCTGCTGCCAGCATGGCGCCATCAGGCGAAAAGGCCAGGCTTGTCACTCCGCCAGTGAATCCGGAGAGGACGCGCACTTGACGTCCACTGGACACGTCCCACAAGTTCACTACACTTGCTCCCAAGGCCAGGAGCTTGCTGTCGGGCGAGAAGGCTATATATTGCCCCGCGTCATTCCATTCGGCCAATGCCGCCAGTCGGTTGACATTGTCAAGGGCGATGACGGCGGCAGGTTGCGGCACGGGCGTGCTCGCGCGCAGGGTGGGACTGGGGGTCGGCGTTTGCGTGGGCGGCCCTGGCGTATTGGTCGGCGTCGGCGTTTGTTGGAGTGTGCTCGTCGGCGCGGGCGTAGCCGTCGAGCTGGGTTGAATCGCGGCCATTGGCGTTGGCGTGGCCGGGCCTGGTTTGCTCGAGACCACAACAATCACGAGCGCAATGATCGCCAACACCGCAAGGCCGGCCCCCATCAGCGGCCATGGCATTTTGCGAGCCTCGCGCGCCGGTGCAACAACTGGCTTGGGAGCCGGCGCGGGTTTTGCTTCCAGGTGCACCGTCGGCTTGGGCGCGGGCGGCTCG
>CAYHAR010000360.1:0-3399 GCA_964354595.1 uncultured Anaerolineae bacterium | reverse complement strand
GGCACTGACTATACGGTGATCGCGGTCGGCAAGCTGGCGAACATCATGCCGTTGGTGCTGGAAGACAACAACGCTCTGCCTGCTCCCGGCAAGGCGCACGTGCGATTCGTCCACGCTTCACCCGACGCTCCGGCGGTTGATATCGCGGTCAAGGGAGGCCCGGTGCTGTTCTCCAACGTGGCGTTCAAGGGCGTGGGCGAGTATCTGCCGGTCGCGGCGGGAAGCTATGACTTGGAAGTGCGCCTGGCAGGGACGAAAACGGTCGCCTTGAGCGTGCCCGGCGTCAAGCTCGACGACGGCACAGTCTATACCATCTTTGCGATGGGCCTGGCGGGCGGTCAGCCTTCGCTGACGGCCGTGCCGAGCGCGGATGCCATGTCCAAACCGATGACTTTGCCGGTCTCTGGTGGGACGCAGACGCCACTGTATACTCTCATTCTTGCGGCGGGGTTGTTGCTGCTCGGCGGCGGACTGCTTCTAAGGGTAAGACTGGCGAGCATCAAGGCCTAGTAGCCGAGGTGATGATGTAATCGTAATCACAAGAGGGTGGCGCTTTTTTTCGAGTGCCATCCTCTTGTTTCGCAAGCGGTTGGGTTGAAAGCAGCAAAGGGTCGCGTTTCCGAGCAGTCGCCACCCTCAATTCGTCCAAGCCATAGCGGATTACTTCGCTCAAGTAGGGAGAAACAATGTCGCAACAACTCGATACGCTAACCGCGCCCGATTTTGCTCTTCGAGATACCCAGGGCAACCTGGTTCGTCTTTCCGATTATCGGGAACGCAAGCACGCCGTGCTCGTGTTCACTCGCGGCTTTATCTGACCTTACTGCCGAGCGCATTTGGCGCAGTTGCGCCAGGATTATGCCGATTTTGTCGCGCGGGACGCCGAGGTTCTCGTCATCGGGCCGGATGGGCCACGCTCGTTTCAGCGCACGTGGGAAAAGGAAGCGTTCCCCTTCTCCGGCCTGGCCGACCCACAGCATACGGTGGCGGACCTGTATCACCAACAAGTCAACCTGCTCAAGCTGGGGCGAATGCCGGCTGTGCTCATCGTAGACCAAGCCGGGCAGATTCGCTACCAGCACTATGGCGAATCCATGAGCGATATTCCGCTCAATCAAGAGATACTCCAATTTTTGGATCAACTGGACAAAGAGCGGGTCGCGCAGTAAAGAATTGCCTTTTATCGTTAATAGTGTTTACGGGTTGTTGGCTGGGCAAGTGGAGGAACGAAATGCGACGTTGGCTGATTCCGATTACGGTTGTTGTCATGCTGTTGGCGATGGCTGTGCCCGCGCTGGCACATCGCCCGTGGTTTGAGGAAAAGGACATTACCGCCGACAAGCCCTGGTTGGTGGATGACCCTACCATCTCGACTGCCATGTATGCCACACTTGAATCACGTAAAGATGTGGATTACTTTGCCTTTATCGGGCGCGAGGGACAATCCATTCTGCTGAGCATCGTGATCCCGCAGATTGCCGGTCAGGAGAATTTTGCGCCGACGATGGCCCTGCTTGGCCCTGGCCTGCCTTCCGGCGATTTGCCGGAGCGAGTGGTCAAGCCCGATAAGGCGGGCGCGTTTGTCATCGCACCGCCCAGCGAGGCCAAGACCTTTTTCGAGCCATTCAGCCAGACGTCATACTGGGAGCGTCAGAAACAGCGAATCCCCCTACCCTCCGATGGCCGATATGTCGTTGCCGTCTGGCACGCAAAAGACCAGGTGGGACGCTACGTGTTTGTGATCGGCGATCGAGAACTGCTAGGAGGAGACCTGGCCTTTCCACTCAAGATGAAAAGCTATTGGACGCCGGTCAAGCAGCCGCCCGCACCAGCCTCTATGCCGTTACCGGCGACCGAACCCACGCGCCCGTGCGGCGGACGAATGGATAGCCTGACCCGGATGGACTGGATCGAGTGGTAGATACGAGGCAAGATGAAGACGGCTGTCTGGTGGATTCGGCGTGACCTGCGCCTGACGGATAACCAGGCTCTCGCTTCGGCGCTGAACCAGGCCGAAAGCGTAATCCCCATTTTCGTCCTCGACCCAGCGTTGTGGGCTGCGCGCAACGTCGGCCAGAATCGGCTAGCGTTTCTGTTGGGCGGCCTGCGCCAACTCGATGCTGATCTGCGCGCCCGGGGCAGTTACCTGGTCATCCGGCGGGGCGACCCGCATGACGAGTTGACCGCGCTTTTGACTGAGACCGGCGCAGAGGTCATCTATGCCGAAGAAGATTATTCGCCTTATGCTCGCCGTCGCGATGGCCAAGTTGCGGCGGGATTGTCGCTGTGCTTGATCAGCAGCCTGACCGTCCATCCACCAGCGGCGATCTCAAAAGCCGACGGAACGCCCTACACGGTCTTTACGCCGTTCAGCCGCGCGTGGAAAGCGTTGCCGCCTCCACCAGCGACAAGTGTTCTCCCAGCTCCGTCGCGTATCCCGACTCGGGCCAACGTGCCGAGTCTCGCGATTCCGACAGAGCCTACCTTGCCGCCGACCGTCCCTTTTCCGCCCGGCGAAGCGGAAGCACACTCTCGCTTGAGCGTGTTCATTGACAACGACGACCCTGTGATCCATCATTACGCTGGCGCACGCAACCGCATGGATTTGCAGGGCACGTCGCAGCTCTCGCCGTATCTGCGGTTTGGGATGCTTTCGGCGCGGCAGGCAGCAGTAGCGGCTTTCAGCGCGATTGCCTCTGCGCCCAACGCCGAGGCGCGCAAGAGCACAGAAACGTGGCTGGACGAATTGATCTGGCGCGAGTTTTACATCTCGATCCTGTATGACTTTCCCGATGTGTCCAAACAAGCCTTTCGCGCCAATCTGCGCGATATTCCCTGGCGCAACGATCCGCACGAGTTTGCCGCGTGGCGCGAGGGACGCACAGGTTATCCCGTGGTGGACGCTGCCATGCGCCAGTTGAAGCAAACCGGCTGGATGCACAATCGTGCTCGCATGATCGTTGCGTCGTTCCTCGTCAAGGATTTGCTGATTGACTGGCGTTGGGGCGAACAATGGTTCATGCAAAACCTGGTGGACGGCGACACGGCAGCCAACAACGGCGGCTGGCAATGGACGGCGGGCGTGGGCACAGATGCCGCACCGTACTTTCGTGTGTTCAATCCCGTTCTGCAAGGTGATAAATTTGACCCGGACGGCGCTTGCGTTCGCCGTTGGGTACCCGAGCTAGCCAATGTCCCGAACAAGTTTATTCAAGAGCCGTGGCAAATGTCCGCCGAGGTTCAACGCGCGTCCGGCTGTATCGTCGGACAAGATTATCCGGCCCCGCTGATAGACCATGCTCAGGCGCGTGAGCGTGTGCTGGCAGCGTATCGCCACGCCTAGTCCTAGAGGAGAACAAAACCATGCTACTTCAAATACTCAAGATCGTCGCCGCCGTT
>CAYHAR010000359.1:0-3461 GCA_964354595.1 uncultured Anaerolineae bacterium | reverse complement strand
TCTGGGTGGAAAGCGCCCCCGGACACGGAGCAACGTTCACCTTCAGCCTGGCCACCGCCCTGGGCCCATGAGGCGCGCAGAGCGCGTTAGCTTTGCAATCCACGCCAAGTCGGTTATACTTACCAGCGGGAAAAAGACCTCTCCCGCTGGTCTTGGCTACTTTTGCTCAGGTGGGCCTTGGACAGGCTATACACGC
The DNA here is from genome assembly GCA_964354595.1 of uncultured Anaerolineae bacterium. Lineage (GTDB taxonomy): Bacteria > Chloroflexota > Anaerolineae > Fen-1058 > Fen-1058 > JBGLNJ01. Next base: position 3,265 of record CAYHAR010000359.1, on the reverse strand, counting down.
GAAGCGTGAACAGGATAATCCCGATACATCCTGTGTACGCTTCGCGTGCGCATCCTGTTCGAGTAGGCTACTCCCGCTGAGCCGTTACCTTTTATCAAGGATTGAGTGATGGCTTACGACTCTTGTCACATTCGAGCTTTCTGCTTACTCGGACACATTGACCACGGCAAGTCCACGCTGGCCGACCGGCTGCTAGAGCTGACCGGGACGATTTCTGCGCGCGAGATGACCGAGCAGGTTCTCGACACGATGGATTTGGAGCGCGAAAAGGGCGTCACGATCAAAGCCTCGGCGGTGCAGATGCGCTACACGGCGCGCGACGGGCAAGAGTACGAGCTGAACATGCTCGACGGCCCCGGTCACGTGGACTTTCAGTACGAAATCAGCCGCGTGCTGGCCGCGGCTGAAGGCGCGGTGCTCGTCGTAGATTCCACGCAAGGCATCGAAGCGCAGACTCTTTCGCACATCTATCTCGCGCTCGAAGCCGACCTCGAACTCATCCCAATCCTCAACAAGATTGATTTGGCCTCGGCGCAGCCGGATTTGGTGGCCGGCGACTTGGAACACATCCTGGGCATCCCGGCCTCCCAGATGTTGCGCGTGAGCGCCAAGACCGGGCAGGGCGTGCCCGAATTGCTGGAAGCGATTGTGGCGCGCGTGCCGCCGCCCAAAGGCAATCCTGATGCGCCGCTGCGCGCGCTCATCTTTGATAGCCACTATGATTCGTTCAAGGGCGTCATCGCTTACGTGCGCGTCGTCGAAGGACGGATTGACCCGCGCGGCAAGCTGCGCTTGTTCGCCACCGACGTCGTCACCGAGCCCATCGAGATCGGCAAGTTTGTGCCCAAGATGCAGCCGTGCGACTCGCTCGTCGCGGGCGAGGTCGGCTACGTGGCGACCGGGCTAAAGACCGTGCGCGAATGCCGCGTGGGCGATACCATCACAACCAAAGATCGCCCGGCCGGCGCGCCCCTCCCCGGCTATCGCCCGGCCAAGCCGATGGTGTTCGTGTCGTTCTACCCGGTGGACGCCGCCGACTATGTCGAGCTGCGCGATGCGTTGGAAAAACTCCAGCTCAACGACGCCTCGCTGCACTATCAGCCGGAAACTTCGCAGGCGCTCGGCTATGGCTTTCGCTGCGGATTCCTCGGACTTTTCCACGTCGAAATCATCCAGGAGCGATTGGAGCGCGAATACGACATGGACATTGTGGCAATAGCCCCCAGCGTGGAATACGAGGTGGTGCTGATGAACGACGAGGTCATCACCATCAAAAGCCCGGTGGACTTGCCGGAGGAAGGCGCGTTCAAGGAAATCCGCGAGCCGTGGATGAAGGTGCAGGTCTTTACGCCCACCGAATACGTCGGCCCGGTGCTCGACCTGGTCACCAAGCGCCACGGCACGCAAGAGAGCCTCGAATACCTCGACCCGACGCGCGTGATGCTCACCTATCACCTGCCGCTTTCGGAGATCATTATAGACTTTCACGACCAGCTCAAGGCGCGCACGCGCGGCTATGCGTCTTTTGACTATACGTTTGAAGCGTATCGCCCCGGCGACCTGGTGAAGCTGAACGTCCTGGTGAACGAAGCGCCGGTGGACGCGCTGACCATGATCGTCCACAAAAAAGACGCCTACAACAAAGGCCAGGCGCTCGTGAGCAAGCTCAAAGCCCTCATCCCGCGCCAACAGTTCCTCGTCGCGGTGCAGGCGACGGCGGACGGGCGCGTCATCAGCCGCGCCAACGTCAAGCCGGTGCGCAAGGACGTGACGGCCAAGTGTTACGGCGGCGACATTACCCGCAAGCGCAAGCTGCTGGAAAAGCAAAAGGCCGGCAAGCGCCGGCTAAAGATGATCGGCTCGGTCGAGCTGCCGCAAGAAGCGTTCATGGCGATTTTGCGTGTGGGGGAGGAGTGATCAGCGACCGGTGAGTGGAAAGCGAAGGTTAACATGGAATTACCTATCTTTCTCTGGCCAGTTGCGGTGCTATTGCTTGTGGGTCTGGCCGTCGCAGGCTGGGGTCTCGTGACGGTCGTCCGCGAGCAGCAAGCGCCCCGACATACCCAACCGGCTGTAGAGAGTCCGTCGAACTCACAAGGACAACAGCCAGCCATGGGTTGGGGCGGGATCGGATGCATGGCCATTTTGTTGGGTGCAGCGATTGTCGGAGGCATCGGCCTGCTTGATATGGGATTGAAGAACTTGGAGCAGGCGCGGGCCAGCACCACCTGGCCCACGGCAGCGGGCCATATCGTGTCGGCGAAGCTCATAGAGCATGACGAAACAAACGACGAAGGTGAAGACACTACCTACTACTCGACCCAGGTGAGCTATGCCTACGCCGTCAATGGCATATCCTATACGGGGCAGCGCATCAGCTTCGGCTCTGGGAGTGGTGTACCGGGCGACCCGCATCCGGCTCAGAGTACCATCACGCTATACCCGCCGGGCACAGCAGTCACAGTGTATTATGATCCCGAAAACCCCCAAGAGGCTTTGTTAGAGCCGGGCGAGAACCCGATAGTCTGGGGGTCGCTGTGGCTGGCCGGCGCTGACGGGATCGCGGTGATTGGGCTGTTGCTGATTGTGGCACGAGCAGTCTGGAAGCGGCTGGCAAGCTAATCGGTCAGTTCGCCATGATGAGGAGGCCAGATTGAACTGCAAGAATTGCGGAGCGCCCATGAGGTTGGTGCAGGATCGGGATTACTTTGTTTGTGAGCACTGTGGATCATTCTATTTCCCGAACGAGTCTGGCGACGGCGTGCGAGTGCTGGGCCAGCCTGGCGACGCTGATTGCCCTGTGTGTAAGACTCGCCTGGTTTCGGCCTGTGTGGGAGAATCGCAAGTACTCGATTGCAACACATGCAGGGGGATGCTGATCAAGCAATGCAGTTTCCTCAACACCGTCCAGTACCTGCGCGCCAAATCGGCCGGTCGCATACACGAGCCACTGCCCTTTAATCCGGAGGAACTCGCACAGCAAATCAAGTGTCCCTACTGCCATCAAGTGATGGACGCGCATCTTTATGGTGGTGGGGGAAAGGCAGTGATTGACACGTGTGCCCGTTGCGCCGTCATCTGGCTGGACTATGGCGAAATAGGCAAAATTGTCTGCGCTCCAGAATATGGAAGTGACAGCGATGTGTAGAGTGCAGACTTATGGCCTTCTCCCTTGTCTTCATTCTCTCCCTGGTATCCAATGTCCTCTTTTGGCTCAGCATCCAGTCGCTCTTTCCCGCGCTGCCGCTCTACATCGCCTCACTGG
>CAYHAR010000358.1:0-3494 GCA_964354595.1 uncultured Anaerolineae bacterium | reverse complement strand
CCAGTTGCGCGCACGCCTCCACGAGTTGCTCACAGTTATCCAGCACCAACAGCAACTCGCGGGGTTCAAGATGGTCTGCCAGGGTCTCGATGAGCGGACGGCCCGGTTGCTCTAGCACGCCGAGCACCGAGGCCACTGCCGGCAGCACGAGCGCGGGGTCAGACAGGGGCGCAAGCTCCACCAGCCACACGCCGTCGGCAAACTCGCTTATCAAATCGGTTGCGACTTGAATCGCCAGCCGCGTCTTGCCGCTGCCACCGGGGCCGGTGAGCGTCAAGAGGCGGGTCGTAGTGAGCAATCGCTTGACCTCTGTCATCTCTCGTTCTCGCCCGATAAAACTGCTCAACTGATGCGGCAGGTTGTTGGGATAGCGTCTCAGCGTGAGCAGGCGCGGAAAGCCGCCCGGCGCGTTGGGGTCGGTTCCGGGTTGGGTGTATAGTGTGTCAGCCTGTCTCACTTTTGGATATTCCACGTTTCTCGTGTCAAATAACTCGGCTATAGGTGAAATTTTGCGGTTACTGTATTGTATCACACATCAGGTGCCAAGTCGGGTAATAAGGCTTTGCTCGAACGCGCCCACAGTCTCCGACGAGTGCTTGTATTGGGCGCAATTCATGGCAGCAAGATTTTGAACTCGAGCTGGCCCTGCCAGAAAGCGTTGCCCTCTTTCGGCGTCACGCGCGCCTCGACCACATAGTTGCCGGACTGGACAGGTGTGTTGGTGTCGGGCCAGTTGGCGCCCCGGGTGAAATGAAAGATGGTGCAGTTAGGCTCGCCGCCCCCGAAAGCGCAGTAGGCCGCGTTTTGTTCGGTGCGGTGATAGACCACGTTCTTGTCGTCGTCGCAGTCGTTGCGGCAGATGCGAAACTCTACCTGCTTGATGCCCGCGCCGTCGGTTTTGGGCCCGTCATCCCGGTAGGCGATCAGCCGAAAAGTCAGGTCCGAGGTAGCGTTGAGTGAATAGCCGGGAAAGACGAACAGGGCTGTGATGCCCTGGCCGGTGCTGCCTGAAGGCTCGCGCGAGATGTCGGTTGGCGTTGGCGCGGGCAGCACAGCGGTCGGCCTGGGTGGCGCGGCGGTAGCCGTCGTCGTCGGCGCAGCAGCCTTGACGGGCGCCAGAGTCGCCGTGGGCAAAGGGGGCGGCGTGCTGGGCGGCGCAGTCGTGACCTGCGCGACTGGCTCTGGCTCCTTCGTGGCCGTCACGACAATCACCTTTTCGGTCTGGGTGGCGCAGGCCAGGGCGCTGACGGCTAGCAGGCTCACGGCAATCAACAACGCAAGTCTAGAATTCCTATTCATCAAAATCCTCCTCATGGGCGGGCTAACTCTTCTTCAACCAGCTTTTTATACGGTTTGCACAGTTTCCCAATAATCTGGTCGGTCAAGATCAAATCAGTCGGAGCGGCGGCCTCTTGCTGGATGCACTGGCCGTAGCGGGCGAGCGCTTGTTCAAAAAAGGAACGGCTGCCCTCCTTGTTCTGGCGAAGCTGGGCATGGCCTTGATCCTCGTAGACTTCGCCCAGTGACAGATAGGTCTGCGCCAGGAGCCGGTACTGCTCGGTGTTCTTGAGCGCGTCCAGCGTGTCCGACAGGTACTTTGTCGCAGTGACAAAGGCCGAGTCCGCCGCCGCATAGTCGGCCAGGTTGAGCAGTGTCTCGCCCTTCAAACGGTACACGATCCCGAGTGAATAGAGCGCTTCCACTTTTACTGAGGGCTCGGCCGTCTCGAGCGCTCTTGCGTATTCGGCGATGGCTTGTTCCAGGTCGGGCGCTTGGATACGCTCGGCAGAGCTTTGACGGTATGCCTTGTTCAGGTAAACGTCGCCCAGTCCCAGCCTGGCCCTGGCATAGTTGGGATCGAGGCGCACGGCCTGCTCAAAAGCCGGCTGCGCCTCTTCGTCGCGCTTGAGCCACAGCGCTTCCCGCCCGATGAAAAACCACAAGACTGGGTTGCCCTCTTGGCCTGTCGAGGCCAGTTCGTCCTTCGCCTGCTGCAAGACGGGCAAGGCGCGACCCGGATAGCCCAGCAGGTCGTACATTAACCCGATGGTGAACTGCGAGAGCACGTTCGTCCACGAGTTCAGCCGGATAGTGATCGAGCGCCCCACAACCGGGTCGTTCGCTTTGTCGAGGAGCTGAACCGGGATGGCGCCCATGGGCTGGTAGACGCCGACGAGCTTGTCGGCTTCGACGTCAATGCCCGCGCCAGGTGACACGTACACTTCGGGAACGAAACCGGCTCCGCTGCCATTGCCGGGCAGGTTGCCATAGATGACCACGTGCGCGTTGATCCGCCGGGCAAGTTGGCGAGCGGCCTCCGCTCTGGCTTCGCGCGTTTCACCGGGCACGAGTCCGATCCGGGCGCGCTTCCGGGTCAGGTCCAGGCTGTCGTGCCACAGTTGCGGCTGTAGGTCCTGACGCACCTTGAAGGGCAAATTGTCGAACTCGATCAAAAGCCCATTGAACAGCCGCCGGCTGATCAGTTGGCCTCTGGGCGAGGGACGCACTTGCCCCTGGGCGTCCACTTGGCCAAATTCGGCCACGGCGATATTGAACAGCCCCGTCATGCGATCCGGCACCCACAGGTTCCACGCCAGGAAAGCAGAGCCTGCGACCAACCCTACCAGGAGGACGACCAGGACAATGGCCAGGCGGGCCGGGACGATCAGTGTGCCGATCTGGACGACGTTCTTGCCGACGACGACGCCGCGTGCGCCCACGTCCACGTCGCCGACGATGACGTCGCCGCGTTCTTTACGCTTGAGGAAGGAGGGCAGGCGGTCCTGCCAGTGTTTATTTTCCAAAGCGCTGCTTCACCCACCCAACGGCGACCTCGCCGGCCTTGCCCACCACTTTGCCTACCGCTGGTGTAGCGAACAGGCTCGTAAGGACTTCGGCGATCTGCGGAACGCTATCCAGCAACCAGTCTCCCACTTGAGTGATCGTGCTCGCGCTGGGCTTTTCATCCTTCTCCGTCTTGGCCAGTTCGCCGTGTAAAAGTTTGAGCTGGAACTGGGCCATTTTCGCGGTGTTGGCATCCAGTTGCCCTTGCATCTGTTCAAGAGCGGTCATCACCGCGGCCATGCTCTGGTCAATGATTTGCTTATCACCTGGTGTGGGCGCGCCCAGCATGTCATACACAGTCTGCGTAATGTTCTTACCTATCGCTACACCGTGAGCGCCGGCGCCCACTTCTCCGATAATCACATCTCCGCCAGCCTGGGCTGGGATCTTGTCCCACCAAGCCTGGCTTTTTTCTTTTGCCATTCTCATCTACTCCTTGCATGAATATTGTTTAGAAAAGGCCGGAGTCAAGCCTTTAGACGGTCAAGCTCCGGCTAAAGCCTACACTCCAGCACGCTAACCAAGCGGTATTTCTCGTTTGTTTTTCCTCTTTAGAGACTCGCACCTGACCTTGCGGCGATGTGCGCGGCAATGTGCTCGGCCGCTTGTCCTACGCCCAGCAGCCCCCCGGTCTGTTGGCTGGGCATCCA
>CAYHAR010000357.1:0-3542 GCA_964354595.1 uncultured Anaerolineae bacterium | reverse complement strand
GGCGATGGCACCACCACCGCCACCGTCCTGGCTCACGCGATGGTCAACGAAGGCTTGAAGATGGTCGCCGCCGGCGCCAACCCGATGCTGATCAAGCACGGCATCGAAGCCGCCACCGAAGCTGTGGTTGCGTCCATCAAGAAGCAGGCCGTCGAGGTCAAGGACAAGAACGACATCGCCCACGTGGCCGCCATCTCGGCTGCCGATACCGAAATCGGCGACCTGATCGCGGAGGTGATGGACAAGGTCGGCAAGGACGGTGTCATCACCGTCGAGGAAAGCAAAGGCCTGCAGTTCGAGACCGAGTATGTCGAGGGTATGCAGTTCGACCGCGGCTACATCAGCCCGTACTTTGTGACCCATGCCGAGACGATGGAAGCCATCCTCGAAGAGCCCTACATCCTGATTCACGACAAAAAAGTTTCTGCCGCCGCCGACATTGTGCCGATCCTGGAAAAACTCGTCCAGAAGGGCAAGCGCGATTTGGTCGTCATCGCCGAAGATATGGACGGCGAAGCGCTGGCGACGCTGGTGCTCAACCGGCTGCGCGGCATGTTCAACCTGCTGGCCGTCAAGGCCCCTGGCTTTGGCGACCGCCGCAAGGCGATGCTGCAAGACATCGCCATCCTCACTGGCGGCACGGTCATCACCGAGGAATTGGGCCGCAAGCTCGAGTCGGTGACGCTGGACGACCTGGGCAGCGCGGGCAAGATCGTGGCCGATAAAGACAACACGACCATCATCGAAGGTGCGGGCAAGAATACCGAGATCAAGGGTCGCATCGAACAGATCAAGGCCGAGATGGAAAATACGACCAGCGACTATGACAAGGAAAAGCTGCAAGAGCGGCTGGCCAAGCTGGCCGGCGGCGTGGCGATCATTCGCGTGGGCGCAGCCACCGAGACCGAATTGAAGGAAAAGAAGCATCGCGTGGAAGACGCGCTCAGCGCAACCCGCGCGGCGGTCGAGGAAGGCATCGTGCCCGGCGGCGGCGTGGCGCTCATCAATGCCATTCCTGCGTTGGACAAGGTCAAGATGGACTATGACGACGAGCAGGTTGGCGTCAGCATCGTGCGCCGCGCGCTCGAACGGCCGATGCGCGGAATCGTCGAGAACGCCGGCATGGATGGCGCCGTCGTCATCGAGACCGTCCGCACGAAGCAAAAGGAAGAAAAGAACAAGGCGATTGGCTACGACGTGATCGCGCAGGAATACACCGACATGGTCAAGCGCGGCATCATTGACCCGGCCAAGGTCACGCGCGGCGCGTTGGAGAACGCGGCGTCCATCGCCGCCATGATCCTGACGACCGAGGCGCTCATCACCGACATTCCGGAGAAGAAAGAGGCTCCGCAAATGCCGCCCGGTGGCGGGATGGATTACTAGACCTGGACGTTGGAAATAAAAAGGCCCCTCGCATGCGAGGGGCCTTTTGTATTGGGGCAATAGAATGAGGATCAGAGTTCTTGCAACTGGCCGGTGGTCATGAAAATGACGCGCTCGCAAATGTTGGTCACGCGGTCGCCGATGCGCTCCAGGTTGTGCGCCACCCACAACAGGTATGTTGCCTTGCCAATGTTGCGCGCATCTTCCAACATATACGTGAGCAGCTCGCGGAACACTTGTTGATACAGCGCGTCAATCTCGTCGTCGCGGTAGGCCACCTGGCGAGCCGCGTCTGCATCGTGGGCAATAAAGGCATCCAACGCAGCGTGGATCATTTCTTGCGTTATCCGGGACATGGCGGGAATGTCAATCAGCGGCTTGAGGAGCGGCTCGCTCGCCAGGCGCTTGACCAGGACGGCCGTGCCTTCGGCGTGGTCTGCCATGCGCTCCAGCTCGACGGCGATGTGGGTCGTCGCAATAATCATGCGCAAGTCGCCCGCCGCGGGCTGCTGTGTGGCAATCAGTTGAAGGCATTTTTCCTCGATGGCGTAACGCAAGTCGTTGATGGCCGCGTCGTCGTTAATGATCTGCTGCGCTAGCTCCGCGTCACGGTTCTTGAGCGCCAGGATCGAGCGTTCAATCGCGCTTTCCACCAAGCTGCCCATGCGCAAAATGTCGGAGCGCACGCGTTCCAGTTCTCGCTCTAACGCGCCTCGAGTATGCAATGTAGTCATCTTCTGGACTCCTTTTCCCAGGTCCGCAAATAGTCCAACACTTGCGCTCGCATCCGATCACGCACATCGCGGAACGCCGACACGATTTTCTCATCGCGGCCACGGATCCGCGCCGGATCAGGAAATCCCTGGTGGGTCTTGTGGCCCTTGCCCAGCCATACCGGGCAATTCTCCGCCGCGTCGTCGCACACCGTCACCACCAGATCAAAGGCCATATTGCGGAACTTGTCGGCGCTCTTGCTGCGGTGGTGCGAAATGTCCACGCCGATCTCGCGCATGACCTGAACCGCCAGCGGGTGAACATTGCCGGACGGAGCAGTGCTGGCTGAACAGGCCTCGTACTGGTCACCCAGAAAAGCATTCACCAATCCCTCGGCCATCTGGCTACGGCGCGAGTTGCCGGTGCACAAGAACAGAACGCGACGCTTCACGGTCAGCCCCTATTTTACTCCGTTCGCGCTGGTTGACCACTCGCCTCGGCATAGAAAAGGTCATAGGCAATAAAGAGGTAAAACATCACGAGTGCCAAGTCCGCGTCGGCCTCCACACGAAGCCTCAATTGCGAGGCGCGCCAGTTGACCGGCACGCCCAACCCAACGACAGGGTGATCGTCGAACTCGGGCGTGAGGGCAAACAGGCCCGTCGGTCCCGCCGCATAATCGCGGTCGCCATAGTACAGCCGCGCAGTGGGCGCGCCTTCGGTCCACTCGGCGCGGGCCACCGACCGCGTTCCCTCGAGTAACCGGTACTCTTTGCGCTGCTTGGACGGATAGCATACCGCGTCAAGCGCGCGGTTGGTATCACGCAAACTCAAACGGCCCTGGCGACCCGTGCGCTGCTGAATCGTGAGCGTCGCGAGCAGATAATCCTGCGCCCACAAGCTGCCGCCGCCGCCACTCCCCAACTCAAAGACGACCTCTTGCAAAGTAGTTGTCTGCGCTATCATTTGTCCCATCCTTTGACGTTGCATCAATCACGCTGCTGATCACTGATCACTTTCACCCAAATCGCCCCGTCACATAGTCCTCCGTCCGTTTGTCGCTGGGGCGAGTGAAGATCTTGGTTGTCACGTCGAACTCGATCACTTGGCCCGCGCGGTCGGGGCGCATCATCATCATGGCGGTGTAATCGCTCACGCGCGCCGCCTGCTGCATGTTGTGTGTGACGATGACGATGGTATAGTCCAACTTCAATACCTGCATCAGCTCTTCGATCTTGAGTGTAGCGACCGGATCGAGCGCAGAGCATGGCTCATCCATCAGAATCACCTCTGGCTCGACGGCAATGGCGCGCGCGATGCACAGGCGCTGCTGCTGACCGCCGGAAAGCGCCATGCCCGATTCCTTGAGCTTGTCCTTGACCTCGTCCCACAACACCGCGCGGCGCAAGCTGCGCTCGACCATGTCATCCAGCTCGGATTTC
>CAYHAR010000356.1:0-3555 GCA_964354595.1 uncultured Anaerolineae bacterium | reverse complement strand
CGCAGTTGCACTGCGGGTGGCAGGCAACAGTTCAACTGTCACCTGAACGATATGGACAATCGCCAGGAGCGTTGCATTGTCGGGCAGGGGGCAGCATGTTATAATCGGCAGGCCATCTCGCGTAAAGGATAGTATTTTGAAAAAACAACTTCGACTCTGGATCGGCGTAGCAATCAGCCTGGTGGGATTGTGGCTGGCGCTGCGCGGCGTCGAGTTCGAAAAGCTCGGCGCGGCGCTGGCCGGCGCAAATTACTGGTGGCTGATTCCGGCCCTGGTCTTTCACCTGTTGACCATCGGCACGCGCTCGGAACGCTGGCGGGTGTTGCTGGGCGCAGACAAGGTGGATTCCGTCACCGCGTTCCTGGTGATGAACCTCGGTTATCTCATCAGCAATGTGCTGCCGCTGCGCGTGGGCGACCCGGCCCGCGCGGTCATTATTGATCAGCGCTGTCACGTTGGCATCCCCCGTGCGCTTTCGACCGTCGTCGTCGAGCGAGTCTTGGATGTGTTGGCTGTGACCTTCGGACTGGTGTTGCTGATTCCGTTCATGCAATTGCCGCCCGATGCGATGAACTGGCTGCGCGTGTTCGGCGTATTGGGACTGTTGGCAATTTTGGGCATTGTATTGCTTCTCACGCAGCGTGCGTTGGCCGAGCGAATTCTGGCCGCCGTGCTGGCGCGCCTCCCTCGTCTTTCATCTGACCAGTGGCTGCTGCGCTGGCGCAACCTGATGGGCGGCTTTGACGCGCTTGGCTCGGCGCGCGGCGCGCTCGTCGTCGTGGGCTGGACGCTGGCGACGTGGATCACAGGCGTGGGCGTTTTCTGGGCCATCATGCGCGCTTTCTTCCCCGCTATGTCACTGGGCGAGTCCATTGTGGCCTCTACTTTCCTGCTCAGCATCGAAGCGCTCGGGATGGCCGTGCCCGCCACGCCGGGCAACTGGGGCGTGTACGAGACGATCGGCCGCGTGGGGCTGGTCATCCCGTTCGGACTCCCAGCGGAGCAAGCGGTGAGCTATGTGCTGGTCACGCATTTCTTCGAGTACCTCACCCTCAACATCGTCGGCGTGATCGCGCTGATGCGCTATAGTCTATCGCTCGGTGAAATCGGCGCCAAGGCGGAGACTATATCTTGAAGAAACGATTGGCATTTTGGATCGGCGTAGCGGTCAGTCTGTTTCTCTTGTGGCTGACGTTGCGCGATGTCGAGTTTGGCAAACTGATCGCCATCCTTTCGGGCGCGAATTACTGGTGGCTGATTCCTGCGCTCGCCTGCCACTTGCTCTCTCTCATCGCGCGCTCGGAGCGATGGCGGGTGTTGCTCGGCCGAGACAAAGTGGATCGGGGCAGCGCCTTTTGGGTGATGAACATTGGCTATCTGATCAGCAACGTGGCGCCCCTGCGCGTCGGCGACCCGGCGCGCGCGGTCATCATTGACCAGCGGTGCAAGGTCGGGATTCCTCGCGCGCTTTCGACCGTCGTCGTCGAGCGCGTTTTTGACGTGTTGACGATCTTGTTGGCAACGGCGCTGCTGATCCCGTTCATGCAGTTGCCTGCCTGGGCGGCCAGCGGAGCGCGCGCATTCGCCGCCGTGGGGCTGGCGGCGCTCGTGGGCATCGTCGCGCTGCTCACACAGCGAGCCTTGACCGAGCGCATCTTGATGGCAGTGCTCACGCGCACGCTTCGCGCGCGCATCTCGCCGGATCGGTGGCTCGCCCGCTGGCGCAACTTGATGAGCGGCTTGGACGCGCTCAACTCGGCGCGCGACGTGCTGATCGTCGCCGTCTGGAGCCTGGTCACGTGGATAGCCATCATCGGCATCTTTTGGACAATCCTCCAAGTGTTCTTTCCCGGCTCGTCGCTCGTGCCGGCGACTTTTTTGGTCTGCGTCGAAGCCGTCGGATGGGCCGTGCCGGCCGCGCCCGGCAACTGGGGCGCGTTCGACAAGATCGCGCGGGAGGCCCTGGTCGGCCCGTTTGGATTTCCGGTAGAGCCGGCGGTAGGTTACGCGCTGGTCGCGCATCTTTTCTCGTATCTGGCCGTCAACGTGGTCGGCGTGATCGGGCTGATGCGATACGGCTTGTCGCTCGGTGAAATCAGCGCGCGAGCGCAAAAGGCTACCACGTCTGCGGAGGAAACATGAAGCGAGCGCTCATCACCGGCGGGGCAGGCTTTGTCGGCGGCAACCTGGCCGAGCGGCTCATCGGCCAAGGCTGGGCAGTGACGATCTATGACAATCTGTCGCGGCGCGGCGCGCAAAGCAACCTGGATTGGCTGGCCTCACTTTATGGCGCGGGCCGCTTTCAATTGATCCAGGCCGACGTGCGCGATTTCGAGCAGATCAAGCAAGCCGCGCGTGGGCAAGATGTGATTTATCACCTGGCTGGTCAGGTGGCTGTGACGACGTCGGTGCTCGATCCGCGCGATGATTTTGAAAACAACGCGCTGGGCACGTTCAATGGGCTCGAGGCCGCGCGCGCAGCGGGCCACCATCCGATTTTCATTTACGCTTCTACCAACAAAGTCTATGGCGGAATGGAAGACACGGTTGTGGAAGAAGAAGCGACGCGCTACCGTTACCGCGATTTGCTGCAAGGCATCCCCGAAACGCAGCCGCTTGACTTTCATTCGCCCTATGGCTGCTCGAAAGGCGCGGGCGATCAATACGTGCGCGATTACGCGCGCATCTATGGGCTGCGGACGGTGGTCATGCGGCAATCGTGCATCTATGGCGCGCGCCAGTTCGGCATCGAAGACCAGGGCTGGATCGCCTGGTTCATCATCGCTGCGGTCACCGGCAAGCCGATCACGATCTATGGCGACGGCAAGCAAGTGCGTGACATTCTCTTTGTCACCGATCTGCTTGACGCTTACCAGGCTGCGATAGATCGCATTGACGCGGTCGCCGGCCAGGTCTATAACATTGGCGGCGGGCCGGAGAATACGCTCAGCGTGTGGGTCGAGCTGGGGCCGATGCTGGAGGAGCTTTTGGGGCGCAAGGTGGAGGTGAGTCGCGGCGACTGGCGGCCCGGCGACCAGCGCATCTGCATCATGGACCCGCGCAAAGCGCAGCGCGAGCTGGGTTGGCGTCCTCAAGTCGGCGTGGCAGAGGGCGTACGACGATTGTACGAGTGGGTAGCGCAAAACAAAGAGCTATTCAAATGAATGTCCTCATCGCACTCACCTACTATCGCCCGTGGACGAGCGGGCTGACGATTTACGCCGAGCGGCTGGCGCGAGGACTGGCTGCGCGCGGGCATGACGTTATCGTGCTGACTTCGCAGTACGACCGGACGCAGCCGCGCGTCGAGCGGCTGGACGGCGTGCGCGTGGTGCGCGCGCCCGTGCTGATGCGCGTGAGCAAAGGCGTTATCATGCCCACTTTTGGCTTCCTCGCCACGCGCTTTACGCGCTGGGCAGATGTGCTCAGCCTCCACCTGCCCCAATTCGACGCAGCCGGCATCGCCTTGCGCGGGCGATTGTTCCGCAAGCCGACCGTGCTGACGTATCACTGCGATCTGCAATTGCCCGCCGGTATTTTCAATCGCCTGGTCAA
>CAYHAR010000355.1:0-3568 GCA_964354595.1 uncultured Anaerolineae bacterium | reverse complement strand
GCGATGCTTCGCGCTGCGCAACAGGCTGGCCTGGACATTGAACGGGAACGCGCCGACTATCCCAAGGCCAACGAGATTCCGTTCAGCTCCGAGCGCAAGATGATGACGACGATCCACCAGCATGATGGACATTTCGTGGCTTTCACCAAAGGCGCGCCTGGCGTGGTGCTCGATCACTGTTCGTCGTGCGGGGAGGGTGGCGGGGCTGCGCCGCTGCAAGACGCACACTGCGAGTCCGTCCGCCAAGCCGTCGGGCAATGGCAGCGCGAGGGGATGTATGTGTTGGCAGTGGCACGCAAGGAGGTCTCGGCTGCCGAAGCGATTGACGAGGCCGAGCAGGGCATGACCTTCCTCGGCCTGCAGGCGTTGATGGATCCGCCGCGCTCTGAAGCGGCAGAGGCCATCGCGCGGGCGCAAGGCGCGGGCATCCGCGTGGTGATGATCACGGGCGACAATGGGTTGACCGCCCAGGCCATTGCCAAACAACTGGGCATCGGCGAGCGCGTCGCCGAAGCGCGCGAGATGGAAGGTCTCTCACGCCAGGCGTTGAAGGAACGAATGAAGAAGGTGGATATTGTGGCGCGCGCCACGCCGCAGATCAAGCAGCAAGTGCTCCAGGCGTTGCAGGACGCGGGTCATTTTGTCGCCATGACGGGCGATGGCGTGAACGACGCGACGGCTCTCAAGCAGTCTGACGTGGGCGTGGCGATGGGCTTGCGTGGCACCGACATCGCCAAAGAGTCCGCCGCCATGGTGCTGTTGGACGACAATTTTGCGACCATCGTCGCTGCCATCGAGCAAGGTCGCCGCATCTTTGACAACATTCGCAAGTTCACGAATTATTTGTTGAGCACCAGCCTGGGCGAAGTCTTGGTCGTGCTAGCGCTTTCGGCCTTTGGCTACTTTCCGCTTTCGGCTACGATGTTGCTGTGGGTGAACGTCGTGACCGACTTGATCCCTGCCAGCGCATTGGCTGCTGACCCCGCTGTGCCGCACGTGATGAAGCGCCGCCCGCGCCACCATAACGAGCCGATCTTGAACAAGGCTATCTACGCGACGATTGCGGGCAGCATTTTCCGCACGCTGATCGCCTATGGCTTGATCTTTTGGGTCGGGCTGCAATTCGGCGGCGTAACCTATGCACGCACGATGCTGTTCACCGGCATCGTGCTCCACGCCTTTACGCGCGTGATGGTGGTGCGACAACTGGACAGTCTATCTCTGTGGTCGAACAAGACGCTGCTGTGGAGCTATGCCGTGGCGGTGGGGTTGCAATTGCTGGCGCTCTATACGCCGCTGCAACATCTGTTCGGCATTGTGCCGCTGGATTGGCGAGCGTGGAGTGTGATGCTGCCTGTGGTAGCGGCCTCTTCGTTGACGGGCGTGTACATGACGCGCTGGATTTTGAAACTCGTACCGCTGTGGGAAGCGTAAGGTGATAACGAGAACACCATGAATTCATCGAAACCTTATCGGTGTTTCAGCCAATTCTTATCTTGCACGAGTATACTATCCAAGATAGGGGTTTTAGAGAGTAATATAGGCGTTCAAGAGGATCGAATATGAACAAGCAAGCGATTTCGTTGGGACGCGTTTTGGGCATTCCCATTGGTGTAGACTATTCGTGGTTTCTAGTTTTCACGCTGGTCACTTGGACGCTGGCGACCAGCTACTTTCCGGCTGAATTCAGGTACTGGTCAACGGCCCAGTACTGGATCGTGGGTGCGGTGACGGCCATCCTGATGTTTGGCAGCGTGCTGCTGCACGAATTGGGCCACTCGGTGATTGCGATGCGCTACAAGATCCCCGTGCGCAGCATCACCCTATTCATCTTTGGCGGCGTTGCCCAAATCGGCGCCGAGCCGCCCAGCGCCATCGCTGAGTTGTTGATCGCCGTCGCCGGCCCGATGGTTAGTTTCGCTCTGGCGCTCTTGTTCCATGTGTTGCAGCCGATGGTAGGCGCAATGGCTCCGTTGTTGGCCGTGGCAAAATACCTGGCGTATATCAACGGATCGCTGGCGCTCTTTAACCTCATTCCTGGCTTTCCACTGGACGGCGGTCGAATCTTTCGCGCCATTGTCTGGGGCATCACGCGCAACCTGCGTCGGGCCACGCTCATCGCGGCCGGCGTCGGGCGAGTGGTTGCGCTTCTGTTCATCCTGACGGGAGTATGGCAAATCTTTACCGGCAACCTGGCGAACGGGCTGTGGATTGCCTTCATCGGTTGGTTCATTCAAAGCGCCGCAGCGTCGCAGGTTCAGCAACAGGTGTTGCATGACTCGCTGGCTGGTCACCGAGTCTCCGACGTGATGAGCCGCAACTATACCATCATTCCGGCCGAGACGACCTTACAACAAGTGGTGGATTTGCACATCCTGGGCAGCGGGCAACGCAGCTTTGTGGTAACGCAAGGTGATAGCGTCGTAGGCTTGTTGACGCCGCAGCGGGTCAAAGAAACACCGCGCGATGCCTGGCCGGTGACGAGCGTGGCGCAGGCGATGATTCCGGCGGCGCAGGTCAAGCCGGTTCAGCCCGGCGAACAGTTGTTGACCGCTTTAAAAGAGATGGAGGCAGATCGAGTCAACCAACTACCCGTCGTGCGAGACGGACACATCCTGGGGATATTGAACCTGGATGACATCTTTGGCTTTTTGCGCCTCGCGCGGGAACTGGGCGTAAATTAACTACCTCAGGGAAAGAACCATGTCGCCGAATCCTGGTACACTCCATGTCCGTACCAGAACTCGCCAGGTCGTTGACCATCATTATGACGATGACAAGCCCGGCAAGCCGCTGTATCTGTTGATCCCCGGCGGGCTGATCGCGCTGGCCTCGCTTGCGCTAATCGTCTACCTTGCCTACCTGACCTGGTATCAGGGTCGCTTGACCCAGGATAGCGGGCTGACGTTGATCGCGGTGCTGTCGCCCTTTTACATCGGCGGGGTGTTCCTGTTCAGCTACGGCTATGAACTCTACGACCTGCCCAAGGCGCTGTGCCTCACGGCGATCGTCGTCTTTATCACGCTGGCGTCCGTCGTCCTCATTGCCGTGCTGCTGCTGACCCTTGGCGCGATGGGCGATCGAGAATCACGTTCATCCAGATCGTCAAGATCAAACTCGTCGTCGAGCGGCGGCGGAGGGCGCGGAATGGGATTCGGCCTGCCGTGGCCGATATTTCTGGGCGGCTTGGGCTTCCCAACACCGACGCAGACGGTGACGCGCGAGGTGATCCGCGAAGCGCCGACTGCGCCGCCACCCCCGCAGCCGGTCACATGCCCGTACTGCGGCACAGCTTATGTTCCGGCGCAAACCAACTTTGCCTGCCCCAACTGCGGCGCAGCCGCCCCGAACGATCTGATAGCCACGAGCGCCAGTCCACCATGAGTGGCTCGGACAACACAGAGCGCAGTCTCGAATCTTGGGTGCGCTCTATCTCACACCGGTTGTGCCGGGCGAAGCGGCAGGTGCTGCCAATGCTATCTCCTGGGGTTGCCTAGTAGTTAGGGAGAAGCACTTACCTGCATTGCCGCCTTCCTGGGTAGTTTCATGAACGTAAACTATCACCTGG
>CAYHAR010000354.1:0-3584 GCA_964354595.1 uncultured Anaerolineae bacterium | reverse complement strand
ACCAGGATGCGCATGATTATACATCACTCGCAAGATTTTGTTCGACCTCACGCTTCGCCGGGCTGGGGCATCAAGCGCAGCTTGGCGCCGCCGATTTCGATCAGCGCGTCGCTATCCAGCGGCACTTGATCATAGACGCGCTGCCCGTTGACCCACGTGCCATTGCGCGAAATGTCCTTGAGCCACCACGCCTGCCCGCGCCGACTGAGGATGGCGTGCCGGCGCGAGATCATCAGGTTGGTCGGGTCCAGTTGCGTCCGGCCGATTTCCACGTCCTCTTCGGCGAGCGGAATCGTCTTGCCTGGGGCGGTCCCTTCGACGACCACCAGTTGCATCGCCTGGAGAGCAGGCTCCGGCACGGCTCGCCGCACAGTCGAGCTATCGTAGCCTATGGCCTGAGCCATCTCGGCCGCCGTGGCAAAACGCTTGCTCGACTCTTTTTCCAACGCGCGCAGCACAACCCGCTCCAGGTGCGGCGTCACGCTAGGAGTCAAGCGGCTCGGCGGCGTGGGTGCTTCCTTGATGTGCTGGCGGATCAGCGTGTACCAGGCCTCGCGCTCCTCTCCGCTGCGAGGGCGGTCAAAGGGCAACCGCCCGGTCAGCATCTCGTAGAGCACCACGCCCAACGAATAAATATCGCTGGCCGGCTTGATCTGCTCGTCGCCGCGCGCCTGCTCGGGCGAAATGTATTCCGGCGTGCCCACGATGCGGTCTTTGGTGATCGTCACCGAAGACGTGAGCTTGGCAATGCCAAAGTCCGTCACCTTGACCATGCCGTCGCTGCCGATCATGATGTTTTCCGGCTTGATGTCGCGGTGGACAATATTGTGCTGGTGCGCAAAGTGGAGCGCCTCGCATACCTGCCCGGTCACAGAGATAACTTGATCAGGCGGCATGGGCGCGCCGATGCGCTTGCGCAGCGACGCGCCTTCGATGTACTCCTCCACCAGGTACAGGCGGCCATCGGAGCTGCGCCGCAGCTCGAGCACGGAGCAGATGCGCGGATGGCCCCGCAGCACCTCGCCAATCTTGCCTTCCTGGATAAACTTGGTCCGCACCCACTCGTCGGTCACGTCCAATATCTTGATCGCCACGATCTGGCCAGCCGTATCCTGCGCCTTGTAGACCACCGACATGCCGCCGCAGCCGAGCAACTCTAATAACTCGTATTCTTTGTCAAAGGTGGTGCGAACGTGGTATTGCTGGGCCAGGTCTCGACTGGCAAACGGCGCGGACGGCTTGGGCACTGGTTGGCCGGGCGCGACAAAAGTAAAAACGCAATCGCCGATCTGCACGCGGTCGCCCGGCGCAAGGGTGTGCCGATAAACGCGCTGGTCGTTGACGTAGGTGCCGTTGGTGCTGTCGCGGTCGTACAAAACGTACTGCGCGCCCTCGGGCATCACCTGCGCGTGGTGGCGCGAGGCCATCATGGAATCCAGAACCACGTCGTTATCCGGGCCACGCCCCAAAGTCAGCCCGCCCGGCGCTGGCTGAATGCGCAACGGTTGACCATGCAGCGAGCCACCCTCCGCCAGCAAGTATGGCGTGTGCGAGGTCAGCGGAGGCGGCGAAGGGCGGCTTGGGCTGGGCGCGCAAGGGGTTGGCGAAACCTTGGGGGCGGCTGGAATCGAGGGCGCTGGCGGCAGCTCGACCGATTTGCGCCGCGCCAACGCCACCACCAGGATCAGCCCGGCAAGGAGAATCAGGCCAACCAGGACGACGAACACTACCAAGACGATGAGCGCAACGGGATCCATTGACATCTGCCAGACTGCCATTGACTATTGGGCTAGTGAGCGCCAGGCGCAAAAGGGGGGATGATTTCCTCTAGTGTATTTTATTTTGGCAAACTTGGCAAGCCCAAATCTCCAAATCTCGTCGAGTTCCTCAGACTGACGACCTCACGGGAGCTCGGCAACTCTCACCGCTGCGACTGCAAAAGCTTGCAAGCTTTGGTAATGGCCGCTTGCACGCGCGCCTCGTCCGCGCGAGCCGGGAGGCTTTCGGCTAGCGCCGGCTGCCCGCCGCCTTGCGAGTTGAGCATCTGCGCGGCGGCGCGGACGAACACGGTCATGTCGTAACTCGCGTCGGCGGAGCGCGCAAACACCAACTGCGCCTTTTCCCCGGCGATGCCCAGCAAGACCACCAGGCCCGGCTGCGCTACCAAGAGGCGAGCCAGTTGGCGCAACTCGGCCACCTTGCACTCTCCATCCGCATACACGCGCCGGACGATGCGCGCTTTGCCAACCGGTTGAGCGCAGGCCGCCATCGTCTCCACTTCGAGGTCGGCCTTGGTGCCGCGCAACGCAGCCAGGTCTGCCCGAGTCGCGCTCCATTCGGACGCCAGGCGCGTGACCGCTGGAGCAACGTCCGACCGAGCGATGCCCAGACCGCCGGCGATCTGAGCCAGCGTCCGGTCGGCGTGGCGCAGCTCGGCCAGCGCGCGCGCGCCGCACGTGAACCGCAGCCGCAGCCGGTCGCCCTGCGTCTCATGGCCGAGTACTTTGACCAGGCCCACCTCGCCTGTCCTGGCGACATGCACGCCATCGCAGACCATCACGCTCGCGCCTTCGATGCTGACCACTTGAAGCGGCCACCGCGCGTTCGGGGAAACCGATAGTCCGATCTTGCCGGCCTGCGCCGCATTCACCGACACGGCGCGGATCGCGCGGTTACTCCAGATCGCTTCGTTCGCGGCTGCCTCGACCTCCTCGATTTGCGCCGGGGCAAGATCAAACCGGCGCAAGTCCAAGAACGCTTCTTGCTCACCGACCAAGACGCCGACGACCGTTGCGCCGCGCACTTGCGCCAAGGCGTTTGCCAACAAATGCCCGGCCGTGTGCTGCCGCATCACGTCCAGGCGGCGCGGCCAATCCACCTGCGCCTGGACCTCGTTCTCCCAGATTTCCTCGGCCAACACGTGCAGGATTTCGCCGTCGCGCTCGCGCACAGAAAGCTCAACTACCGGCGCGCGGTTGAGCCAGCCACGGTCGGCGGGCAGCCCGCCCCCGCCCGGACGAAACGCCGTGCGATCCAACACAACGGCCAGGCGACCGCCCGGCAGCGACGCTCGCTCGACGATGCGCGCGGTAAAAGTCGCCAGGTAAGCATCTTGGAGGTAAAGTCGCTCAGTCATCGAATACTGATTATACCACTGGTATTGGAGATTGGAGATCGAAGGACTGAACCGCAATCTTGACGATCCCCGGTGGGCGTGGTATACTGCTCGTCGCGGGGTAGAGCAGTGGCAGCTCGTCGGGCTCATAACCCGGAGGTCGTTGGTTCGAATCCAACCCCCGCAACTGAGACGCAATCATAGACCGCCGGGCTACCCAAAATGGGATGGCCCGGCGGTCTTCAGTTCCGAGAACCCCCACACAGGAGGGATTTTCGATGAACCGAAGACCGCCGGGCCTAAAGCTTTCGAAAGCGATTTCTGGCTTCGTCCAGCACAAAACAGCGGCTGGACTCGCGTCTACTACCATTCAGGGTTACGAGCGCGACCTCAAGAAATGGGTCACGCACATCGGCGATGTTGACATTGGCGATGTGACCACGCAGGACGTGCGCGACTATCTCGCCTG
>CAYHAR010000353.1:2525-3637 GCA_964354595.1 uncultured Anaerolineae bacterium | reverse complement strand
TCGGCGCTCTGCGTGATGCCGAAGGGGTTGTTAGCGCACGAGTTTGGCGGAGGGCCTACCTTGTACTCGGTGGCCGCGCTGGCCGCGCGGGCGCGCGAGATTCACTTTAGCGATTGCGTCCAGGCCAACCTGGAAGAAGTCCAACGCTGGCTGAATGACGAGCCGGACGCTTTTGATTGGCGACCCTACATCCGGCTGGCGCTGGTGGCGGAGGGCGCGCTCGCCACGCCGGAGGCAGTGGCGCAGCGAGCAACAGAGATGCGCCGATTGCTCACACGCCTGATGATTTGCGACGCGCAGACCAGCGCGCCGCTGGGTGAAATCAAGGTCCAATACGATTTGGTGGCAGCTCATCATTGTACCGATGTAGCTGCCACTAATTTCGCCGAGTGGGTGCAGGTCTTGCGCAACGTCAGCACCCTGGTCGCGCCGGGCGGCTGGCTGCTGGTCAGCGTGACGACGGGCGCGCGCCTGTACACGGTGGACGCGGCCAAGTTTCACTGCGTAGACCTTACGCCCGAGGAGGTGCGCCGGGGATACATCGAGGCAGGCTACGCCCCCGAGTCATTCCGCATGGAGACGCAAGTCGCGCCTGACGAGCGCGAGTATTCCGGGGCCGTGATGGCCATTGCGCGCAAGCTTTAGAATTCACAGGGGGAACGATGGCTTTGCTCGGCAGGCAGTTTGTCGTACTGCTGGAACAATGCGCAAAAGAGTTCATCAACAATCCAGACCGGGTCGTTGACTCGGTGTCATCGGTCGCAAAAGACTGCGGGCTGAATATCGTCAATGCCTGCGAGCATCGGTTCGCGCCGCAAGGGCTGACCGTCATTCTGCTGCTCTCGCAATCGCACCTGGCAGTCCATACCTGGCCGGAGCATCGCCTGATGACGGTTGATCTCTTTGTGTGCCAGAATAGTTTTGATGTCGCGGCCTTTATAGATAGACTCGTCAGCGTCAGCGGCGCATCGCGCGTCGAACAATCTTGCGTGTTTGAACGATAGGCCGGCTCCGTCACGGCGGGTAAGGAGAAATTGAGGATGCAGTCGCACAACTGGGTCATAGACTTTCACTTTCGGCACGAGAGCCGCGCCAGCATGTACCGGGTCCAA
>CAYHAR010000353.1:0-2425 GCA_964354595.1 uncultured Anaerolineae bacterium | reverse complement strand
GGTCATAGACTTTCACTTTCGGCACGAGAGCCGCGCCAGCATGTACCGGGTCCAACGCACCGTCGCGCACGCCTCGACCGACTACCAAGAAGTCTTGATTGTTGACCTGGCGGACTTGGGCCGGGCCTTGATGTTGGACGGCAGTATGCAATCGTCGGCGTTGGACGAGCACATTTACCACGAAGCGTTGGTGCATCCGGCGATGATCGCAAGCCCCTCTCCCAAAAAGGTATTTGTGGCCGGGGGAGGCGAAGGGGCTACGCTGCGCGAGATTCTCAAGCACAACACGGTCGAGCAGGTAACGATGGTAGACATTGATTCCGCTCTGGTCGAGTTGGCCCGGCAATACCTGGGCGAATGGCACCAGGGCGCGTTCGACGATCCCCGCGTCAAGCTGCTCCACCAAGACGCGCGAGCCTACCTGGAGAATTGCCCGGACAAATTTGACTGCATCATCAGCGACGTGGTCGAGCCGACCGGCGACAGCCCGGCCGCGCTCTTGTTCACGCAAGAATTTTTCCAGATCGTCCGGTCCAAGCTCAACCCGGGCGGCGCATTGGCGCTGCAAGCCGAGGCCGCCGACGTGAGCGATTACGAAGCGCACGTCTCCATCGTCAAGACGCTGCAAGCCTGCTTCAACTCGGTCCGCTCCTACCAGGTGCAAGTCGCTTGCTTTAGCGCCACGTGGGGATTCGCCGTCGCCAGCGACTCGCCCCTGGATCAGCGGTTAAACCCTCAAACCATCCCCCAGGTTTTATCGGAGAGAAACTGCGCGAACCTGCGATTCTACGACGCCGAATCTCACCTCCACATGTTCTCGCTCCCCAAATACTTGCGCGATGCGCTCCAGAACCCCAACGCCGGCATGATCATCCGCGACGAGCATTTGCTGGTTGTTGACTAAGCCCGGTGAGAATACCCGCCGTCCTCGAGAACAAACGCACGTCATTCTGGATTGGGGCCGGACTGGGCCTCATCGCCGCGTTGGGCGTCGTTGACTATCTGGCAGCGCCCGAAGCAGATTTTACGATTTTTTACTTGCTCCCCGTTTCGCTCCTCGCCTGGCATGGCGGCGAGTGGCTGGGACTTGTTGCATCTGCTGTCAGCGCCTTGGCCTGGCTGGTGGACGGCGCGGCGTCAGGCCGGGTCTATTCGAATGATCTGGCTGCCGGTTGGAACATGGCCACGCGGCTCTGTTTCTTTCTCGTCGCCAGTTGGAGCCTATCGGCGCTGCGGAAAACGTTGCAGCGCGAACGAGACCTGGCCCGCACCGATCCCATGACCGGCGCGATCAACAACCGCTTTTTTCACGATTTGGCCCAGATGGAAATCAATCGCTTGCAGAGATACCAGCGTCCGCTCACGGTCGTTTACATTGACCTGGACAATTTCAAAGCCGTCAACGACCTGTTTGGACATTCCACCGGAGATCAAGTCCTTCGCGTCGTGGTGCGCTACGCCAGGCAGTATTTGCGGAAAACGGACCTCGTCGCCCGGCTGGGCGGCGACGAGTTTGCATTTCTTTTGCCCGAAACCGGACAGACAGCCGCCCAAACGGCCATCACCAAACTGCATTCAATTCTATTGGACGAAATGCAAAGAAACGGTTGGCCGGTGACGTTCAGCATCGGAGTACTGACGTGCGTGGACGCGCCTGACACGGTCGAGGACATGATCAAGATGGCGGATGACTTGATGTACTCGGTCAAGAATAACTGGAAGAACGCGATCGGCTACTCGATCCACGCGGGCTAGCGATTCGCGCCTCTCGCGCTCTCGACGATCTCGATCTCCTCGTCGGTCAATCCATACAACTCGTAAACCAGCGCGTCAATCTGCTCGCCGGTCACGTGGATTTCGCGCTCGATGCGCGCTTGTGTCGTTGGGCTGGTAGTGGACTGCAACTCTTGGTGTATGACCAGCATCCGCTTTACGAGCGACACCATCTTGTCGTAATGCGCTCTGTCGGTGGGGTCAGAGAAATCAATGGAGCGAATCGGCAGCTTGGCGACATTCGTCTTTTTGACTTCTGCCAATGCTTCGCCCACTTCTGGATTCAGCGTGTGGTAAAACCAGTTCAGCAAACCGGAATTCAGCACGCCCAGCACATAGTAGAGTGACAGGTCAGGTTGGGTTGGAACCAACACGTGCATATTGTTCAAACACAAGTAGCGATCTGTGTCTATCGTCGCAACGATGCTATCGCCGGTTTGCCTTATCACGATCTTGATCGGCGCATCGAAATTCGCCGCCGGCCGCGCCTGGGCTTCCGAATAGTCAGAGCGGAGATAGTCGGCGCGGTGGCGAGAGCAGCCAGTCGTGTCTCAAATTCTTGGCGGGGAGATTGATCTTGGGGCATGGTACTATCCTCCCTTGGCCAGCTTTTGCAGCTCGTACAGCTTGGTCAGCGCCTCTAACGGGCTGA
>CAYHAR010000352.1:1871-3692 GCA_964354595.1 uncultured Anaerolineae bacterium | reverse complement strand
GAGGTCGCAGATGGCCACCACTGAATCATCTCAGAACGACGTGATGAAACAACTCATGCCGGCCTTCATCGAGCCATTGGACGGCGGGCACATCGCCGTCAATCTCATCGCGCCCAACCCGCACCAGCCACGCAAGCTCGACGAGCGTCCCTTCGATCCAGAACACAACGAAGAAGACGCACAACTGGTGCAGAGCGTCCGCGAGCATGGTGTCATTCAGCCCATCGGCGTGCTCGCACTCCCCGACGGCCATTACCAACTGATTTTTGGCGAGCGCCGCTGGCGCGCCTCGCTTGCCGCTGGACGCGAGACGATCCCGGCCCTCATCATGAACACGGGCGGGGCGATGAATGCCGAACAGCAGGCCGTCATCGCGCTCATCGAGAATCTGCAGCGAGCAGACCTCACACCCGACGAAATCTGTGACGGCGTCGAGAGGTTGCACGAGCTGACGGGCTACGACTGGGAGCGCATCGCGCAGATGTTGGGCAAGTCTGAACGAACACTCCGGCGTTACCGGCGGCTGAGCACGCTGCCGCCGGATATTCGCAAGGCCGCCATCGAAGCCAGGTTGTCTGCATCGCAGGTGGATGCCCTGGCGTCCGCCCCGGCAGAAACACAGACAGAACTGCTGCGGCAAATCATCGAACTCGGCCTGCCGGGCACTGCTTCTCGTGAAGCGGCGCAGACCATCGCGCAGGATGCGGCCACTCCCGTGGCAATCGTCGCTCGCCAAACCGCCGGCGGACACGTGTCGCGGCGCCTGCGAACCAAATCATGGAGCATCAGTCCAATGCACACTCAGATCGTCGAAGCCCTTCTCATGCCTGGCGATGATGCAGCTCCGACACGGAAAGCTGCAGCGACGAAGCGCGTCAAGGCGCTCTTGGAGCAGGTCGAGGCGATGAAGCTCGACCTGGTGGACACGCGCAACGCGGCGCTGCTGATGAGCTTTGATCCCAACCTGCCTTCGCCATCGGCTGTGGCAATGGCCCAGAGCGTCCGCGCCACGCGTATCGGAAAGGCGCTGGCGAGCATCGAGGCAGGCCTCGACATGATCGAAGGCGCGGCGGCTTTGGGCGTGAGCGGCAACGAGGAGCACGCCGTCATGGCGATCCTGGCGCATCTCCGGGACCGCGTCGAGGAACTGGCAAGCCCGAAAAAGACAAAACGGGGCGCGCAGAAAGCGTAACCCGAAGCGATTGACATTTCAACCCGAACACGAGGAGAGACTCTAATGAAACGTTTTTCTATCTTGCGGAGCGCGACCTTCATCGTCGGCGCGGTATTGACCGTAGGCGCGTTCCTGGCCTACTTGATGCTGGGCAACCTATTCAACCCGCCGCCCTACCAGGTGCTGGTGGTCGTGCGGGACGTGTCGTCCGGCGAAAAGCTGTCCGACGACATGCTGGCGACGAGCGCGCAGCGCATCTCGGCGCGCGTCGCGTCGGGCTACGTGCTGGAGGGCGAGCTAGATCAATTCCGGGGAGCCCTGGTCGTCGAGCCGCTGCATCCCGGCGACCCGCTGACCAAGAACCGCCTGGTCAAGGCGGGCAACCCGGCCGCCGAGCGCCGTTCGGCCTTGGGCCTCGACGACCCCGACAAGGTTTTGATGGTTGTGCCCGCTGGCGAGACGAACGTCTCGGCCGGCGTCGGGTCCGGCGACCGCGTTGATCTGATTTATAGCGTCGGGCAGCCGCCGCAGTCCAACGCCCAGGGGGCCTTCGGTTCTGCGCCGACGCCTGCGTTCCCCTTCGCCGCAGGCGGCGGCACGCCAGCGCCGTCGCGTGGCGCCGCGCCCGCCGTCGCCGCGACGCCCGA
>CAYHAR010000352.1:0-1771 GCA_964354595.1 uncultured Anaerolineae bacterium | reverse complement strand
TTCGGCATGACGTGGGACGACCTGCTCGCCTGGTTCAAGTCCGAGCGCGAGAAACGTCTTGCAGCCGTGGTCGGCGGCGAGCCGGCGCTGCCAGTCGCGCCTGGCGCGTATGCGTTTGCTCAAGCGACGGCGGTTGGCGCGACGGCGACCGCAAATGCTCAAGCCTACGGCGGATATTTCGCGCCGACCGCCATACCCGTGAGTGGAACCATCAGCGTGCCGCCCGCGACGCCAGCAGCCAGGCCAGTCGCAGGTGGAAGCGGACCTGCAACCGCTGCACCGACGGCTGTTCCCAGCCTTGCTCCCACAAAAGCGCCCGCCGCGACGCCGGCTCCCGCCCCGACGGTGAGCCCTGTGGGGCAAACAGGTCCCGGCGCGGCCTCACCATCCGGGCTTGTGACGGGCCTGTCGTTCCTGGCCTGCGGCGTCATCGTGCTGGCCGTGATTGCCGTCGCTGTCGTGGCCTTTATCCGGTCGCGCAAGCGCAACCCACTTTCAGGCTGAGAGGTCAAGACATGGATTCTGCGCAACCCAGTTCGCCGCGTGTGCTCATCGTCGCGCCCATCACCGAAGTCAGCGCGCTCTTACACGAGCTTCCCATCGGAGAAGAATCGCGCGGCCTGTCCCTGGTCAACTTTGTCCAGGACGGCGCGACGGTGTTCACGTATGCCGAAGAGTTCGATGTCTCACTCGTGCTGCTGTCGCCCAACGTTCCGAACTTTGACATCAGCGTGATCGCACGGCTGAGCCAGCATCCCAAGCGTCCCATCGTGACGATCGGCCTGGTGCCGATGACGGGCGATTGGGCCATCACGTTCCAACGCGCGGGCGCGGCAGGTCACTTGCTAGTGCCGGCGACCAAGGCCACCGTCGAGCAATTGCTGGCGATGGCTCCCGCGCTCATTCAAAAAGCCTACGAGGAACGCACCCGCCCGACCTACATCCCTCAAATAGACGCGCAGACGGCGGCCATGATTGCGGCCTCCGGATACCAGCGGCAGATCGTCGCGTCCTACAGCCCCAAGGGCGGCGTCGGCAAGACGACCGTCGGGACGAACCTGGCGACGCTGCTGGGCGTCGTCGCCAATCGCCCGACCATCCTGATTGACGCCAACATGAACGGCGGGCACGTCGCATTGCACCTGGACTTGAAACACAGCTACAACATCTACACGCTGGCGCGCGATTTTCTCATGCAGAACAACCATCTGACGCCGCAGCTCGTCCGCCAGCACCTGACCCACTACGCGGGCAGCCTGGACGTGCTGGTAGGCATCTCGCGCATGGAACAGGCTGGCGAAGAGTACCTGGCCGGCGCGCAGGGCGAGACCTTTATCGCGTGCCTGTTCGAGATCGCCCAGCAGATCGCCGATTTTGTGGTGCTGGACATGGGCAGCTCGTACAACAACGCGCTGCACCGCGCCGCGCTCAAGCGGGCGCACGCGATTCTGCTGCTCGTCACGCCCGACGTGACCGCCGTGGAAGATGCGCGCAAGGCGCTGGAGACGCTCAAGCTGTTCATGGATGTCTCGCGCGACCGCGTCCAGCTCGTCGTCAACTACTGGACACAGGACAGCGGCCTGCGGCTGCCCGACATCGTCAACCGGATCAAGCTGCCCAGTTGCGGCGCCATCCCCCTGGATCAGTCGGCGCGGCTCACGCACAGCGTGAACGTCGGACGCCCTCATTCGCTCGTCGCTTTCGAGGACGCGAAATTACGCCGCGAGGACGACGTGCTCAAAGCCATGATCGGGATCGCCGCCAGCATCTA
>CAYHAR010000351.1:0-3703 GCA_964354595.1 uncultured Anaerolineae bacterium | reverse complement strand
GCGCCCGACAAGGTCGCGGGGATGCCTGGGCCGTTGCGCCAAATCTGGATTGGGCAACTGGACGCGCCGGAAGTATAATTGAGCGCAAACCTGATTCTCTACGGAGGCGCAACATGCCCGGCACCGATCCTTCCACCTGGCCGAATCGCAGCAGCGGCGTCGAGATTCACGCAAACACCGTCAACATCTCGGGCGACGTGATCGGCGGCGACAAGCACACGGGCGGCCCCACGCCCCCGCCGGCCTCTCCACCGCTCGAGCTTGCGATCCGCTTTGGTTCGCCCACATCGCAAGCGGCCGATGCGCCGCTGACCGTCAGCGTCCACGTGGAACGCCTGGGCCTTGAATCGCCGCCGTTCGACTTTGCCGTGCCGCTCGACGACAAGGCGCTGGACGAATTGCGCTGGTACCTCGAGCTCTATCCGCACTGGCCCGTCGGCCCGGATTACGAGCGCGCGCTGGGCATCGAAGCGAAACTGCGGCAGTGGGGCAAGCAGTTGTTCGACGCGGCGTTTGCCGACCGCCAGGCGTTGCGCGTGTATGACGAGTTTCGCCGCGCCGAAGCGAGCGGGCATCTGGTCACGCTGGACGCCACCGACGCGCGCGTGCTGCGCCTGCCGTGGGAATTGCTGGCCGACGAGGGCGGCTATCTCTTTACGCAAAAGCCGCCCGTCGGCGTGCGGCGGCGACTGCGCAAGGCCAAAGCCGCGCGGACGCAGCCCTTTGCGCTGCCCGTGCGCATCCTCATGGTCATCAGCCGGCCGGACGACGTGGGCTTCCTCGACCCGCGTTCGAGCGCACAAGCCCTGCTCGACGCGCTGGAACATTTGGGCAGCCGCGTCGTCGTCGAGTTTCTCTATCCGCCCACGCTGACTGCGCTCACGCGCCGCGTGCGCGATCCCAAACTGCCGCCCGTGCACGTCGTCCACTTTGACGGGCACGGCGTCTACGTCCCGCAGACCGGCCTGGGCTATTTGCTGTTTGAAAACGACGAGCATAAAGAGCACCTGGTGAATGCCGACGACCTGGGCACACTGCTCAACGACACGGGCGTGCCGCTGATGGTGCTGGACGCCTGCCAGACGGCCAAGAGCGACCAGACCAATCCGTTCGGCAGTGTGGCCGCGCGCCTCATCGAGTCCGGCATCGGCAGCGTGCTGGCGATGAATTACAGCGTGTACGTTGAGGCCACACGCATCCTCACCTCGGCGTTCTATGGCGCGCTGGCCGAGGGCGCGACCATCGGCCAGGCGGTAGACGCGGCGCGGCTCGAAATGTTGATGAACACCGAGCGGCTCACGCTCTACCGCGAAGGCAAAGAAGAGATCATTCACCTGCGCGATTGGTTCCTGCCCGCGCTGTATCAGCAGGCGGGCGACCCGGTGGCGTTTGCGGCCCCCACCCCCGGCCCCTCCCCCGATTACGGGAGAGGGGAGAGGGCGAGGGTGCAGGATTACCCCGCGCGCGGCGGATTCCCGCCAGAGCCGGGCCACGGCTTTTACGGGCGCGAAAAAGAATTGCTGCACCTGCGCCGCACGCTGGCCGAGCGCGCCATGCTGGTGCTGCACGGCTATGGCGGGCAGGGCAAGACGGCTCTGGCCGCGCACGCCGCGCGCTGGTTTACGCGCACAGGCTTGTTCGAGCGCGCGATCTTTATCCCGTTCGAGCGCGGCGGCGGACTGGAATATACACTGGCAGAGATGGGCGCGGCGCTGGTGAGCGACGACTTTGCCATTCACCAGGGCGACCCGGTTGAGGCGATTGCGGACGCGCTGCGCCAAACCGCGACGCTGGTGGTGTGGGACAATTTTGAAAGCGTGATGCGCGATGGCGACGCCCCCCTGCCCGACGAGCAAATGACCCACCTGTTGGATGCGGCGGCCCGCTGGTTCTCTCCCGACGACGCTTCACGCTCTACACTCCACACTCCACGCTCTACACTCCACGCTTCACGTCTCCTCATCACCACCCGCGACCCGTCACTCCCGCATCCCGCGCTGGAACCCGGCCGTCAGACGGCGCACACGGAATTGCCCGGCCTGGGGTTGTTCGACGCGCTCGAGCTGGCCGCGCAGATTCTCAAGGATCGCGGCATCCCGCGCCCGCCGCGCGAGGGGCTGGCCCGCCTGCTCGATTTTTTGGGCGGCCACCCGCTTTCGATTCAGCTTGTCGTGCCGCACCTGCACGAGTATACGCCCGAGCAACTGGTGGACGAGTTTGATTTACTCTTGCCCGGCTTTACCTCCGGCGCGGGCAAGGCGCGCAACGAAAGCCTGCGCGTGAGTTTGGACTTTTCCCTGCGCCGATTGGGTGAGGACACGCGCCAACTGTTGCCCGATTTGGCTGTGTTTCAGGGCGGGGCAATGGAGATGCGGATACTACCCGTCACGGGTTGGAAGATTAGCACATGGCGGCAAGTGCGCGATGAACTGGCGCGCGCTGGACTGCTGACGATTGACCAGGCCGTATCGCTGGGCGTCAAGACCGATGAAGGCGACTTTTCGGGCGGCTATGTCCGCTTTCACCCCACGCTCGTCCCGCACCTTGCGCCGCAGCTACCCGCCGAGCGCCGCGCCGAGCTAGAGGTCGCTTACTGCCAGGCCTATCACGCGCTGGCGAGATATTTGTATCACGCCGACGACAAAGACCCCATCCCCACCCGCGCCATCGCCGCGCGCGAGCTGCCCAACCTGCGCCGTGCGCTGGATTTGGTATTAGAGATTGGAGACGGGGACACTGCCGCCGAGTTGTCCACCTGCATCGCCAAGTTCCTGAACTATTTTGGCCGCTGGAGCGAGCGAGACGCCATGCAAGCGCAGGTGGAAAAGGCAGTGGCAAGTGGAGAGTGGAGAGTGGAGAGTGGATCGCCTGCGATCGGGGTTTCCCGCGCCGAACTCATGACCCTCTCCAACCGAGGCGAGCAGCTTTTGCAGGCCGGCCGCGCAGCCCAGGCCGAGCGCGTGTTTCGCGATCTGCTGGGCAAGCTGGGCCAAGCGGCCAGTTACGAGCGCGCGGTGACGCTGGGCAGCCTGGGCCAGTGCCTGGAAGCGCAGGGCCAGCCCGGCACAGCGGCGGAGATGCAACGACAAGAACTTGCCGTGCTGGCGCAACTGGAACAGAGCGACGGCGTCAAGCGCGAGACCGGCGTCGCCCACACCGGCCTGGCGGATGTGCTGACGGACGCGGGGCAATACGGCGAGGCGCGACAAGAGTATGAAGCATCATTGGCAATCAAAAAAGAGATTGGTGAAGAGCGTGGCATCGCAGTTGTTCTTGGTCAGATGGGCACGCTCGCGCTGAAGCAGAACGACCTGAACGAAGCGCACCGCCGATACACCGAAGCGCTGGCCGCCTTTCGCAACATGGGCGAGCTACAGATGGAAGCCGTGGCCTGGCACCAGTTGGGCAGGGTCGCGCAAGAAGCGAAGGACTGGGCCGAGGCGGAGCGCTGCTACAAAGAGAGCCTTGCGCTCGAAGAGCGATTGGGGCACGCAGAAGGCGCGGCGCAGACCTGCAACCAACTCGCCATCGTCGCAAAAGGCGCAGGCCGCCCCGACGAGGCCGAGCGGTGGTACAAGCGGGCGATTGAACTCAAAGAGCAAGTGGGCAACCCTGGACTGTTAGCCAGTTCGCTCCACAACCTCGCCGACCTCTACCTCTCGCAAGGCCGGCTGGACGAAGCCGAACGCTACGCCCATCGCGC
>CAYHAR010000350.1:0-3724 GCA_964354595.1 uncultured Anaerolineae bacterium | reverse complement strand
GCGCGGACGCGCCGCTGAATGTCGGTGGATGAAATATCCAGCCAGGGCGCGTCCACCCAATCTATCCGCGCGAAAATTCCCGGTATCGCCATTTCCAGCGCGCGCATATCGGGCGCGGCCCCCCAGCGTCGCACCACGGCCAGCCGCGCCTGCGCCACGACGCGCGCCGGATCATGCCAGTTCAACAGGTCGCGCAAGCTATCCGAGCCGATCACCAGGCACAACTTGTCGTTGGGATGCAGGGTGTGTATCAACGCGAGCATGTCGGCGGTATAGTGCGGGCCGGGGCGATCTACGTCCACGCGCGAAAGCGCGAACCTCGCCTCACCGGCAATCGCCAGTTGCGTCATGGTCAGGCGATGCTCGACGGGCGAAACGGGCCGGTCGAGCTTGTGCGGCGGCTGACCCGCCGGGACGAACAGCACGCGCGAAAGCTTGAGCTGGCTGCGCGCCTGATCGGCCATGATGAGATGAGCAATGTGCGGCGGATCAAACGTGCCGCCCAGGATGCCAAGGCGTGTCATAGTGATTTGCCGTGTAGAGTGTGGAGCGTAGAGCGACAGGCGACCTGCGTCCTGCGACTTGCACGCCACGAGATCACCGAATCAGCACATCAAGATTGTCACGCACAGCCAGGAGCGACGGCATGACTGCATCGGCGGCGGAAAGGTCGAGCGCGCGCGTGTATTCGTTCGGCACGGCGACGCAGATCATCCCGGCGGCTTTGGCGGCCGCCACGCCGTTGGGCGCGTCTTCCAACACGAGGCACTGCGCCGGCGGCAAGCCCAATCGCTCCGCTGCCAGCAGATACACGTCCGGCGCAGGTTTGCCGCGTGTCACATCTTCCGCGACGACCATCGCGTCGAAAGCGCCGTCGAGGTTAAGCTCGCACATCACCAGCGCCACGTAGCGGCGCTCGCCAGAGGTTACGAGAGCGCGCTTCAATCCGCGCGCCCGCAAATCAGCCCAGAGTTCGCGCAGACCCGGCATGGCCTCGAGTCGGCCCGGCAGGCTGGCAAGAAACCTTTCGGTGCGCTGATGCAACAACACCTCGGCGGTCACCGGCAGGTTGAACCGGTCGCGCAGCACCCCAGCATCTTCGCTGATCCGCAATCCTATCAGCCGCGCAAACGTGGCCTCGTCCATCTCGCGCCCATAGCAGCGCAAGGTCGCCTGCCAGGCTTGCTTTTGGAGCGGCTCACTGTCAATCATCAACCCATCCAGGTCAAACATCACAGCGCGGATCATGGATGCCACTCCATCTCGTAATCGCTCAAGAAAACGGTATCTCCTTCCTGCACACCGGCCGATGTGAGCGCTTCGATGACGCCCAGCCATTCGAGCTTGCGCTGCACGTGCTGCAACGCCTCGAAGGAATCAAAGCGGCTCATCGCCACCAGCTTTTCGATGCGCGCGCCGCTCACGTGCCAGCCATCCTGCCGACGCTCAATCGTGAACGGCTCTCGCGAAGCGTCCGTCAGCGTGATGACGGGCACCGGCTCGGCCAGCTCGACCGGCGGAAGCTCGCGCAATTTTTGCGACGCGCGATAGAGCAGCTCGCGCACGCCGTCTTGCGCCACTGCCGAAATCGCCAGCGCCTCGACGCCGCGCCGTTCCAACTCGCGCTTGACCTGCGGCCAACGCTCTTGCGCTTCGATCAAATCCATCTTGTTGAACCCGACCATCTGCGGTTTGGCGTCCAGCCCGCGACCGAACGCGCGCAATTCCGCGTTGATCGTCTCGTAATCGGCCAGCGGATTTTCACGCGAGCCGTCGAGTAGGTGGATGAGCACGCGCGTCCGCTCGACGTGGCGCAGGAACTCGTGGCCCAGCCCGGCGCCTTGCGACGCGCCCTCGATCAGGCCGGGGATGTCGGCCAGCACCAGCGTCGTCTCGTCGTCCAGGCTCACGACGCCGAGGTAGGGTTCGAGCGTGGTGAAGGGGTAATCCGCAATCTTGGGCCGCGCCGCGCTGACGGAAGCCAGCAGCGTGGACTTGCCCGCGTTGGGCAGACCCACGATGCCCACGTCGGCGATGAGCTTGAGTTCAAACAGCAACGTCTTGGCTTCGCCCGGCTCGCCGTTTTCGGCCATGCGCGGCGCTTGATTGGTGGGCGTGGCAAAGCGCGCGTTGCCGCGTCCGCTTCGCCCGCCGCGCGCCACGCGCAACTCCTGGCCCGGCGTCGCGAGATCGGCAATCAACAGGCCCGTGTCCGCGTCGCGCACGACGGTGCCTGGCGGCACGGGGATGCGCAAATCCTCGCCACTCGCGCCGGTCTGATCTTTGCCGCGTCCGTTTTCGCCGCGCTGCGCCTCGAACCGGGTCTTGTGATGGAACGCCGAAAGCGTGTTGAGCTTGCGGTCAACGACGAGGATCACATCGCCGCCGCGCCCGCCATCGCCGCCGCTGGGTCCGCCGAACGGGACGAACTTTTCACGGCGGAACGCCACACAGCCGTTGCCGCCGTCACCGGCTTTAACTTGGAGTTTGGCTTGGTCTAGAAACATGCAGCTAGGATACCCGCAACAGGACAAGATGTCAAGCTGGCAAAGCGGCGCGGGGCGTGATATACTCTGCCGCATCACAGCGATCAGGAGACGACCATGTTTACCGGTGAACTCGTCATCCTCGGCCCGATTCAGCGCGAATACCTGCCGCGTTACGTGGAATGGATGAACGATTGGGAGGTCAGGCGCTGCCTGGCCCCGAACCTGCCGCATCCGTATACAATGGAAGACGAAGAAGGCTGGTTCAACCGCCAGCGCCAAGAGCAAGACGCGCGCCTCTTTGCCATTCTCACGCGCGGCGAAGGGCGGCTGCTCGGCAACTGCGGGCTGCACCAGATTGATTGGACGAACCGTCACGCCATCTTTGGCATCTTTATCGGCGACAAGAACTATTGGGGCAAAGGCTATGGCACGGACACGACCCAGGCGCTCTTGCGTTACGCTTTTGAAGAAGCCGACCTGCATCGCATCGAGCTAGAGGTCTTTGCGTTCAACACGCGCGCGATTCGGATGTACGATAAAGTCGGCTTCCGGGTGGAGGGAACGCGCAAGCAGGCGCTCTTTCGCGAGGGCGCGTGGCACGACGAGCACATCATGGCGATCTTGCGCGACGAGTGGACGGCGCTCTATCGCAAGGGTTGAGAGGTGGGAGCGAAGGAATTCGATCCGACCGCCGACCTGGCCGCGTGCCGGGCGATGGCGGA
Source organism: uncultured Anaerolineae bacterium (assembly GCA_964354595.1). Taxonomy (GTDB): domain Bacteria; phylum Chloroflexota; class Anaerolineae; order Fen-1058; family Fen-1058; genus JBGLNJ01. The sequence goes on along the minus strand of CAYHAR010000350.1, from coordinate 513 downwards.
GGAATTTGAGGCGTATTTAAAGTCCGACGTGCTGTATTGGCAGATGGACGCCGCCCGGCATGGCGGCGACCAGTTGCCCAAGCTGACCGTCAGCGGATTCCTGGAGCGCGCGCGGCGATTGCAAGCGGCTCCGCTTTCACCCGCGCAACAAGCCGAACGGGACAAAGCGATACGCCAATTTGAGCATATCCGCGATGCGAGCCGCCCGCGTTACACAACGCGCGTCCTCCACGATTTACGCGGACGGCTGGACGCCTGGACGTGGTTCCTGGACGACTATGCTCGGCGTCCCAACGACGAAGCGCCGTACTATCCGGATCGGGCGCGCATGCGGTTGGCAATCGAGTTGTTGCTGGACGAGCTGGCAGACGTCCCGCAGGCTACAGAGTTAAAGCGTCGTCTGTTTGCGCTCGACGAGCAATTGCGCGCCGATTGGATAGATGGCGCGTTCGTGTGGCATCCGGCGCTGGCGCGCGCTTTTCCGCGCGAGCGGTTCTGGTGGCTGTACGGGCG
>CAYHAR010000349.1:0-3763 GCA_964354595.1 uncultured Anaerolineae bacterium | reverse complement strand
GGTGCTGTCTACGCTCGGCATGAGCATCCTGGCGGCCGGGCTGTTTCTCCTTTCGCGGATCGGCCCCGACACGCCATTGAGCAGCGTGGCCGTTGCGCTGGCTATCGTCGGATTGGGTATCGGTATCTTTATTTCTCCCAACACCAGCGCGTTGATGGGATCAGCGCCGCGCCACCGGCAGGGAATCGCCTCCGGCGTTCTGGCGACCGCGCGCAACGTCGGGATGGTGTTGGGCGTCGGACTGGCGGGCGCTATCGTGACGACGATTCTCACGCAGGGTCAAGCGATGGGCTCAACCACTGCTCTGTTTGATGGCGTGAGCGCCGCGTTCCTCGCGGCGAGCGGCGTTGCCGGATTGGGCATCTTGACTTCGGCGATCCGTGGAACGAGCTGATATGCCGCTTGGATTTGTTGACGAGCCTATCGAGGTTCACTTTCGCCAGCCGCCTCTGCTTGCGAAAAAGCCCGGCTGCCCGGACGAATTCGTCTGGCGCGGGACGACGTATCGCGTTGTCGAAAAGCTACGCGAGTGGCACAACTATCGCCGCCGGGGCCGCATGGCGCGCAACATGCAGCCTCAGCACGCGGCGGTGGCGGAGGGGCGCGGCTCGTGGGGCGTGGGACGCGATTACTTTCAGGTGCGCGTCGAAAGCGGCCAGGTGTTTGAGTTGTATTACGACCGCGCGCCTCAAGGCTCGGAGCACCGCAAGGGCGCGTGGTTCTTGTTCAGCGAGCTTGAGCCATAGACCCGAAGGGTCTTGCATCACCCGCGCTCGTACCGCACCAGTTCCGAAAGCGCCTTGCGCTCTTTAGGCCTCGGCACATCCGCCGGATACCCAACGGCGCGAACGCGATGGGCTCGACATCGTTGGGCAGATGCAACACCTCGCACACGGCGGCAATTCGCGGTGACCAGGCTCCGTCGCTACTCCCCGATACTTGTCATCCAGAGCAGTGTGTAGGCTCATAGACCAACCGTACGATTACCTTGATTTTTCTTGGCGGCTTTGCATCTTGGCGAGAGCCAAAAGGCTTTTTGCAAAGTCCTATCGCGCAAACGCGCAAAAACCGTCATCTGTTTGCAGTTTGGCGGCTTAACAAACACTTAATAGAACGATAAACAACTCTTAAGTATTCAGTAGTAGCATATCAGAGGCGAAAAGTCGTTTCACCCACGAGGGCCAGAAAAGGCCTCGCGTCCTTCGTGAAGAAATCGAAATGACGTTATGCTTCCCAAGCTTGCCGCGCCACGGCGGCCCATCTCATCGTCTATCGCTCGCGCGTTGCAGCATGGCGATCTTGCCTACCAGGGCCTCATTGCACTATCGGCCCTTGCGATCCTCGGCCTGATGGTAGGCGTGGGCGTCATGCTGTGGATTTACTCCGAGCCGACGCGCATCGCTGCCGGGTGGTCGTTCGTCGCGGAGACGGAATGGAATCCCGTCGGCGATATCTTTGGCGCGGCTCCATTTATCCTCGGCACGCTCAACACGTCGCTGGTCGCGCTGATCGTCGCTTTTCCGCTGGGGCTGGGCATCGCCATCTTTTTGTCCGAGTTGTGCCCCGTCCAATTGCGCACCCTCTTGGGCTTTGTGGTGGAACTGTTGGCGGCCATTCCCAGCGTGGTCTATGGCGCGTGGGGCATCTTTGTGTTCATCCCCGCGTTCGTTCAGCCGCTCGGCAATTTCTTGATGAATACCTTGGGCACGCCCGGCAGGGTTCCTTTCTTGCCGATCTTTCAGGGGCCATTCTTTGGCGCCAGCACGCTGGCGGCCGGATTGATTTTGGCAGTGATGATTCTGCCGACGATCTCGGCCATCTCGCGCGATGTGCTGTTGGCTGTGCCGCGCGCGCAGCGCGAAGCGGCGCTCGCGCTCGGCTCCACTCGATGGGAAACCATCTGGCAAGTCGTTTTGCCGTATGGCCTATCGGGCATTCTCGGCGGCATCATCCTGGGCCTGGGCCGCGCCTTGGGCGAGACGATGGCGGTGACAATGGTGATCGGCAACGTCTCCCAGATTTCCACCTCGCTGCTCAACCCCGGTTACAGCATGGCGAGCGTGATTGCCAACGAGTGGGGCGAAAGTCGGACGCCGATGTATGCCAGCGCACTGATCGAAATAGGTTTGCTGCTTTTCGTCACGAGTCTGTTGCTCAACGTCGTTGCGCGCTTGCTGGTGTGGAGCGTATCGCGCAGGACGCCGGACGCCGGAGGCGGGCGCGCATGAGCGTATCCGTTGCGTCTCGACGATGGACTCGCTCTGCCGCGCGCGAGCGCAAGCGACGGCTGGTCAATGTCCTCATGCTCAGCCTCACGGGCCTGGCCACCTTGCTCGCGCTGGTCCCGCTGGCGTGGATATTGGTCGAAGTCGTGGCGCGCGGGTCGAGCGCGCTGAGCGTCGAGTTCTTGACGCAGACCTTCAAACCGACGAGCCTGGGCGGCGGCGGAATCTGGCACGCGATGGTGGGCACGGCGATTTTGGTGGGGCTGGCCTCGTTCTTGGCCGTGCCTATTGGCATCCTGGCGGCGTTTTACGTGGTGGCGCATCCCGACTCTACGTTGGGCCTGGCGGTGCGCTTTGGCACCGACGTGCTGTCTGGCTTGCCTTCGATTGTTGTCGGGCTGTTCATCTATACGATCCTGGTAATCGAGCGCGGCTATTCGGCTTGGGCGGGCAGCCTGGCTCTGGCTGTCTTGATGCTCCCCGTCGTCACGCGCACGACCGAAGAGATGCTCAGGCTGGTGCCCAAGTCTTTGCGAGAGGCGTCGCTGGGCCTGGGCGCGCCGGAATGGAAGGCTTCGTTTTCGGTGATGTTGCCCGCGGCGTTGACGGGCGTTATGACCGGATTGATGCTGGCGGTGGCGCGTGTGTCTGGCGAGACGGCGCCGTTGCTCTTTACCGCGTTGGGCAGCAATAACTTGTCCGTGGCTCTAGACAAGCCGATTGCCGCGCTGCCGTTGACGTTGTTCAAGTACGCGGTGGACCCTAGCAAGGTTCGCAACGCGCAGGCGTGGGCGATTGCGCTGGTCATCATCGTGCTGGTCTTGGTGTTGAACATTGGCGCGCGCCTCATTGCCACGTGGCGCTCCAGGATGATGCGCTAGGGAGACGGGGAATGAGTCAATCGGTGTCTGTCGCGCTGCCGATGGGTGTGGCGACTTATCCCTTGTCGGTCGTCTCGACTCAGGCTCTCCGCAAGGCGAGCGGGTTGAGCGCGAAAATGACATTGGATCATGCGTCGGTGTACTATGACGCTTTCCTGGCGGTGGCGGACGTCAACCTGCCGGTCTATGCTCATCAGATCACGGCCATCATCGGCCCCTCGGGCTGCGGCAAGAGCACGCTCTTGCGCGCGCTCAATCGCATGAATGACTTGATTTCGCGCGCGCGCTTGACCGGCAAGATATGGCTGGATGGCGAGGACATTTATGCGCCCCAGGTGGACGTGGTAGACATTCGTCGCCGCGTGGGCATGGTCTTTCAGCGCCCGAACCCGTTTCCAAAATCCATCTATGACAACGTGGCCTACGGGCCGCGTTTGTATGACCGCATCCCGAAATCCGAATTGGACGAGATGGTTGAGCGGAGCCTGCGCCGCGCGGCGCTGTGGGACGAGGTCAAGGACAAGCTCAAACAATCGGGCATGGCGCTTTCCGGCGGGCAGCAGCAGCGGTTGTGCATCGCGCGCGCCATCGCCGTCGAGCCTGAAGTGATTTTGATGGACGAGCCGTGCTCGGCGCTCGACCCGGTCGCCACGCTCA
>CAYHAR010000348.1:0-3777 GCA_964354595.1 uncultured Anaerolineae bacterium | reverse complement strand
CCATTGCCGGATTTGGCAATCCGGCAGGAGCATTGTGGGATAACTATTTTTATGGAGCAGCCTAACGTGCGAGAACTTTTGGTTTTTGTCCCTGCCAATCAACTTGCTCTCCAGCACGGCAACCCCAATCATCTCAGCCCTTCAAACGCGCCCGCGGCGACTCTACTTTTTGTAGACCCATTCATCAAACAGGGCCGTCAAATCGCACTGGCAATGCTTTTCGGCCAGTTTCCTGAATGAGGCGGCGGCGGCGATCCCCCACTTGTGGGACTCGTAGTAATCGCGCAGGAATTTATCAAAGGTCGCCTGCCCCATCTTTTCGGCTAATGCTTCGACGAACAGCGGCCCGCGGCCATAGACGATGGCGCCATATTCCTTGGCCTGATAGTTTGCGGCGGGCATGCCGATAGGAACGTTGGCCCGACTGACGCGCTCCCAACGGCCCACCCACGAGCTGCGGTAGCCATCGTAACCGCTCTTGCCGTAAGCGTCGAGAAAGTAAAGCCCGGTCACGTACTGGTCAACCGATTCGTCCACCCACGGTTCGTTGATTTGGTCGTTTCCGACAACGTTGTAGAACCACTGGTGACCCACCTCGTGTGCCACGACCGATTCAATCATGACTGAGGCAGGCACGCCTCCAAAATTTCCGCCCGTGTCATAATAGGTGTAGTTGATGCCGACAATGCCCGGATACTCGATACCCGATGCCGTCATGGGCGTGCTGACCACGTCAAACTCGGTGTACGGATAAGCGCCCAGGCGCGTATTGAAACTCTTGAGTGAGCCAATAGCCGCGCGCAAAGCCAAACGCGCGCCCTCAGTTCGCTCTTTGAAAGCATAGCTGTTGACTTTGGTCTCACCAAAGGTTTCGCTGACGACGGTAAAGCGGTCGCTGGCGGCAAGGTAAAAATCGCGCGCGGGGCCGGCCGCAAAGGTCACGACCTGACTGTTGCCTTTGCTTTCGCGGTTGATTTCAACGCCCGAAGCGGCAAGGGTGAGATTGGCCGGCGCGTCCACGCGCACCAGGTAAAAGCTGGCGTCCATATAGGTCGAGTCCGCATTCGGCGGCAACGCTCCCGCGTGCCAGCCTGTGTCGTCATACGCCGGAATGGCTGGATAGAACCCATCCAACACCAGGATGTTGTTGAGGTAGCCAAACAGGCCATAGTTGCCGCCCATCTCGCGCGGCAAACTCACCTTGAAATCCATTTGCACAACGACCTGTTGGCCGGGCTGCAAGGGCGTGGGCAGCGGCGCCTTGAGAGTGCTGTCTTGAGATTCATAGACCGCTTTGACCTCCTGGCCGTTCACCATGACCGCCGACACGGCGCTTTTGCCGCCGTACATGGTCGGGAAAAGTTGAAAGTAGATGGCATCGAGCGGCTGTGTTTCTTGATTGGTGTAGCGAACCTGTTGGCGGCCTTGCAGAGAAGAAAGGTCGTCGGCGATTTGTATGTCTATGTGATAGACACTCGCGCCATGCAACTGGTCGAGCACCTTTTGCTCGGCCTGGATCAACCCGGTGCGAAAGACCGCACGGTCGCCCCACTTGCCATCAAACGGTTGGCGCACAGAGGACGCAGCAGTAGAAGCGAGAGGTGGCTCCTTTATCGCCGTTGGCTTGGCGGGCGTCACCTGCGGCACGTTTTGGCGGCAAGCGACGACCGATACAATCATCAGCGCAAAGAACAAGAGCGCCCGAGTTTTTATAATCGGTTTCATTTTGTTCTCTCCTCATGCGTTTCCGCCAATTGCTCGAGCTTGCCCCTGAACCATGTCAGCAAGTCATACAGTTGAGCCTGCTCTTGATCGCAGAGGCAGCCCCACGCCGCCAAGTGATAGCGATTGGTCGAGTCCTCAGCTTCCTGGCGCAGCGCGCGTCCTTTCTCTGTAATCTGGTAGCCCCCGTCCGCTGGCTGTATCCAGCCGAGTCGGACCAGCTCCTCCAGCGATTGGGCGTAATCCTCTTGCGTGTGAGCGCGGAAAGGAAGCTTCTCCGCCAGTTCTTGAGCGGTGCGCGCCTTGCCTTCCCAGACGAATGACAGAGCTTCCCAGGTTTTGCCGCTGACGCCATAGGGCTTCCACGCGGCAATGTGCGCGTCGTCGCGGAACGAGTACAGGTCGGTGAGGTATTGGTCCGTTTTGACGATGGCCCCCCACCCTTCACCAGGGTCGTTCGCGCGGCTGGCGGTGATGCCCAGCTTGTCCTTTGGCTCGGGCGCGTTCAGCGCGGCCTGGACGACGCGCCAGAGCAAGTCGTTGAGCTGCTTCATCTCGTCAGGCGAAAGGGGCGCGACGGTTTGCATACTTTCATAGGCGGGATGATAGATGCCGGCGAGGATTTCACGACCGCGCTCGGTGATTCGATAGGCGTCTGACCCAACTGCTAAGTAAGCTCCCTTGGCCAGTTCTGTCAGCATGTCTGTCTGCCGCTGCAAGGACACGTAAGGGTACAGGCCGTGGAAACGCAGAGCCGAGAACGGCTCGGGCGCTGCGCCGCGCGCCAGGGTCAATGCGAACCAGTCGGTGACGCCCGATTTTTCGATGGCCTGCGCCATGGCTTGCCGGTAAAACGGCATGATGGCCTGCATGGCTTCGGTAGCGCCTGTCCAGAGTTGTTGTTTATCCGTCATGGTTTTTCTCCACTCGAGTCTGGTTCCGTCGTCGGGAATATTCTTTGAATCTTTTCGGCGGGCACCCATCCACTTTGCCCGCTCCGATTGGCGCACCACACCCAGTCGCTTTCCTCTTGGCCGAGCTCCAGTATCTCGCCGACGCGCACCGCAAGCTCGGTCGCCTCGTAATCGCAGAGTGCTGTGCAGACGTTGCCCTTTCGCGCCAGGTATTTTTCCGGCACCCACCTGCCCTTGCCCATCTGATTCGTGCACCATACCCAGCCGGCCCATTCGCTGTCTCTATCGCTGGCCGTCAGTTTTTCTCCCGCCCGAATCACGAGCGGGTCTGTATACGCCGATTGGTATTCAGAGACCACTCGGCCCAGGGTCTTGTTGTGTGGTCTTGGGTCATTCTCGTTCATCGAGTTCTCCTCTGCGTCTGTATGCGCTCGACTATTGAGGGAGCGCGTCATCTGCGGTTTGCCGTCCGTGATGGGAAAACACCCCCGGATTTGCAAGCAGCCGCCAGGATGGTTTTCGCGGCGGTATCCTGGCGGCCACTCGATGGAGAGAAAGCACACGTTCTCGGCGAATGCTTTCTCATGTTAGCACGCTCGTGTTACATCCGTATGGCAGACGTGTAGTAAATCTGAAACACGGGGGCGCTGCGCTTGACCGGGCCAGGCTTGGCGCAACAGTCAGGGAACAAGCTAGAGGCAATGCTGTTTAGAGAAGCCTAGTTTAGCCCCAATACGGTTCAGATAAGTGGGCATCCCCATGCCCGCCGCCGACTCGTGGCGCGAAGCGCGCATCGGCCACTGCTGCCCAGCCATAGGCCCGCCCGGCCTTGTGTCTGCCGCGCACCCGCAAGAGGAACATTACTGCCACGAGCAGGTTGATCAGGTTGGCCGCGATAAAGATCACCCGGTCAGTCCATGGGATCCAGTGAGCGTTCATCATCCTTCTTCCTTATGAATGAAAGTGTTCATCCCGAAGATCATTTTGGCTGTTGATTGCAAGGAGAAAATCGAAGAGTGCCTGCCAGAACTGGCTGCCATGCCCGGTGTCGAACAGTTCTGTGCCGTGAACTGTCTCCGGATAGGTGATGAGTTGCTTTGGCTGCGGGGAGATGTTGTAGGTCATGGGTGTGTCTGTCCTG
>CAYHAR010000347.1:0-3787 GCA_964354595.1 uncultured Anaerolineae bacterium | reverse complement strand
CCATATCGTTCAGGTGACAGTTGAACTGTTGCCTGCCACCCGCAGTGCAACTGCGGGTGAACCACTTGGGCAATCACCAGAACGCTCTGGCTTTTTCGGGGTCTTGGTCAACGGGCTGGACAAGGTCCTGTGGATTGATTCGAGCAGGGCGAATGGACACGGACGAAGCGAAGCGAATCAATCACGGAGCTTGCAGGCCGAGGGAGGATCAAAAGAATCGCCAGAGCGAATTGAGAGGCTGATGCTGCTTGAATCTCCCGAATAGCCAACACAGCGGATAGAGAAGCGCCAGCCCCGCCAGCCAAACCGGGTACATGGAGAGCAATTCGGCGCCCTGTGGATAAAAGGTCTCGCCGATGACCTTGTATAGATACAGATGGGCGATGTAAAAGAACAGCGGGTTGGAACCAAACACCAAGAGAGGATTCCATCGTTGCAAACCGACTTCGACGCGCGCGAACGCAGTCAATAACAGGAGGTCAACGCCCAGCGTTAGAAAGATGAAAGGCAAGCTGGGCGGATACTTGACGACGTTGAGAAACGCCATCCAATCTGCCCCCGGCGCAAGTAGCATGTTCCCCCATCCTCTTGCTGCGCGTACTCCGGCGAACAGAGCGAGAAACACCAAGCCGATGATAAACGCCCGGCGATAGGCCCGGTCACGGTCCTTCAATAGCCACCGCCCCAAGACAAGCCCCCATCCCATCAGCCCCAGCCAGGGGATGGTCGGATAGTACACCAGAATATCCCGGGTCTGCCCTGGCACGAGCAACAAGCGCAGCAAGGGCGAGACAGAAGCGTAGGGGCGGATGATACCGGGGATCAGCGCGTGGGTTGCCAGAATCGCGGCGAGGCTGATGCCGACGATCCACCCTGTATCAAGCCACAATAACAGAGAGCCGACGATCATCGTGGCGCCGAGTCCGTACAAGACGCCCGCGTACGTAATGTCGCGGAATCCCCAGGCCGGATTCTCGACCAAGAACTGGATCAAGATCAGCAACAGCCCTCGCGCGACCAAGTGACGCACGATAGCGCCTCGCGTCCAGCCTAGCTTGCGGCGCGAATCTGCGAACAACATGATGCCCGCGCCCATGAGGAAGAAAAAGCCGGGCGCAGCCAGGTGGGTGACAAAGCGCGTGAGAAAGGCCAGCGCGTTGGGGTAGACCGGCATGGGACCCGTCCACATTTCCGGCGCGGGATGCTGGTGCGCGATAAAAGCGTTGGCGTGGTCAAGCGCCATGACGAGCATGATGAGGCCGCGCAGGGCGTCCAACGGCGCAAGTCTGGCCGGCTTGGTCGCTTCAACCGTTGTCATCGCTTCATGTGCCTTCCTGGTGGCACATCACAACCTCGGCCCGATCACGTTGATCGCAAATTCCTTGTGGCCCCACGTCTCAGCGGCGGTCTGCTTGCCGCTCGCCACGGCCACGATCTCGTCGAAAATGCGCTGGCCCACGCTGACCAATGATTCTCCCGCGCTGATCATTGTGCCCGCGTCCAAATCCATGTCATCCCGCAGGCGATGGTACATCGCGCTGTTGCTGGCCACCTTGACGACCGGCGCGATGGGGCAGCCTGTCGGCGAGCCGCGCCCGGTGGTGAACACCACCACCTGAGCGCCGCCGGCTGCCATCGCCGTCACCGATTCCGGATCGTTGCCGGGCGTGTCCATGATCACCAATCCCCGCTGCGTTGGCCGATGAGCATACCGCAGGAACTCGCGGGTCGGCGTGCTGCCGCCTTTCGAGATCGTCCCCAGCGATTTTTCCTCAATGGTGGTGAGGCCGCCCGCCATGTTGCCCGGCGTCGGTTGACTGCCGCGCATGTCTACCCCCATCCGGTTGGCTTCTTGCTCGCGGCGCAGCGCCGCTTCTACAATCTGCGCTGCAATAGAAGGGTCGGCAGCGCGCGCTGCCAGCAGATGCTCCGCGCCGATGAACTCGGGCACTTCGGAGAGAATCACCGTGCCGCCTGCCCGCACCACCAGGTCACTGGCCACGCCGACGGCAGGGTTGGCTGTCACGCCCGACCACGCATCCGACCCGCCGCACTCGACGCCCAGAATCAGCTTTGAAAGCAGGATCGGCTCTCGCCTTGCGTCCGACGCCTCTTGCAATAGCTCACGCGCCATAGCAACCCCGCGGGCAGTCGCCGCCCGGCTGCCACCTTCGTCCTGGATGATCAGCCGTTGCACCGCGGCGCCTTGAGCAGCCAACTGTTCGCCCATCTCGACAGTCGGCACGGTCTCGCAGCCCAGCCCGATCAGCAACACCGCGCCCACGTTGGGATGCATGGAGAACTCGAGCAGCACTCGCCGTGTTTGGGTCAGGTCATCGCCGATCTGCGAGCAGCCGTAGACGTGCGATACGGCAACCACCTCCGGCAGCAGCCGGCCAATGTGATCTACTACCGCGTTGGCGCAGCCGACCGTGGCAAGAACCAGCACGTGATTGCGCGCGCCGGCTCGCCCATCCTTGCGACGGTACCCCAGAAATGTGGCGGCGGATGGCTCAAGCTCGGCTTGGGGCTTGCGCTCAAAAGTGACCTCGCTCTGCTCGAGGGCCGCGCTCTGCGCAGTCAACCCCAGATCGCCGCGACCCCGCAGGCTTTCCAGATTGTGCGCGTGGACGTGCTCGCCCGTCGCAATGTCCGCCGTAGCGCGACCGATAGACTGGCCGTACTTGCGCACTTGCTCGCCGCGCGCAATAGGTCGCAGCGCAAGCTTGTGACCGGAAGGGATAGGTTGGCGCAGCGTGATGGCGCGGCTATCTACTTGAACGACGCAGCCCGGGGCAAGGTCTATCACCGCCAGCGCGACGTCGTCATCGGGGTGCATCCGCAATGCTTCCAAGACAGCTCCGCTCCTGTTCGAAACTACTTTGAATCACCGGGGTCATAATCACCCCACTTGGAGCCTACGGCCAGGGCAAAGGCCATGTCGCTGATCAAATCGGAATGGGCGAGGGCTTGTTGAATGACGGCTTGACGCCTGGCCGCTACATCGTCCGACGGGGCGCGCACGCCCGGCATCACGCTCAGGATTCGCACCTCGACTGCATCTCCAACCTGGTAGGGCACAATGCTCCCCGCTGATTGTCCGAGGATTGCTTGCGCCAGCCGAGTGCTCACGCCCAAAAAGCCGTGAACGAAATCGGCTTGGGCGTCCGGCACGATGTCGAACACCAGACGCTCACTCGCGCCCGACTCGCCCACCAGTTCAACTTCCACGTGGAGGCCCAGTCCAACTCGCAAAGGTGCATTGGCGTCTTGTTCTGCTTCAGACACGGGGGTCGCCTCTTGATAACCGCCTGGGCAAAGGACTCTTGCCCCAAACTGCTCAATGTAAATTCAGTATATCATCGGCCACAGGATTTGCCAACCAGCGGATTGCAACTCTTGCGCCTCTCGTGCGTATTATAGATGCGCAGCAACGCTGACGTCGTCGGTCTGCTCAAATCGCAATCTATCAGAGGATGGAAATGAAACACAACAATTTTGTGTTTATCGAAGCTCGGACGTACCTCCGCGCCGTCTATCTGCTCCTCGCCTCTGCCGTGGGAATGTTTTATCTCATCTTTGTCGTGGCGGGGCTATCGCTGGGATTCGGCTGGACGATGCTCTGGGTTGGCCTGCCGATCCTGCTGATGGGAGTCGCCGGATGGTGGGGACTGGGGGCGCTGGAGCGCAAGCTGGCGCTCTGGCTGCGCCACGCGGATATTTCGCCCGTCTCGGACGAGGCCAGGCCGGCGCAGCGCGCCTGGGCGTGGACCTCGGAACAGAATGA
>CAYHAR010000346.1:0-3792 GCA_964354595.1 uncultured Anaerolineae bacterium | reverse complement strand
GACCGCTGACCTGTACAACGGGAGCAGCGCGCTTGACGCCCTTGATCATTTCACCCGAGGGCGAAATCACGTACCACACCCTGTGGGTCTCTCGCGCCCTTTTGACATTTCTCCCCGCGTGACATACAATTCGACTGTACGCACCGACGCGCTGCAAGCGCGGATTCCGCCGACGGAAATTAAAAGGCAGGCCGCCGGGGGCAACCCGGCGGACTTTTTTTTCACGCGCGACTACCGCAGCAGGCAATTCAGGCTATAATAGAGACTGTCCCTCGGCGCTTTCAACGCCCGGGGCGATGGTCAACCGACGCGGGCGGCTGACGTGGAAAGTTTAGCGCAGCGGGCCGCTTGCGCGCCTGCGGCTTGTTTTGTTCCCAATCGCCAACCGGAGGGCTTGCATTGAGCAAAAGCAAAACCACCCGGCCCAAGAAATCCTCGAAACTAGAGCCCAAGCGGCAAACGCCCAGCCGCCGCGCCTCGGCCAGAGGCGGCGTGGCCGTGGCCGGCAACGTCCATTGCGCCGATTTCGTCGGGCGCGACAAGACCGAGATCACCTATGGCTACACCGCCGCCGACGTGGAGCGCCTGATTGACAAGGTGCTGGCCTTTCTCCAGGCTGGCGCGGCGTTCGTCCCGGCGGGCGAGGCGCTGCGCGCCGAGGCGAACGGCGAGACGCTCACTTTCCGCCCCGGCGCGGCGAAGCAATTGTCCAGCCGCCGCAACGAACGGTCGTATCTGCTCTCGCTCGCCGTGCGACGCGAGTATCAGATTTGGGCGACCAAGTTTATCCCGCTCGCCGCGCAGATGGATGTGAAACGCGCCGTCGAGGGCCTGGACATGCCGGTGGCTTTTAGCGAGTTTCGCATCCCGCGCGAGGGCGAAGGGCCGGAAGCGCGTGTGACGAGTGTGCCGCTGGCCGACATCACCGAGGCGCTGAACAAGCATTGCGCCTTTGTCATCCTGGGCGAGCCGGGCGCGGGCAAGACCACGACGCTGTTCAAGATCGCGTTCGAGGCGGCGCGCACCTTGCTCTCGGACGGTCAGAGCCGCGTGCCGCTGTTCGTCCGATTGAGCCAGCAAGGCGCGCGCGCGCCGTTTGATTTTCTGCGCGCCGAGTGGGAGCAGCGCGCCGGCGCCGATTTTGCCGACGCGCTGGCGAGCGGGCGCGTGCTGCTGCTGGCGGATGGGATCAACGAGCTGCCGAGAGACGAGCGCGACGAGCGGCTCAAGGCATGGCGGCTGTTCACGAGCGACTATGGCGAGGCAAACCAGATCGTATTCTCCGGGCGCGAAAAAGATTACGACCGGCAGCTCGATTTGCCGCGCGTGCGAGTCGAGCCGCTGGACGACGAACGCATTGCCGATTATTTGCGCCGCAACGGCGCAGAGGGATTGGGCGAGACGCTCGACGATCCGAAAGCGCGCCTGCGCGAGATGGCCCGCAACCCATTCAATCTTTCGCTGCTGGTGGCGGCGTGGAAGTCCAACCAGCGCGAGATGGGCAACCGGGGCAGGCTGCTGGAATGGTTCGCGGGCGAGCTATTCTCGCGCGAGGAACGGCTGGCTCACCCCGGCTGGCTGCATCGCGACGTGCAAGCCCGCGCGCTGGCCCAGTTGGCCTACACGATGCAAGCGCAAGGCGAAAGCACGACCTTTCCTGTCAAGACGGCGCGCGATGCGCTGCCCCAGGCAATAGAATTCAACGGCCAAGACATGCCAGTCAAGCCCGCCGACCTGTTCCGCTTTGCGCGCGCGGCGACCATCCTCGACCCGGCGGTCGAGCCGGACGTGCGGTTCTATCATCACCTCTTGCAAGAGTATTTTGCCGCGCTCGAGCTGCTGCGACGATTCGAGGCAGAGCCTTGCGAAGGCGCGGAGCGTGCAACCTTCGCAAAGCTTTGGAAAGGCAAGCGGCTGGCTGACGAGATGCCGCCTGCCAGCGTGGGCGAATGGGACCCGCTGCCCGAGCCGCCCGCCACCGGCTGGGAGGTCACGACGATCCTGGCCTGCGGGCTGGCGCGCGACCCGGCGCGATTGATAGAGGCCGTGCGCCCGCACAACCCGGTTCTGGCGGGGCGCTGCCTGGACGAAGCGGGTCTCCCTGCTCGTAGTGACGACTTGAGTCGTCATGCGACGGCTAAAGCCGTTACTACGAACAGTCTGGAAGATGTGAAGGAACAAGTGTGCGCCGATTTGATGGCCGACCTTTACAACCCCGCCGTGCATTTGCGCGCTCGGCTGCAAGCTGGATTCACGTTGGGCTGCATTGGCGACCCGCGCTTTCAACCGTCGCAGATCCCCGCCAGGGGACAAGTCATCAACGGCGCGCGAGCGATCCTGCCGACGCTGGTGCGTGTGCCGGCGGGGGACTATGTCATTGGCAGCGCAGATAATGAGCCGAATTCATACGACGACGAAAAGCCACGGCGTACAGTTCACATGGCAGTCTTTGAGATTGGCCGCTGGCCGGTAACCAACGCCGAGTATGCCTGCTTTATGGATGCGGGCGGCTACAAGGATGAACGCTACTGGGCGACCGAACTGGCGCGGCGATGGCTGCGTGGCGAAGATGTGACGGGCGGACAATTCAAGACATGGCTGGATATTTGGAAGTGGCTCAAGTCTACACCAGATTGGAGGGAACGACTAGAACGCACCGGCAGTTATCAGCCTGATGCGATCAAGAGCTATGAATACATTGCCAGCCTTGATGAGGATGAACTCAAAGCCGTGCTGGCCAGGCAGTTGTCCGCCAAATCGCGCCAGCAACCACACTATTGGGCAGATTCGACTTACAACAATCCTTCTCAACCTGTTGTCGGCGTGACGTGGTTTGAGGCGCAAGCTTACTGCGCCTGGCTTTCGGCTGTCACCGGCAAGACCTATCGGCTGCCCACCGAAGTCGAATGGGAAGCCGCGGCGCGCGGCAGCTCCCTTCCCTTGTCGCAGACGGGGGAAGGGCCGGGGATGAGGGTCTACCCCTGGGGTGACGAATGGGATGCAGCCAAGGCGAACACCATCGAAGGCCGCGTCCTCAAGCCCTCGCCCGTCGGCGCTTTTGCAGCCGCCGGCGGCGTCGGCCCGTTTGGCGCTGAAGACCAGTCGGGCAACGTGTGGAACTGGACCAGCAGCCTGTATCGGCCCTATCCTTATCAGCCAGATAAATGCGAGGATGTGGAAGCTGAAAGTGAGCGCACAGTGCGCGGCGGCTCGTGGAGCGGCGATAGGTTCGGCGCGCGCTGTGCTAACCGCGGCAGGTTCGTACCCGGCTTCTATTTCAACTATGTGGGTTTTCGAGTCGTGTCCCCTGGCTCTATTTCTGGATTCTGATTGCTGGTTGCTGCCTGCTGGCAACTGGTTTTCTGGGGGGAGTCCAGAGGGGGCGAAGCCCCCTTTGGGCGCGGTTAAAGTGTTCACGTGACACATAGCATTCAAGGCAAAAGTTTCCCGATTGTCACCTGATAGCCCCAAAAGTGGAACGTGCGTGCTAAACCGGCCCGGTAGGTGAACATAATTCATGGCAAACTGGCTGGTTTTGGGGAATTTCGCGTGTTGGTGCTGCCAAAGCTGCCCCCAGACCGAGAATCGGGAAACTTTTGTCAAGGGTAACTACTCAGCCGTCGTGTCATTGCGAGCGATTTTTGCGAAGCAATCTCCTGGCACTGAACGCGGGGATTGCTTCGTCGGCAAAAAACGCCTCCTCGCAATGACAAGCTGAGTAGTTACATTCAAGGAGATGAGATCCTTGACAAATCAAATTCTTAACAAACAGAGCAAATTCAGGCAACCCCC
>CAYHAR010000345.1:2350-3793 GCA_964354595.1 uncultured Anaerolineae bacterium | reverse complement strand
GGCATTTATGAAGGGAAGAGACCATGAGACCCTAAGGGTCTTGCGTTGCCCGCCACGACCGCATGGTGACGCTCGTCTTTTTATGTCCTGTTTCCTTCGTTTTCGGGTTCCCCTTTTGATGAGACTCGAAGAATTCTTTTAGATTTCCTTTGGTACGGCCACGTCACCTACGCCAAAAGGTTGATTTGGTTGAGACATCTCACGGTGAGATGTCTCACTTGTGGGGTGAGATGTCTCACTCTGTCTCACCGTTTGTCTCACCATCTCCCACTCGTGGCAACAAGCCTGCCCGGGCGGGCACATTGAATGAATTGCGTTTCACACGGGTCAAGTGTATACTTGTCCCAGTTACACAGTCCCATGGAAGGCAAAGCCAAGTTTGCCGTCCCTCATCTAAGCCTTTTAAAAGTTATCCATCATCTGGCGGATTTTGCCTAGTCCGAGCGGTGTTTGACTTGCGTAAAGAGACCCGGCAGTTCACAATCAAAAGGAGGCAGCCAAGATGCTAGAAAAAGTTGACCTTGATACCAGCCTGGGCAAAAAAGAGTACAAGCAGTTAATGCCCGGACTGCGCAACCGTCTGTACGCGCTGCAAAAGGCGTCGTGGGATCACAAGATTCCCGTCGTGATCATCTTTGAAGGATGGGACGCGGCCGGCAAAGGCACCTCGATCAGAACGCTGACGGCGCGGCTGGACCCGCGCGGGTTCAAGCTGTATCCGATTCGAGCGGCGCGCACCTATGAAAAAAAGCGCCCCTGGCTATGGCGGTACTGGCTAAAGCTGCCGGGGCGCGGCGAGTGGGCCATCTTTGACCGGTCGTGGTACGGGCGCGCTCTCGTCGAGCGCGTGGATGGATTGACGCCGGAGGAAGAGTGGCGGCGCGCCTACCGCGACATTGTTGACTTTGAGCGAACCATTTCCGACGACGGCTGCCTCATTATCAAATTCTGGCTGCACATTAGCAAGCAAGAGCAAAAGAAGCGCTACAAGAAACTGATCCAGGATCCCTTGACCGCCTGGCAGGTCACGGCGGAGGACTGGGACCATCACAGCAAGTATGACGACTATATGCTGGCCGTGGAAGAGATGCTAGAGCGCACGATCACCGAGTGGGGGCCGTGGACCATCGTCGAGGCCACCGACCGCTACCATACTCACGTCAAGATATTTCAGACCATCATCTCTGCTTTGGAGGAACGGCTGGGTGACATCCCCGGCGCTCTGCCTCCGGCGGTGACGGCAGCGCCCGCCGCCGAGACGCCGACAGAGACTGAAGAGTCAGTACAAGAAGCCGAGATAATCTCGGAGGAGGATGGCGAACCGCAGGCTGAGAGCCAAGCCGCCGCCCCTTCGCCCGAACCCGAGCCGGTTAAAGAGAAGGCAAAGAAAAAGAAGAAAAAGAAAGCCGCCAAGAAACAAGACGATTGATCTGTCATTCTGAG
>CAYHAR010000345.1:0-2250 GCA_964354595.1 uncultured Anaerolineae bacterium | reverse complement strand
AAGCTGTGCCATGAATTGAATTACGATCCGTTTGCGGAGGTGGCCGCCCATGACAAAGGCAAAGACAAGTCCGGCAAGCAAAAAGGCAAGAAGAAAGGCTAGTGAGGAAAAGAGCGTCCCGGTAGGGTCTGAGCAAGACGCGGCGAGCGAGCCGAACGCCCCCCTGCCCTACATCAATCGCGAGCTGAGCCTGCTCCAATTCTTTTGCCGCGTGCTGGAAGAAGCCCAAGACGAGAGCAACCCACTCCTGGAACGAGTAAAGTTCCTGTCCATCGTCGGCTCCAACCTGGACGAGTTTTACATGGTGCGCGTGGCCGGCATCCGGCAGCAGATCGCCGCGGGCGTCACCGAGCTTTCCCCGGACGGCCACACCCCCGCCGAGCAATTGGCGGCGATTCGCAAGATGGCCCTGCAATTGATGCGGGACGCGCGCGAATGCCTGCGCGACCTGCTGCCCCAGCTCGACCAGGCCGGCATCCACGTCCTGGATTACGCCGCGCTGGACGACAAGCAAAGAGCCAACGTCAACGAATATTTTAGAGAAGTCATCTTTCCCGTCCTCACGCCGCTGGCGCTGGACCCGGGCCGGCCTTTTCCTCACATCTCGAACCTCAGCATGAACCTGGCCGTTCTCATCCGAGACGAGGACGGACAGGAGCGCTTTGCACGGGTCAAGGTGCCGAACACACTCCCGCGCCTGCTGCCCATCAAGCGCTCCTCCGGCAGCGTGCGCAAGGATGGGACGGTGCCCTATCATCATTATTTTGTCTGGCTGGAGCAGGTGATCGTTGCGAACCAGGCTGCGCTCTTTCCCGGCATGGAGGTCGTCGAGGCCCATCTCTTTCGCGTCACGCGCGACGCGGAAATGCTGATCCAGGAGCTGGAAGCCGAAGATTTGCTCGAGACGATAGAACAAAGCGTGCGGCAGCGTCGCTTTGGCTCCGCCGTGCGGGTGACGGTGAACGACGCGATGCCCACCCACATTCGCGACATCCTGATCGAAAACCTGGAGCTGGATCGCAACGACGTGTACACGCTGGACGGCCCGCTGGGCCTGAGCGGCTTGATGTGCCTGTATGGGATTGATCGCTACGATTTGAAGGAAACGCCCTTTTTGCCGGCCGTGCCGCCGCCTCTCGACGGCAGTGCGTTCGACGGCGACATTTTTGCGGCCATTCGCCAGCAAGATATTTTGCTGCACCATCCTTACGATTCGTTCACGCCGGTGGTGGATTTCCTCCGGGCAGCGGCCCGCGACCCGAACGTGTTGGCTATCAAGCAGACGCTCTATCGCGTCGGTCGCAACTCGCCAGTGGTGGAAGCTTTGCTAGAGGCGGTGGAAAACGGCAAGCAGGTGGCGGTTCTGGTGGAATTAAAAGCCCGGTTCGACGAGGAGAGCAATATCGGCTGGGCCAAGGCGTTGGAACGGGAAGGGATTCACGTCGTCTATGGCCTGCTGGGACTCAAGACACATTCCAAAACTGCGCTGGTGGTTCGCAAAGAGGGGGAGAGCATCCGCCGCTATGTCCACCTGGCGACGGGGAACTATAACGCCGTCACGGCGCAACTGTATACCGACCTGGGGCTGTTCACCTGCGACGAAGACATTGGCGCGGACGCGACCGACCTGTTCAACTACTTGACCGGCTATTCGGCCAAGCAAGACTATCGCAAGATGTTGGTCGCGCCAATCAACCTGCGCGCCGGATTGGAAAGGCTGATCGAGCGAGAGATCGAGCACCAACAACAGGGCATCCCCGGCCACCTGATTTTCAAGGTCAACTCGCTGGTGGACAAGTCCATGATCAAATTGCTCTACAAGGCTTCTCAGGCCGGGGTCAAGGTGGACTTGATCGCCCGCGGCGTGTGCGGCTTGCGGCCCGGGCTAGAGGGCCTCAGCGAAAACATTCGGGTGACCAGCATCGTGGGGCGCTTTTTGGAGCACAGCCGCATCTATTACTTTCGCAACGGCGGCAACGAGGAGGTCTATTTGGGCAGCGCCGACCTGATGCCGCGCAACCTCGACCGGCGCGTCGAAGTCTTGTTCCCCATCCAGGATTTGAGGCTGGTGCGCCATTTGCGCGACGACGTGTTAGACATTTGCCTGCGCGACAATGTCAAAGCGCGCCGCATGTTGCCCGACGGGACCTACGAGCGACGGAAGCCCGGCCCGGAGGAGCCGCCCCTGAACAGCCAGGCCTGGTTCATCAACCGACGCTCGTCTCCCAAAGAACACGCCCCGGTCATTGA
>CAYHAR010000344.1:1828-3846 GCA_964354595.1 uncultured Anaerolineae bacterium | reverse complement strand
GGCACGATGACGCTGACCACGCCGCCCTTGACGGCCAGCTCGATCACGTCGTTGCCTTCGCCTTCGACGGCTGCGCCCTGGCTGCTCTGGCCCGCAAAATCGCCGCCGCGCGCTTGAATCAAACTGTAACGCTTCATGTCCTCCTCCCTTCAGACAAGTTCCTTTATGACTGGGGCTCCGGGAAACTCGGAGCTTGGCCCAGCAACTTTTGCCCGTGCTCATATCCTCGATCAAACGCCTTGATGTTCAAGTCCTCGGTGCCTTTGGGCACGCTGCTGCGCACCGCCTGCCGCAGCGCGTCAACCGAGACGCTGCTATCGAGCGCGGCCAGGCAGCCCAGCATGACAATGTTGGCGATCATCTTGCGGCCCATCTCCTCGGCGATGCGGGTGCAAGGAACGCTATACAATCGTACGCGCTTGGGGTCGCCGTTGGGCTGCACCAGGTCCTTGTCAATGATCAGCAAGCCGCCGTCCACCAGCTCGCCGACGTACTTTACGTACGCCTCTTGCGACATTGCCGCCAGCGTCTGCGGCCGCGTGAGATGCGGATAACTCACCGGCACGTCCGCCACGATGACCTGCGCGCTGCACGAGCCGCCGCGCGATTCCGGCCCATAGTTTTGCGTCATCGTCGCGTGCTTGTGATCGTACAGCGCCGCCGCCTTGCCCAGGATATACCCCGCAAGAATGATACCTTGCCCACCAAAACCTGACAGTCGTATTTCGGTTCGATCCATGTTAGCCTCACTTTCATTCAGACGAGGAGACACGGTGACAAGATGACAAGGAGAAGTCACCCGCCGATCGTCCATTGTTCAGAGTGGCGAATCATGTTGACAAGCTTGCCCAAGATGTTCCAAGATGTTATCGTAGGTGGCGTACAACTCGCGTCCTGTCGCGCGGTTCAGGTAACCACACCTGACTGCAAACTCGATCCAGGTCTGACTCTGCCGCTTCAGCCTCGGAGATATTCAGACAGTTGACAAAAGCCGCTTCATAGCGGCGACGACGCCACGCCTCTGCGATGTTCGAGCACACCGCCCTGGACGACCGGCGAATCTGATCCGTCAACGAATACGTCTCCTCCTTCGGGAACGTTTTCGTCGCCTCAAAAATTTTCATCGCCGCCTCAAAAGCCATCTGATACACTTCCAATTCCCTGTGGCTCTTGATTCTCTTGGCCGCCATATCTCCCCTTCTCCTCGTCTCCCGATCTCCTTGTCATGCCTTTTGCAGTTGCAGGTAGCTCGGCTTGTCCAGGTCCACAAACTTGCCGACGACGATTTGCCCGGTCAGGCCAATATCGGCCTGGCGCGGGTCGGCGCCGTGACGGATGATGGAATTCTTTTTGTAGAAATCCATTTGCTCCAGCCCGCTCTTTTGCTTGTTCAACCGGCCATACAGCGTGGGACACGGGCTAATGACTTCGACAAACGAAAAGCCCGGCTTGCGCAGCGCCTCGCCGATGGCGCGCTCCAACCGGCGCACGTGCAGCGTCGTCCAACGCGCCACGTAAGATGCGCCGCTGGCCGCCGCCAGATACGAGAGATTGAACGGGTGATCGCGGTTGCCGGTGGGCGACGTGCTGGTGCGCGCCCCGGTGGGCGTGGTCGGCGCGAGCTGCCCGCCGGTCATGCCGTAGATAAAGTTGTTGACGCAAATCACGGTCAAGTCCATGTTGCGCCGCGCGGCGTGGATAAAGTGATTGCCGCCAATCGCAATCAAGTCGCCGTCGCCGGAAAACACCACCACCTTGAGCTCGGGATTCGCCAGCTTGAGGCCAGTGGCGAACGGAATCGCCCGACCGTGCGTGGTGTGGAACGAGTCCAACGCCACGTAACCGGCCACGCGCCCGGAGCAGCCGATGCCCGACACTAGGGCCACTTTATCCGGGTCCATTTCCGATTTGATCAGCGCATTCAAAAAACAATTGAGCGCCGTGCCCAGCCCGCACCCAGAGCACCAGATGTGCGGCAACCGATCCTGCCGCAGCAACCGATCCAGCGGATGCTGCTG
>CAYHAR010000344.1:0-1728 GCA_964354595.1 uncultured Anaerolineae bacterium | reverse complement strand
TGCGGCTCGTGCACATCCCCGCCCGCGTGCGGCACCAGATGCGTGGCCGCCTGGCCCCCGGCGCAGCGTTCCACCTCCAACACCATCTGCCCATAATTGATCTCCGGCACGACAAAAGCCTTGACGCGCCGCGCCAACTGGCGGATGAGGTCTTCGGGGAACGGCCAGGCCGTGACCAGCTTGAGCCAGCCGACCTTGATGCCCTCCTGGCGCGCCAGCTCGACCGGCCACAACGCCACGCGCGCGGTGATGCCATACGCAACCACGATCACCTCGGCGTCGTCCAATCCTTCGCTTTCCACGCGGATAATGTCGGCGCGATTGGCGCGAATTTTTTCGATCAGCCGGTGAACGAGCCTTTCTTGCACAGCCGGGTCAGTGGTCAACGGGTAGCCGCGCTCGTCGTGCGTCAACCCGGTGACGTGCATGTGATAGCCCTCGCCCGCGCACGCCATCGGCGGAACGCCATCCGGGTCAGCCTCGTATGGACGATACTTGTCACGCGGCACGGTCGGCTTGCGGCGCGGATAGAGCTTGAGCGATTCGGCCGGGGGGATGACGACGCGCTCGGTCATGTGGCCCACCGATTCATCGGCCATGAGGAGCACCGGCGTGCGATACTTTTCCGAAAGGTTGAACGCCTCGATGGTCAGGTCAAACATCTCTTGCGGCGAAGTGGGGCACAGCGCGATGATTTCGTACGGCCCGTGGCTGCCCCACCGCGCCTGCATCATGTCGCCCTGCCCGACCAGCGTAGGCAGACCGGTGCTCGGCCCGCCGCGCTGGACGTTGACCAGCACGCACGGAGTCTCGGTCATTATCCCTAACCCCAGGTTTTCCATCATCAAAGAAAAGCCCGGGCCAGAGGTAGCCGTCATCGCTTTTGCGCCGCCCCACGCCGCGCCCAGCACCGCGTTCATCGAAGCCATCTCGTCTTCCATCTGGATATAGACGCCGCCCACGTCAGGCATTCGCCCGGCCATGCGCTCGGCGATTTCAGTAGCCGGGGTAATGGGATAGCCGGCAAAAAATCGGCAACCGGCCGAGAGGCCTGCTTCGGCGCACGCCTCGTCGCCGCTGATAAAATATTCTCCGCACAGGGGTCCTTTTGCCATGGATAATCCTTTTTCGAAGGTCAGGAGGCTAAAGTCGGAAGCCGGAAACTAGAGTGCCACCTTCTGACCTCCGGTCTCTGACTTTTGGCCTCCGACTTGCAATTCCGTGACGTAGATAGCAAACTCGGGACACATGATCTGGCACAAGCCGCACGCCACGCACGCGGGCGCATCCACGACTTCGGGAATATAGTAGCCCTTGGTGTTAAAGGTCGTGGACATCTTGAGCACGTCACGCGGGCAATAAGTCTGGCACAGCTCACAGCCTTTGCAGCGAGCGGGGATGATGGTAATTTGTCCATGCGGAATGACGATCTGCTCAGCGTCGAGAGGGATTCGCCAAAATTTCAAGTCGCGCCTCCTGGACCAAAATGACAGGCCAACTTGCAGCGCTGGCTGCCCCGGCGCGAGTTGGCATGAATACACATGGGCTCACTGGCGAGGTGAATAACAATGCGTGAGCGACTCGCTTCTGATCGCTCTGACATGGCAGCGTGGCCTTGGGGCAAAATTAGCGATTTCTAGCCTACACTGCTTTTGAGCTTTTGTCAACACCATAAAGTGCCATCCGCGCCTGATGCCTAGTCCGTTCGGGCTACACGATTGCTTTCTG
>CAYHAR010000343.1:0-3866 GCA_964354595.1 uncultured Anaerolineae bacterium | reverse complement strand
GAGCATGAACTGGCCCGCCTCGACTTGCAGCGACACATCACGCAGCGCCGGCGCGCTAGATTCGGGGTAGGCAAAGGTCACGTGGTCAAAAGTGATTTGTGGCATCAATTCACGTGGAGCGCTCTACGCTCAACGCTCTACGCTCAACGTTAAAGAATGCTGGAGCGCTCAACAATGCCAGGCACAGCCCCAGCCGCGCATCGAACGGCGGAAGCGTCACACGAGGATACGGGTAGAATGCGAGCGCCTGCGGATCGAGCAGCGTGACGGCAATGATGGCCGCAAGCGGCGCAACGCTGGACGCGACCAGCAGCGTATCGCGCGCCGACCACGTCTGCCGCCGATAGCGCGTCGTTCGGGGCGCGCGCGCAGTTACCAGGCGCAAGCCGACCGCGAGCGCCATCACGCCTGCAACGATGATGGCCCAGCCCATGCCATTGCGCCAATACGCTTCAATCAACCATCCTAACAGCACGCCGCTCAATCCGCCCGCCATCAAAATTTCGGATTTCGGACACCTGCACTTGCGCTTGCGCGCAGCGCAGGTGCAAGTGTTTCGGATTTCGGATTTGGCGCTACTAGGTGAGATTTGACCATAGCCCCGCGCTTCCATCGCCTCTGCCAATTGCACAGCCTTTTCCAGCGAGTCAGTCATCAGCGGGACGAGCAGCGCGGTCAGGTCGCGCACGCCGCGCAACCGGTGGCCGCGAATCGCTTGAGCTTCGCGCACTTGACGCAAGCTCTTGATGGTCTGCGGCACAAACGCCAGCATGATCGAAATGACCAGTCCCGCCGAGCGCAAAAAGCGCGGCGTCAGCCGGACCAATTCGTAGGGACTGACCACGTCGTTGAGCACAGCCACGACGGCGAATAGCGCCCACAGCGCCAGGCCGCGCGTCGCGCCGAACGCGGCCGCCTCGAGCGTCACCGGCCCGCCGACGAGCGGCAAGGCGCGCGGCAGCGTCACCAATACCGTGTCGCCGAAATGCGTCAGCAGCGCGTTGTAAACCGTCGAGAACGCGACGACCGTCACGCCAAAGCGCCACACCGGCAAAGATGTGCCGCCCGCGCCAAAGCCGGCGCGGACCATCGCCGCGCACAACAAAACGATGACGAGATACAGCGGGTTCGTGGCGAGCATCGCCACGCCCAGCGCCGCTGCAATCCACACCAGCCAGGCACGAGCGTTCAACATTCGGTTGCCTTGAACACGACCATCTGCGACACACAACCCTCCGATCTCGTTCTGTAGAAGGCTGTCATTGTATCACAAGCCTTGCGGGTAGACAATCGTTGCTAGTCACAGGCAGGGCTGTTGCAAAGTCGAGCCGCCCAACCCAGCTTGACGGAATCCACATTCGCTCAAAATGGCCTTGACAGCCAAAGAGCCTCAGTTGCACCTTTGTCAAGGGACTTTGCAACAGCCCTGCAAGTGGTTTTGACGTCTGCTGAATATGTGCATATAATATGACAAGCTGGTTGCTACGCTTCCACACATATTTTTCTCTTTCGGCCTGCGATACAAGATAACAGTTTCTGTTTTTAGGTTGACTGCCGAGCAGCACTGACTGACCCATAACAAGCGATCATACAAGGAGAGCACAATGTCCGCCGAAGAAAAATGCAAAAAATGTGGCCGACCCCAGAAGAAGAACACCTTTACTTGCCCTCATTGCGGGCATATCCAGTGGGAATGGATTATTGGGCTGACGCTCTTATCCATGGTAATCTGTGTAGTTGGAGTTGGTGTCGGGGCGGGGGGGTACAAGTCTGGGGCTGGAATATGCATGCTTTTTGCCTTTCTCTTGGCAGGTTGGGCCCTGTGGACAGCTATTGGGGGAGTAATTGAAGTTATGAAACTGCCCTTTGGACCACCCAAGGTTGCGAGGCTCGAGTCTCAGGGCAATGTGGAGGAATTGATTAAAGCGCTAGGCTTCAAAGAGGAAGCAACTGTTCGCCAGGCTGCCGCTGAATCACTAGGGAAAATTGGGGACATACGGGCGGTGGAACCGCTCACCATCACCCTCAAGGACGGAAATCGCCATGTGCGCGAGGCTGCTACTGAGGCACTGGACAGGATTGGCTGGCAACCCGACAGGGATGAAACCGCGGCATATTATTGGATCATGAAACGCCAGTGGGACAAGTGTGTCGAGATTGGTGCAACTGCCGTGGAGCCACTCATTGTCGCTTTAAGGAGCACATCCTACTCAATTGACATGCAAACACGGCAGGAGGCTGCCCAGACACTAGGGAGGATTGGCGATGCACGAGCTGTAAAACCGCTTATAGCCGCCCTGGAGGACATCTACTTGTGCGAACGTGCTATCGAAGCACTAAGAGAGATTGGCATGCCCGCCGTGGAATCACTCATTGCTGACCTTCAGGACATGGGCAAAAGCGAGGGTGCGCGCATAGGCGTTGCTCGAGCGCTGGGGCAGATTGGCGGTACAGGGGCAGTGGAGCCACTTATCGCCACGCTCAAAGACAGACTCGCAAGCTTGCGAATGATCTCTGCAGAAGTGCTAGGGCAAATCGGTGACCCGCGAGCAATAGAGCATCTCGCTCATGCCCTGGAAGACAATGACGAGAACGTGCGTCTAAGTGTAATACGAGCGCTAGGTGTCGTGGGCGACACGCGGGTGGTAGACCCTCTCAGCCGCGCCCTAAAAGATAAGAGCGCCACTGTGCAGAAGGCAGCAGCGGAAGCCTTGGGAAAGACAAAGACACGGTATGGGCAGGGATAAATCTGTTGCGCTTTGATGTGGGCCAGCTCTCTATTGCACTTTTACAAACTAATCCGGTAATGGGGCCCTCGCCGGGCGGATTTTGAACGGCAAATCCTGGTAGGCCAGCAAGGCGATTATCGGAGTATTTAGTAAATGTGTAATAGAGAGGGCTGGCCCACTGAGCAGACGCGCATGGTGCACAAAGATGTCCACCTAATCCAACATGGGGAACGGCAATTCGTCAAGCAGCTCTCATATTTCATCTTGTTCAGGTCAAGTAAGACGAAGGGTGTGGGATCTCCCTCACCCTCTGCAGCTTTTCGGGGACTGCCACGGGTACCGTTCATCGCTGGACGCGCGCCGAGCCGCCTTTGGCAAAAGCGCGGACTTGCTCCACCGTCGCCATGGTCGTGTCGCCCGGGAAGGTGGTCAGCAGCGCGCCGTGCGCCCAACCCAACTTGACTGCCTCCTCCTCCGGCTCGCCCGTGAGGAGACCGTAGAACAGGCCGGCCGCGAATCCGTCTCCGCCGCCGATGCGGTCGTAAACGTCTAGCTCGCAAGTCGGCGAGACATAGGTCTTGCCGTCAATCCAGGCCACCGCGCCCCAGCTATGGCGATTCGTCGAGTGCACTTCGCGCAGCGTCGTCGCCACGATCTTGACCTGCGGGTATTTCTTGACGACTCGATCAATCATCCCAAAAAACGCGCTCGGGTCGAGCTTGGATTTGCTCGCGACCTCCGGCCCTGGGATGCCCAGCCCCATTTGCAGGTCCTCTTCGTTCCCGACGAGGACGTCCACGTTCTTCACGATGCGCTGGACGACGGACTGGGCGCGCGCGCCGCCGCCCCAGATGTCCCACAGCTTGGCGCGATAGTTCAAGTCGAACGAGACCACCGCGCCGGCCGCCCTGACGGCCTGTATGCCTTCGATGATCACCTCGCCGGTCGTTTCCGACAGCGCCGCAAAGATGCCGCCGCTGTGAAACCAGCGCGCGCCGCCGGCCATGATCGCGCTCCAGTCAAAATCGCCGGGCTTTAGTTGCGCCGCCGCCTCGTTCGAGCGATTGTAAAACACGACCGGCGCGCGCACGCCCTGTCCGCGGTCGCTGTAAACTGTCGCCATGTTGGGGCCGTTCA
>CAYHAR010000342.1:2623-3873 GCA_964354595.1 uncultured Anaerolineae bacterium | reverse complement strand
GTTTGGACGCCGGGGGCGCAGATTTGGAAATGGATTTCATCCTGGCCTTCAATCTCCAGTCGGTTGGCGCCAGCGCGTACATCTACCGGTTCGACATGGAGCAACCGAATCCAACCGACCTCATCTGTGCCAATTCGCCAGTGCACCGTCCCCGGATGGAATTGTGCGGATCCCTCTTTGGCGTGGCCGGTATGTTCTGCACCGATCATCAAGCCAGACGTAAGCCACGCCGTTGCCACGCGGCGCGGCGTATCAGAAATCACACGCTCGACTTGACGCTCGCCCTGGAAGGCAAAAAAGTGGGGGGCGACATCGTCTGGCACCTGCGCACCCAAAATTGCGACACAGGGTGCAAAACACCAGTCCGCCGCATGCGCAAAAGGCCGGTTGAGACTAGGGAAGGGGGCTGGCGCGTATCCGGCGATCAGCCATATCCACTCGCCCAGCAGCGCCACATAATGCCGCATGTCCATCCCGTAGCTGCGGTCGAATGGCCCACACAGGTTACGCAATCCGGCATGATAAAAGCGCGCAATGTCCGTCCACAGCATCGCCTCCAATTCGGCCCCGATCTGGCGCAGGAGCGGTATACTTCCATACACGCGCCACTCTGCGAGCGCACACAAATCGGGGCCGTAGTAGGTGGGCGAGTTGTACTCTTCAAACGTGTCGTGGAGCCTGAACAGGCGGTGGATTTCTTTTGCCATCGCTTCGCCCCTCTCGGCCCAGGCTGGCTCGTTCAGCCGGTTGCCCGCAAAGCACAGCATAAAGGCATTCATCAGCGCGATGTTGGTATACGTCGCCTTCAGTCCACGCTTGAGTGCGCCTTCCACCGCTTTGCGGACCGCAATGTCAATCTTGTCCACGAGAGGGTGTGGCAATTGATGCTCGTACTCGATCAAGATGATGGCAATCGTCGTGATGATAAACTCGCGCCAGTTTGGATCATAGTGTCGCCACTCGATCGCCGGTTCGGGAGGATGCGACTCTTCTGGCTCACGATAGAACGTGCCGTGATACACCTTGTCCGGCTCATCGAACTGATAGGTCAAGATGGCCTCAAGCGCGCGGATCGCCCGTTCAACATCACCGGGGCCATTGCGGAGAAATAAGCCAAGCGCATACCAGGTGCTTTCGCGCACCATATGACTATCGCCAGGCTGCGGATGGTGAGGATCGGCCACATCGCCGGGCGACCTCAGCAGTCCCATCGCATTATCCCAATAATGATCCATCCACGCGACTGAAGC
>CAYHAR010000342.1:0-2523 GCA_964354595.1 uncultured Anaerolineae bacterium | reverse complement strand
ACCATTCGCCGCCGGCGCAAGCCCATGCCACACACGAATCGAGAAACGGTGATCAATTGGCGCGACGAACGTCATCAGCACGCGCGCATGGTGTGGCGCAGGCTCAGCATCGCGCATGGCCCACATGCGATGCGCGTCCGCGCCTGGGCCGATTTGAATCACATCGCTGCCATAGCGCATCGTGCCATGGCCGCGCTTGATAAAGATCACCTGTCCAGCTTGCGGCTTGAAGCACGCGTCGTCTGTCTCCCAGATGCCACCAGGCGCAAAATCGAGGGCGATTTGTGCGGTGATGCGGTCCAGGCCGTCGAGCGACTGATAGTGCAAGTCGAATCCGCCTCGAACCTCTTGCACGGTCAAAGTGCTGGTGAGCGGCGGCACACGCCGGAGTGAGCGTTCAGGCAGCATCTCTTCGTATCGTTCGGGTGGGACAGGCCGCCCCAGCGGCAATTCATAACCTGGACGGCGCGGGCGGCCCAGCCCCTCGGAACGGAACGTGCCGACGTTGTCCTGCACGTCCAGCAAGTCGCCGATGAACCAGCCGCAGGCCGTGCCAAAGTAATTGGCCGAGATCTTGACACTCCCCAGCTCTGCCTGTCCAAAGCGCAGCGTGAACAGGCGTGTGCCACCTCGAAAGAACGATGCGCTCAACGGGCCACGCCTCACGCGCCAGAGGCCATTGTGCGGAAACCAGCGGCTATAGTCTTGGGGGAGTAGAGCGGATGAGGGCGCTGGATCGCCGAATTTCAAGAGGACATAGGCCAGCCAGTTCAGCTCACTCAGGTTCGGCGTGCGCGCATTTTCCCACAGCGTTTGTGCCGCGCGCGTAAAAACCGGATTCGGTTCGATGGCGGCGCTATAAAGATAGCAGCTCGCCAGGGTCAATGGCACTACCGCAGTGCCATAATCCTGCCGACGCGAAAGGCCTGTTTCGGTCGTGCCATCGGCGTGCAGCAGGTACAAGTTGAACTCTAGATTTGCTTTGACAGTTGTTTGCGCGGTCGGGCAATCCCAATTGTCCGCAATCAACAGCAGTGAGCGATCACACACTGCATCATAGACGCCAGAACTGCGCTCGTGATAAGCGCCCTCGACATCGAGATCAAAGCCTTCGGCCAGGTATGCTTCGAGCGCGGGCCTGATGTCCAGATCGGTGAAAAGTTGGCCGGCCTGGGCCAGTGCAGAAGCAATCACCCAGCGATGGTTGGGTGTATGGAATCCGCCTGTGCACATCCCTGGCACGGCACGTCGGATGAACTGCCCGACCTGATCCAGGAGAGCGGCCAGGTTCGGGTCGAGCTGGGTCATCGGTCGCCCTAGCTCAACCAATGTGCAGAGCATCTGGACACTAAAGCCGGTGTCTGGGCTGGAATCATAGTTGCAGTCGCGCAGGTCAATCAGGCCGCTCGGACGCTGGACGCGCCGGAGGTATTCTGCCGCAAGCGAAGCTTTGGCCAGCAACTCGGCCGGGTCGAGATCAAGCGCGTGATGCTGATGACCCATGTGTGCCAGATACAAAAACCCGCAACCGGTGATGAACGATGTCGCGCTGCCAGCGGCGGCCAATCCCCATTCAGGATAAACGATGCCGCCATAGTCGGGGTGTTGAGGGTCGGTGATCTGGAGGGCAAATGCCGTGCTGATGTGTCGTGCAAGTACCGGCAAGACGTTGCCGAGTGTCAATCGGCTCATATCGCCTCGAAAGTCGAGTATATTTCGGCCATTATATACCCTGGGATTGATTTGCGCCAAAACGGGCAAACTGGCATTTCCCTATTGACAAAAACCCAATTTCCTATAAAATCTGTATTGTAAACAGTTACATTTACTGTTTCCTCAGTCTATTTTGTCTATCCGTGCCCGAGTGTTCACCACTTGGCGTGGGGCGTATTGTGAGCCAACTGTAGCAACGATAGTAGTGCGCTAGTCTCCTCTCGTCGCGGCGGCATTTGACAGCCTCCGCCGACATGGCAGGTGATCACAGCATGGTCACTATCAGAGATGTCGCTAAACACGCGGGCGTATCCGTGGCGACCGTTTCACGCGTCATCAATGGCACCAGCGGAGTACGCGAGCAAACGGTGCGCCGTGTCCAGCAATCCATTCAAGCGCTCGGCTTTGAGCCGGACTTTTTGGCGCAAAGCTGGCGCACGCGAGTGACCCGCACGATCGCCGCCGTCGTTTCGGATAACACCAGTCCTCATCATGGCATCATGCTTCGAGAGGCTGGCGCAGTCGCGCTGGCGCACGACTATAGCCTGATCCTCTGCA
Organism: uncultured Anaerolineae bacterium; assembly: GCA_964354595.1. Lineage (GTDB taxonomy): Bacteria > Chloroflexota > Anaerolineae > Fen-1058 > Fen-1058 > JBGLNJ01. The sequence continues at coordinate 252 of CAYHAR010000342.1, read as the reverse complement.
TCACCTACTTTGACCCCGAAATCGAGAACCGCTATCTGCGCATGCTTCGCTTGCGCCGTGTGGATGGTATTTTGCTCAACAACATCGGCGATTGCCGAGAACACGTTCGCAAGTTCACTGAAGCGGGTGTTCCAGTTGTGTTGCTCAATCGTCCATTGCATGACTATGGCCCGCTGGTTGATGCGGTCATTGTAGATAGCTACCGTGGCGCATACGACCTGGTGGACCACCTGATTGGTGTGGGACATCGGC
>CAYHAR010000341.1:1873-3903 GCA_964354595.1 uncultured Anaerolineae bacterium | reverse complement strand
TGCATCCACAACTGGAACGCATTCACGATGCTGAACAATAGCGCACCGCCCATGATGCCCAGCGGTCTCCATCCGCCAAAGTACACTAGCGCCACGGCGATAAAACCCTGACCCGCCGTCAGATTTTCTTGAAAGAGATTCACCAGCGCAATCGAAAGCGAAGCGCCCGCCAGTCCGGCCAGCACCGAGCCGAGGCACACGCTAAAGTAGCGCACCTTGTCCACACTCACGCCGAGCGAATCGGCCGCCGCTGGGTTTTGGCCGACCGCTTTGATCCGCAAGCCCCACGTCGTCTTTTCCATGAACCACCAGGCCAGCGGCACCAGCAAGAACGCGCCATACACCGGCAGGCTTTGCCGAAAGAAAATCTCGCCAATGACGGGAATATCGCCCAAGAGCGGAAGCTTGACCGGCTGGAAACCGACGACGGTCTTGACCGTGCCAATCGTGACTTTGAACAGCACGCTCGAAAGCCCCAACCCGAACATGTACAAGCCGATACCGCTAATGCCCTGCTCCGCCTTGAGCGTGACGCTGATGACCGACATCAATAATCCCATCAACAGCCCGACGAACATGGCCGCGAGCACGCCCAGCCACAGGTTGCCGGTCGTCAGCGCGACAAAGAACGCCGCGTACGCGCCGACCAGCATGATGCCGTCCACGCCGAGGTTCACCACCCCTGAAGTTTGCGCGAACGCTTCGCCAATCGCCGCATACAGGTACGGCGTCGCCAGCCGGATGGCCGATACGAGAATGCCAATGACAACCGGGAGCCTGAAAATATCCGTCATAGCTTTGCCTCTGCGCTCTTGGAAACTGCAATCTCGCGGCGCATGGCCCAGCGGCGCGACCACAAGGCCGAGCCGACCACGAACAACACCACCAGGCCCATCATCGTGTCCACCAGCGCCGAAGGCACCTGCACTGCGCGCTGCATCTTGTCCGCGCCCACCAGCAAGCTGCCAAACAGCCACGAGGCCGGAATCAGGCCGAGCGGATGCAAGCCGCCGAACAGCGCCGCCACGATGCCGGAAAAGCCATAGCCGCTGGTGATGCCTTCCAGCAGCCGGTGCTGCACGCCGATCACTTCGACCACGCCGGCCAACCCGGCAAATCCGCCGGCCAGCGTCAACGAGAGCGCCTGGTAAACCGGCACGCGGATACCGGCATAGCGCGCGGCGTCGGGATTGAGGCCCACGGCGCGGATGCGATACCCGATCGTCGTGCGCCACAAAAAGATGTACACGACCACGGCCAACACCACCGCAATGATCGCGCCCGCATGAAGCGAGGTCTGCGGCACCAGGCGGGGCAGCCACACTTGTTCGGGCAGCCGCTCAGATTGCGCCAGGTACGTGCCCGCGGTCACGCCCGCCGGGTCCATCAACACGCTGCGGATCATCAGGTTCATCAATTGCAGCGCAATCGCGTTCATCATCACCGTGCTGAGAATTTCGTTGACGTCCAGTCGCGCTTTGAGAATACCGGGGATGAATCCCCACACCGCTCCTCCGATAAAGCCCATCATCATCGTCGTCGGGAGCAGCAGCCAGCCGGGCCACGTGCGGAATTGTAACGAGAACCACGTCGCCATCAGCGCGCCGGCAATGATCTGTCCCTCCGCGCCAATGTTGATCACGCTGGCACGGAACGCGATGCAGATGCCCAGCCCCACCAACAGCAGCGGCGTGGCTTTGACCAGCGATTGCGTGATGCCGGACACGCTGCCAAAGACGCCGTTGAGCATCGCGGCGTAGGCTTCAAAGGGATTGGCTTTCAAGAACAACAGCATCACCGCGCCGATGAGCAGCGCCGCCAACATCGCCATCACCGGCAGCGCCGCTCTGAATGCGATATCCACCCAGTCGAAGGTGAGCCGGCGGGGCTGGCGAGGAGCACTGGCAGTTGGATCAGATGGCATGAACTAGCTCCAAGATGTTGGATGAGACGCTCGGTAGCCGTCGAGCGGTGAGCACTATTGTATCCGAAATCGTCCAGTCGGCAAATGAAAAGTCGGCAAATCACTG
>CAYHAR010000341.1:0-1773 GCA_964354595.1 uncultured Anaerolineae bacterium | reverse complement strand
AGAGTCCGCACTTGTCTCGTCAGGAGCGCGTATAATGGAACGATTCAGTTACGTTCGGGCGACGAGTATCGCCGAGGCCGTCGCCTTGTTGAATGAGCCGGGCATTCGCAGTCGCCCCCTGGCCGGCGGCACCGATTTGGTTCTCCTCACGCGCGCAGAGCCGGCCCTCTGCAACCGTGTGGTGGACATCTCGCTCATCCCCGATCTGCATCGAATCCACCGAGAAGGCGACCGCGTGGTCATTGGCGCTGCCGCCACCTTTAGCGAGGTCATCGAGAGTCCGATCGTCGCGCAGACCGCCCCCGTGTTGATTCAAGCTTGCCGTCAAGTTGGCGCGACGCAGATTCGCAACATGGGCACGTTGGGCGGCAACGTCGCCAATGCTGCCGCCTGCGCCGATTCGCTGCCCGCGCTCGTGTGCCTGGACGCAGTCGCTCGTGTCCTGACCCCGCAAGGCAGGCGCGAATGGCCCGTCTCGGAATTGGTGCGCGGGCCGAACCGGACGATCATCCCCGCCGGCGGATTGCTAGTCTCGTTGAGTTATCAAGCGCCTCTGCCCGGCAGCCAAAGCGTCTTTATCAAGTTGGCGCGGCGCAACGCGATGGCGATCTCTCGTCTGACGGTGGCCGCGTTGGGACGATTGGACAACGCAGGCCGGATCGCTGAAGCGCGGCTCGTGCCCGGCTCGGCCACGCCGCAAATCTGCCGATTCAATGCGGTTGAAGCGATTTTGCTCGGTCAAGCGCCGAGTCGAGACCTCTATCAATCCGCCGCGCGGCTGACCGCAGAAGAGATGATCCGATTGGCCGGGCGGCGCTGGTCGTCGGAATTCAAAGAGCCGGCTTTGATCGCCATGACCGCGCGCGCGTTGGCCAGAGTGTTCGAGCCAGAGCGGAGGAACGCATGAAGATTGAATTCACTCTGAACGGCGCGCCCGTCAGCGTGGACGCGCCGGCCGATACGAGCCTGCTCGAGCTGCTGCGCGATTACCTCGACATGACCGGCGTCAAGGAAGGCTGCGGCATCGGCGAGTGCGGCGCGTGCTCGGTGCTGCTCGATGGACGCCTGGTGAATTCGTGCCTCACATTGGCGGCGCAGGCTGGTGGACGGCAAGTGGTCACCATCGAAGGCATTCGCGGCGCGGAGGGCGGCCCCAACGACTTGCAACAAGCCTTCATTGACTATGGCGCAGTGCAATGCGGTTATTGCATCCCCGGCATGGTTCTGGCGGGTGAAGCGCTGCTTGCCAGGAACCTCGAACCGACGCGCGCCGAGATCCGCGAGGCGATTGCAGGCAACTTGTGTCGCTGCACGGGCTACCAGCAAATCGTGGATGCCATTCAAGCGACGGCGATAAAGAGACAGGAGAACTCTCATGGCTGATACTCTATACGTCGGTAAACCCGCCAGGCGAGTGGACGCGCTGGAAAAGGTTCTGGGCACAGCCAAGTACGTGGGCGACTATCGCTTGCAGGGCATGGTCTATGCTCGCGCGCTGCGCAGCACCTTGCCGCACGCGCGCATCGCCCGGCTGGACGTGACGCCCGCGCTGCGAATCCCCGGCGTCTTGGCCGCCATCACGTGCGACGATTTTGTAGATCACGGGCGCTTTGGCTTTCCCGTCCCGGATATGTACATGCTGGCCTATCAGCGCGTGCGCTACGTGGGCGATGCGATAGCCGCGATTGCGGCCGAGACGGAAGAAGCATTGCAAGCCGGCCTGGAGGCCATCGAGTTAGAGCTGGAACCTTTGCCGGGCGTGTTCGATCCGGT
>CAYHAR010000340.1:0-3904 GCA_964354595.1 uncultured Anaerolineae bacterium | reverse complement strand
TCGACGCGCTCGCCTTTTTCCAAATCCTCGACCTCGACGAGCCGGCCGGTCGTCTCGTCGTTGAGCGCATCTGCAATCATCTGCCAATCCAGGCCATCCAGTTCTGGCGCAAAACGCGAGCCAATAGATAGCCCCACCTGCACCAGGCTCATCGGCAAATTGACTGTGACCTTGGGCTGGCCTGTGTCGAGGTCTGTCACGCGCACGTGCAGCCAGCGCATCTGTCCCGATGGCATCGTCATCGTGACCCCTGGCTTTTTCGGCGCAGCCAGTTTCGCAGCCGCATCGGCAGCCGAAAGCTGTCCGGCCTCGACCATTTTCAAAACCTCGATGCGATTCACGTCGCCGTTCATTTCGATTCCTCCGCTTGTCTGATCACTGACAACTGAACACGGATCGCTCATTCCCCGCGCAGTCGCTTGACCGCTTCTTCAGAAGTGATCTTGCCCTGCGCCAGTTGTTCCAGAATGGCTTTGCGTTCCTCATCAGGAATGGCCGCGGCAGGTTCTTCTTCGCCCACCTCGTAACCCAGCGCGCGGATCACTTCACTCAACCGGCTGCGCACCGTGGGGTAGGAAACGCCAAGCTCTTCGCCCACGCGATTGATCTTGCCTTCGCAGCGGACAAAGGTCTCGATAAAGGCCATCTGTTCGGCGGAAAGCTGGTAAAAGCGGCCGAGCGCAAAGTGGCCTTCGACGGTCGTATCGCAGTTTGGGCAGTAAAGCCGCGTGACCTGGAGCGTCTCTTTGCAGACCGGACATTGGCCGATGATTGGATTCATTTAAAAGATCCTCTATTCGTAACTTATCTTGTTTAGTATAATATCACAATAATTGATATTTGTCAATACTTTCTGTATCATTATTGAAACACTAATAAATATACTTGATATTCGGCTTGATTCTTTAGATTTTGACGTTTATTGGAAGTATTATGATTATGTCTATCTAACCAAAATTGGGCCGAGGATGACGCGGTCGCCAGCCAGGCTTCCGGCGTGGTCAAAGAGCGGGGCGCGGCGAGTGGACGAGAGTTCGTACATGCCAATCTCGACTGCATAGTCGCCAGGAGAAAGAGTGGACGGAATCGTCAACCGATATGGATCGGAAACGGATTGTCCTTCCACCCAAACGGGAATCCAGAGCTGTGTGGGGAACGCACCGCCGAGAGGGGTGTAATAGTCGGCCGGCGGCGCAGCGAGCTGATCGTTTTGAATGAGGTGCACAAAAACCTTGTAGCTCGTTTCGACTTGCTTGAGCGCGCGCCAGTCCAGCCAGATTTCAATGTCCTGGCCGGGCCGCGCGACGAGCGGCTGCTTCCACGGCGCACGAACGGATTGCGAGTTGACGTAGGCCGTCGCGCCCATCAACGCAATCTCGCTGTTAAAGTTCGCCAGCGCCGAATCGAGCATAGGCTGAGGCGGGATGACTCTACGAGCCGGTTCAACTTCAAGTGAGCCGAGTGAGACCGTCGCGCCGCCGGACGAAAGCGCCAGGTCGCGCCCTTGCGAAAGATTGGCAACACCTAATCGCAGTGGGGACTCGCCAAGCGAAGCGCCAAACGGGACCGTCACGTCGTATCGCTCGACGACGACTTCGTCCTTGTGCCATGTCGGAGAAAGCGAGCGGCTGTCCGTCGTCCAACGATACGGGCGGTCGCCCACGAGCGCAAAAGGCATCAGGTAATCTGTCGGCGTGATGAGTGCGCGCATCGCGAGCGTCAAGTGAGCGGCGTCGCCGGGATGCAGCGTGGTTTGATCGAGCGAATACGACAACAACTCGACTTGATTCTCGGCGATGACATTCAGCGGAGCCAAGGCTTCGGGCACGTCGGCATTGCCTGGCGCGACGACGCGCCATAAAGGCCAGCGTCCTTCGGGGCGCAGGCGAAACGCTCCGCCTTCCCACACGCCGCGCCGGAAACTCGCCAGGTAGACCGGCCCCTCGTTCCAGTGGGCAAAGACGCCGTCGAGCCAGGGATTGGGCGAAGTGGCCGCGATGTAGACCAGCTTGACGTCCGCCGGATCGAGTGTTCGTCCCTGCGTGTATTGCGCCACCCACAGTGGCGTGAGCGCCTCCCACTCGGCTAACAAAACTGCGCCTTGCTTTTTGCCGGCAAACTGCTCAAAGACGGCATCCACCCACTCGTCGCCTGCGCGGTAGTCGCGCAAGCTGACGCGCGGCAAGTTGTGCGCGGCGGTCGAGAAGGGCACAATGAGGCACAACACAACCACAACTGCCATTACCCATCGGCGTGCGCTCCCTCGTCCAGAAGGCATCCGCGCGCTTGTTTCCACCAGGGCAAACAAACCAATCCCCGCCATCACCGCCACGATGGCGAATGGCAGCATCAGGTAGGCCATCAAGTCTTGAATGGTGTTGATGGTAAAGGCCAGGTTGAACACAAAGAATACTGCGAGCAATGCGAGTGGTTTTGGATAGCGGATGGCTAACCAGATCACACCAAGCGCCGCCAGCAAAAGCGTGACGAGCGGATATTGAAGCCGCAGCAACTCCCAGAAAACGATGAGGCGCGTCGGCTGATCGCGCAGACCGAACTGGAACAGGTTGACGGTCAGCCCGCGCGCGGTGACGTGAATCAGCACCGAGTCTGGCGTGGTCAGCGGGTTGAACGGCGCGCTCGGCCCACGCAGCGGATAATACAGAAACACGGCGAGTCCGAGAATGAAGCAGGCCAGCATCGCCGCCAACTGGCGCGGTTGCGCGACGATGCGCGGCTTGACGAGTAACACGAACACCATATACGCCGGGAAGCTGAACGCCAGGATCGGATGATGCGTCAAGCTCAATCCGGCGACCAGCGCAGCAGCGTAAAGCCAACGGTCGTCATCAGCTCGCCACCAGCGCACGAGCAGAAACAGGCACAGCGTCGCCAGCGTCGCCGTGAGAATGTGCGCGTTGGCGTGAATCGCGTGCTGCCACAAGTCCACGCTTGCCATCGCAGAACCGGCGGCAAACAATGGGGGCAATGCCCACACAAAAGCTGACCCGTTACGGAATCTGTCACCCTGAGCGCAGCAAAGGGTCTCGGCCCGACGCGAAAGAGACGCTCCGCGTTCGCTGCACTCACACCCTGTCCGCTGCTTTGCAGCGGGGGTGCGCTGGGCGGAATGACACAATTGTAGGACGATACCATAGATGAGCGTGACAACCCATGCGCCCGCAAACGCCGCCAGCAGGTTGGTGCGAAAAGCCACACTCCCCACACGGACGACGGTTTGCCAAAGCTTGGCCGTCAGCGTGTAAAAGGCGTAACCGGGTGGGTGCGCGATGCCGAGGATGTGCGGAACAAAGACGTACTCGGATGGGTCGCCGGGGACGGCTCCTGGCGCGAGTGTAGCAGCGTAAAGCGCCAAGGCCGCCAGAAAAGTGACGGCCGCCAGGAGCCAGACGGCAATAGGTTTGTGGGTTGGCAAATCGGCAGGTTGGTTCACGGGGCAAAAATAAGGGCCTTGATGACTTGGGCTATGGGAGCATCTACGGGGAACTTGGCCATCAGACTGCCACTCCTGCTTCGGCAACAAACGCCTCCAAGACAGGTGGCTCAACCTCAAGAACCTCTGGCCCGAAGGTCTCAATATGGAATTGGATTGCAGATTTCACATCGGCCAATGCTTCTTCGCAAGTGTCACCTTCGCCAACCACCACGCCCTTTAGGTTGAGCGGGTAGGCCACATAGCCATCGGGGTGCTTCTCAACAACAATTTTGAATTGCCTCAACATCGCCACCTCCTATACTTTTCTTGGTGCTCTCAATATGATACCACGATTGAGTAAGGTGTGCTCCGATTTGAGAGGGGTGTCGCCAACCGGCGTAGACTGCCGCTGCGCCACGCCGCGAAGCGGACGGTGACTATTCACGTCCGACCCAACGCTCGACGAGC
>CAYHAR010000339.1:0-3930 GCA_964354595.1 uncultured Anaerolineae bacterium | reverse complement strand
GCAAATTCGCTTGACACAAAGCGGCCCTGGATGTAAAACTAGCGTCGCCGCTCGATCAAATCAAGCAGGGGGTAAACATGAACACACAACTGGTGACCAATATGTTTTATCTGGGATTGCCGGTGCTGGAAAAGATATTGCGGCCCGTGATCATCTATGTCGTCTTGGTCATCGGCCTGAGGTTGGCGGGCAAGCGCGAGCTGGCCCAGCTCAACCCGTTTGACTTGGTGGTGTTGCTGACGCTTTCCAACACCGTGCAGAACGCCATCATCGGCAATGACACTTCGGTCACCGGCGGCATCATCGGCGCGGCGACTTTGCTTTTGGTCAATTACCTGGTGGTGCGATTTCTCTATGGGCACAGACAGATTGAGCAGATCGTCGAGGGTGACGCCGACCCGCTGATCGAGAACGGCCAGATCAAGACGGATCGCCTGGAAAAAGAAATCATCACGCTCGCCGAGCTGGAAGCGGCGGCGCACAAGCAGGGGTTTGCGTCGCTGAGCGAGGTCGAGCAGGCGGTGCTAGAGCCAGGCGGGACGATTGCGTTCATAGGCAAAAAGCCCGAGCCGGAGGCCGCGCGCCATCAGGAAATCGTCGCGCGCCTGGATCAGATGACGCGCGAGCTGGCCGCCTTGCGCGCGGCGCAGAGCCCGGGCGCGTTGGCGTGAGAGGGGCGTTGATTACCAGCGGGCTACGACTTGCTCCAGTTCGTCGAGCATGTGGTGATAGCGTTCGTGCTCGCCCGGGCCGGTGCGCTCGCGCTCGATGACTTCAAACTCTTCCGCAAGCTGAGCCTGCTCCTCGCCGGAAAGCATCCGGTCGGCCATCGGAAACAGGATGCCATCTTCTTTGGCAATGTGCTGACGGAGCAGCCCCACGTAGCCGCGCCCGCTTTCGATGAGCGCGGCGCCGGCAGACTTGTCCCCTTTGGAATAGCGATTGGCGGCCTCGGCCATCGCGCGCACATAGGCCCGCCCTTGCTCGTGCTCGGCCAACATCACGCCAATCGGCCCACCCTCACGCGGGACGCCGCGCTGCTCCAAAGTGGGAAACAGTTTTTCTTCTTCCTTGGCGTGATGGCATCCATCCGTAAAGCCCCGGAAAAAATCCACGGCCTTGAGATACAGGTCGGCGGGCACATCGCCTCTGGCCTGCAATCGCTGCGTGGCCGCCTCCACAATCGCCAGCATCCTTTCGATGCCGCGATGCTCGTCCTTCAAAACATCTGTCGCTGACATGGGTCGCCTCCTTCTATCTTGATATCATACCTCACATCGCATCTGGAGACGATGACTTTTGTCACGATGGAAAAACGTGGAGGGTAGAGCGTGGAGTGACACGCCATCGCTCCACGCTTCACCCTCCACGCTCTACGTCTTACCGGATGGTCAACTGCGTGGTTGCGCGATACGGCACCTGGTTGTACTTGATGAATACTTCGATGACGACGGTGTAATCGGCGGGGAGGCCGTAAGTGTTGGCCGTGCAGTACGCCATGCCATCCACCCACGTGTCGCCAACGCAGTCTACATTCCGGCCTTTCATGTGCCAGCGAGCGACCATGCCTTCGCCGGCGGTCGGTTGGCCGTTGACGAGCAGACGACCATACACGCTCACGTCTACACCCGGCTCTGGGTTTGGATCGCTCACCCAGGCTGTGACAAAGATCGGCGGGATGGTCGGCGCGGGCGTTGATGAAGGCGCAAGCGTCGCCAACGGCGGGCGACTGGCGACCGGCGAAGGCAATGCCGGCGCGACGGTTGCGGGAGAGGGAATGCGCGTGGGCGTGGACGCGGCAATGAGCGGCGTGGTCGAAGGCGATGGAGGCGTTGTTGGCGTAGGAGTGAACGTCGCCGTGAGTGGCACCGCCGTCGGTGTGGACAGCAACGAGACGACGGTGGCGCTGCGCGTGGGCGTGATCAGCGGGCTGTCGGGGCGTGTCGGGCTGGGCGCGACCAGCTCGCTCGATGCGACGGTCGCCAGCGGACTGACGCCGCGCGTGGGCGTGCTGGATGGGCTGACCGTGAGAGTTAGAGTTGGCAGCGGTCCGGGTAGCGCGGCGCACGCCGTCAGTGTGGTGCAGAGTAGGGCGACGAGAGTCACAGACTTGATCATGGCGGATCGTATCGGTTGAGCACACTGTCCGTCAGCCACGGAAATGTTTGCGCGATGGCTGCCAGCATTCCCCAGCCCGGCGGGATGATCAGTCGGCGGCGCGGGTGGCGGATGAGCCAGGCGATGCGATCCGCAACGTACTCGGCTTGCATGATGCCGGGCAGGCGTTTCCCACTCGCGGCAATTTGCTTGAGGCGCGGCGAAAAGTTGGTGGCGACAAAGCCGGGGCAGAATGCGGTCACGTAGATGCCATGTCGGCGCACCTCCCGGCGCAGCGAGTCTGAAAAACTGATGACGGCGGACTTGGTCGCGGAATAGATACTTGAGCCTGGCAGTCCAACCAGTCCTGCAATAGAAGCCACGTTGATCATATGCCCTGACGATTGCTGCATCATCGCTGGCAAGGCGGCCTGCGCGCACTCGATCACGGCGACCAGATTCACGGCTACCTGTTCCCGCAATTGATCTGGATCAAGATTGACCACGCGGCTCGAATAGCCCAGCCCGGCGTTGTTGACGAGCGCATCCACGCGGCCCCACCGATCCAGCGTGGCTTTTACCATGCGCTGAATCGCCGCGCGGTCGCGCACGTCGGTCGGCGCCACGAGCGCCTGACCGCCGTTGGCTTCAATCTCTCTGGCGACCCGTTCCAGCTCGTCCTGTCGGCGCGCGGCCAGGGTGACGCACATCCCGTCACGCGCCAACCGGCGCGCCGTCGCTTCGCCGATGCCGGATGACGCGCCTGTGATGATGGCAACTTTCAATGGTGTCGCCTCGCGTTTATTTCTTTTCCGCCTTCGCTCTTTCAGTCAAGCGTACCAGGGCCTCGATTGGGGTCAACACGGGCAATACAGGCGGCAGCCGATCCAATTGCTGTCGGTCTCGTGTGACAAGCGTTGTCCCATAACGTTGGGCTACACTAGCGTAGATAGCATCGGCTCCTCGCAAGCGATGTTCGGCAGCCAGTCGGACAGCTTCGTCAGTCAGTGAGTCGTCGAGAGTTACCCAGACTTGGCCCGGCAGACCACGAACAGCTTGCGCCATAGCGACTCCCTGTGCGGCGTCGTTTTTGGCGCGAGCTATAGCAGCGGCTACTTCTACCAATAACAGCATTGGCGAAAAAACGGGCCAGGGTCGCGCGTGTAATTGCTCCAAGAAAGCCTGGCTATGGGCAGAACCTTCTTCTGCTGGATTCATGGCGTTGATGTGGACACTGGCGTCAACCGTAAACATTGCGCCTCACTGCCGGATCTCGTCCATCAAGTCCTGGGTTCTTTGTTCGGCGGGCCAGTCCCGGCGCACCTGCTCGGCTAACCGGGCATACGTCTCCCATCCACCGACCACGCTTCGCCGGCTGGCCTGTGCTATCGCGGCTTCAACCGCTTCAGAGTGAATGGGCAAGAGCAAAGCAATAGGTCGTCCTTGATAAGTAATTACGTATTCGGCCTGTTGCTCTCGTATCTGGCGCAGCACTTCGGTGGTGCGCTCTCTTAGTTCCCGCACGCCAATAGTCGGCACGGCACACCTCGTTATGTAGTATCAAATGTATCTCACTTGTAGTATCATTATACTATCAGGCGCACGACAAGTCAACTATTGCGGCGTGGCTCCCTTGATCTGCCACTTGCTGTTTACTTTTTCCAGTTGCCAGACGATGGTGGCCATATCCTTGGATGAGCCGTCCTTGAGCTTGCACTTGCCGCCGACGAGGACTTGCGGTTGGGCTTCAGTGCCGCGATTCCATTCCAGGGTTTGAATCAGCACGCGGTCGAGCTGGTCTCGCGGCGCCGGGCAGCCATACGGCAGCTTGCC
>CAYHAR010000338.1:1938-3954 GCA_964354595.1 uncultured Anaerolineae bacterium | reverse complement strand
TACGTGACGCTGGAAATTTCCAACACGACCCCCCTGCCCGCTCGCATCTATGCCAACGAGGGAATTGCTCAGGTCTTGTTCTTTGTCGCCGACCAAGAATGCGAGCGTTCCTACGCCGACAAGAAGGGCAAGTACCAGAAGCAGCAGGCGATCACGCTTCCGCGTTTGGGCTGATTGAGGTAAAATAGCCGCACTGAACCGGGCGAATAGCTCAGTTGGTTAGAGCGCCTCTCTTACAAAGAGGAGGTCAGGAGTCCGAGTCTCCTTTCGCCCACTGAGAGTGTATTATCTCCCAACTGCGCGGGTGAGGGACCCGCGCTTTTTGTTCCGAATTCAATCCTTTTTCAACAAGGGGGGCAGCAGAATGAGCAAGGTTCGTTGGGGCGTCATGAGCACTGCCAGCATCGGTGTGCGGCAAGTCATTCCCGCCATGCAATTGGGCGAGCATTGCGAAATCCTCGCCATTGCTTCGCGCAATCTGGAAAAGGCGCAGGCGGCAGCCAGGCAGTTGGGCATACCAAAAGCCTATGGCACTTATGAGGAGCTGCTGGCCGATCCCCATATTGACGCCGTTTACATTCCACTCCCCAACCACCTGCATGTACCCTGGTCCATCAAGGCACTCGATGCGGGCAAGCACGTATTGTGCGAAAAGCCGATTGGCTTGACGGTGGCGCAAGCCCAGGAACTGCTGAATGCCGCCCAAAAGCGGCCACACCTGAAAGTGATGGAGGCGTTCATGTATCGCCATCATCCTCAGTGGCAGCGAGCGCGGCAGCTCGTGGTCGAAGGGAAAATTGGCGATCTGCGGACGGTCCAGTCATTCTTCTCGTACTACAAAACCGATCCCGACAATATCCGCAACAGGGCTGAAACCGGCGGCGGCGGCCTGATGGACATTGGTTGCTATGCGATTTCCCTTGCACGCTTCCTCTTTGGCGCAGAGCCTCGGCGGGTCTTGGGCATGATGGAATACGATCCACACCTCAAAATAGACCGTCTGGCCTCTGGCATACTGGACTTCCACAGCGGCACCTCTACCTTTACCTGTTCCACACAGTTGACACCCTATCAGCGGGTCAACATCTTGGGGACCGAGGGGCGGATTGAAATCGAGATTCCCTTCAATGCCCCCTCTGACCGGCCGTGTAAGCTGTGGCATCAACATGGAACCGAGACGGACGAGATTGTTCTTGATGTTTGCGACCAGTACACGATCCAGGCCGAGTTATTCTCACTGGCAGTGCTCAACAGCACCGACGTGCCGACACCATTAAAAGACGCTGTGGCCAACATGCAAGTGATCGAGGCTGTTATCCGCAGTGCCAAGAGTGGCACTTTCGTCTAATGTTTTCTACAAGCTGGCTGGGTATCCTCTTTGCATTAACCTCGGCATTTGTGTGGGGGGGTGGAGATTTCAGCGGTGGAGTGGCCACGCGCCGGCACAGCCAATTTCAAGTATTGGCGCTCTCGACTCTCTCGGGGACTGTGCCGCTGCTGGCATGTGTGGCGTTGTGGGGCGAGTCACTCCCCTCGTTGGGCGGTTTGTCTTCGGCGGCTATGGCCGGGGTATCCGGCGCGATCGGCGTTGCCACTCTTTATCACGCCCTGTCTTTGGGGAATGCGGCCAGCGTCGCGCCCATCGCCGCAGTCGTCGGGGCCGCTCTGCCGGTGCTGTTCGGCATGTTGACAGAGGGTTTTCCGGGCGCAGCGCGGCTGGCGGGCTTTGCTCTAGCGTTCCTCGGTATTGGGCTGGTGTCTCAATCGTCAACAACAGATAGAAAAGTATTGCGGCAGGGAATTCTGTTAGCCGTTCTGGCCGGTGTGGGCTTTGGAGGTTTTTTCATTTTGATCGCCCAGGCCGAGCCGGGCCGAGTCTTTGTGCCGCTGGTGGTGACGCGCCTGGTGTCCTTTGGTATCGCCCTGCTCATGCTCCTGATACGCCGTATGCCGCTCCCCTCGCTCAACTCTAATCCAATCGCCCTGCTTGCCGGTCTGCTCGACGCAGGCGGCAAT
>CAYHAR010000338.1:0-1838 GCA_964354595.1 uncultured Anaerolineae bacterium | reverse complement strand
ATTTCCTCGACCATCGTCTCCACCGGCATCGGCCGGGTAAAGAACTGCTGCACCCCCGCGCCGAGCACCTGGATTCTATCACGCTGCGCGTCGAGCGGCGCGGCGGTCAGCACGATCACCGGTATCCCCGCCGTGCGGGGATTTTCTTTCAGCTTGCGAACCACCGTCCAGCCATTCATCTTGGGCATGTCGAGATCAAGCAGAATCAAACTGGGCAGATTCGTGGCGACGGCGGCCAGAGCTTCTTCGCCGTTGCAGGCTTCGATAACCGAAAATCCCTGCCTGGCAAGCTCGACCGATAGCCAACAGCGTATTTCTGTCTCATCTTCTGCCACCAACACCAGATGAGAAGTCGAGCCTTCTTGCCCGGAAGCGGCCAACACGCGCCGCACACTGTCCATCCATTGAGGATCGCTGATCGGCTTGGAGAGATAATCGGCTGCGCCCAGAGTAAAGCCTCTTTCTTCCTCGCCGACGATGGAAGTAATCACCACCGGGATAGATTGGGTATCCGGGTCTTGCTTGAGCTGGCGCAACACCTCCAAGCCATCCATGTCGGAGAGCACGACATCCAGCAAGATCAGGGTGGGTTTTTCGCGCCGGGCCAGCGGCAACGCATCCTTGCCATAGGTGGTAATGAGGACCGTGTACTCGTCCGTTTCGAGCTGGTGACGGAACAACTGGGCGATGTGCAGTTTGTCATTCACAATGAGAAGCCTGGAGGCAGGTCGGCCCAGCGCCGCGCCTCCCAAGGACACTTCCGAGGCCATGTGCGCCAGAGATTTGGGCACCACAGGCAGCGTGAAGCTAAACGTGCTGCCCCGGCCCACTGCGCTCTCAACCCAGATGCGTCCGCCGTGCATCTCGACCAACGAACGCGTGATGACCAGCCCCAGTCCCGTGCCCGGGATATCCGTCGCGCGGGCCGTGGAAGCGCGGAAAAAGCGCGTAAAGAGCTGGGCCTGGTCATCGTCCGTCATCCCGATACCCGTATCGCTGACGTTCACCTGGACATGGTCGCCCAAGACGCGCGCCGTCACGTCAATGTGCCCCTCCAGCGTGTACTTGAGCGCATTGGACATCAAGTTGGTGACAATTTGAGTGAATCGGCTGGGATCGGCCAACGTGTCCGGCAAGTCCTCCGGGATGTCCAGTCGGAGTTGGACGCTCTTGTCACCGAGACCTCTCTGGAGCATGGTCACCACGTCATTGACGATGCGGCGCACCGAGACCGCTTGGAAGCGCATTTGGATCTTGCCGGCCTCGATGCGCGATACATCTAGCAGCTCACTCACCATGTCGCCCAAGCGATCGGCGTTTGACTTGGCGATCTCTATAAAGTTGCGCTGCATCTGCGGGTCAGTGGTGGCGTCCGACAACAGCAACTCTAGATACCCCTTGATCGCCGTCATGGGCGTCCGCAGCTCGTGCGAAACGAGGGACACGAACTCGCTCTTCATCCGGTCCACTTCGGCCTCTTTGGTAATGTCGCGCAAGACCACCACCGTGCCATTTTGGTCGGTCGCGGGCAGTTGAACCGGCGCCAAGCCGACCGCCAAAACCTTGCGGCCCCAGACGATCTTGAGGCCGGTGCGAGACGGCCCACCACTGGCGATCATCGAGCGGACAATCGCTTGCTCCTCTTCGCTCACGGCCTTGCCCATGAGCTTGCTCATGTCGTAGCCGAGCACGTCCGCTTCGGCATATTCAAGAATGGAACACGCAGCCGGGTTGACGACAATCGCCAGCCGATTCTGGTCAAAGACGATGACGCCGTCGCCGATGCTTTGGAGCACAGCCTGAGTCTTGCTGGC
Source organism: uncultured Anaerolineae bacterium (assembly GCA_964354595.1). Lineage (GTDB taxonomy): Bacteria > Chloroflexota > Anaerolineae > Fen-1058 > Fen-1058 > JBGLNJ01. Next base: position 24 of record CAYHAR010000338.1, on the reverse strand, counting down.
CTCCGAGTGCTCGCGCTGCAGCGC